>DATBZP010000059.1:0-53233 GCA_036513135.1 Candidatus Dormiibacterota bacterium | reverse complement strand
GTCTGGCCACCGGGGAACTGAAGCAGCGCGCTGGTCGTCATGTCCACTCCATCGACGAGTCGTGATCGCGCAAGCACGTGTGACGGCTCTCCGAGGATCCAGCGGGCGACGCTCACCACGTAGAAGCCGACGTCGAGCAGGGCACCCCCGCCGAGGGGGGCTTGAAACCGGTAGTTGAATGTGCCCTTGAGCGTGAATCCGAAACTGGCCTGAACGTACATCGGGTCGCGTAGCGCGTCGATGAAAGCTCGCGTCCGGGGATGAAAGCGGTACATGGCCGCCTCCATCAGGTGCTTGCCGGCAGACCCCGCAGCCGAAGCCATCTCCTCGGCCTCCTGTGCATTCATCGCGAGTGGCTTCTCGCACAGCACGTGCTTGCCGGCGGCCAGAGCGCGAAGCGTCCATTCCTTGTGCACGCTGTTGACGAGAGGGATGTAGACGGCGTCGACATGAGGGTCGGCGAGCAGGGCGTCATAAGTCTCGGACGCCTTCGCCCCTGGGTACGCCTCGGCCAACTGCCGCGCGCGCTGCGGATCACGGCTCGCGATGGCGGCCACGCGGCCGTTTTTCGACGCCGCGATCGCCGGCAGCACCGCCCCGCTTGCGATCCACGCGGCGCCGAGCACCCCCCAGCCTATTGATTCGTTCTCGCCGAGCGGGCGTTCGTGGCGCGCTGCTATATGTCGACCTCGAGCTGAGCGCCGCCCCGAGCGATCGAATGGGTGGCCGCCTCCATGACGGCCACCGTTCGACGCGCCTCGTGCGGGGTCACGGCCAGCGGTTCGTCCCAGCCAAGGTGGTCGGCCAGGTTGCGGTAGAACCCGTGCTCATCGCGTGGCGCGAGCGCGAGCAGCTCCTCGTGCGAGCCGCCGCCACTGGCTCGAAAAACCTTCACCCGCGCCGGGAAGTCTGCCGGCACTGCCTCCGCCTGCCACTCGCCGACGACGGCGCCGCGCGTGCCCAGCACGTACCACTTCGGCTTGCGGGCGGCGGCGATGTCCGACTGCAGGAAGCTCGCCTGGGCACCGCCGGCGAAGGTCAGATCGACCCTCACCTGGTCGGAGTTGGTGACGTCGTGCCAAACGCGTTTGTGGGCGTTGGCTGAGATGGTGCGAACCGAATCGGGAATCAGCTGCAAAATCCAGTCGAAGTAATGCGACCCCCAGTCGTAGATCGTTCCCCCCGAGATCGGCTCGTGGCTGTGCCAGAAGTCACATGGAGGGTCGTGGCCGCCGATGAATGATTCGAGGTAGAAGGGATCTCCGATTCGCCCTGAACGCACGACCTCGCGAAGCGCGAGGTAGTCAGGATCCCAGCGCCGGCTCTGGAACACTGTTAGGACTCGGCCGTGTGCGGCCGCCGCATCGATCATGCGGTCGACCTCCTCGACCCGGAGCGCGAACGGCTTCTCGCACACGACGTGCTTGCCGGCGCGCAGCGCCGCCAGCACGGAATCGGAATGGACGCTTGGTGGAGTGCCGACCACGACCAGTCCGACCTCGGGGTCTTCGAGCATGTCCTCCGTGCGCGAATGCGTCCGCACCGACCATTCGCGAGCTGCCGTCTTGCGGCGCTCGTCTGAAATGTCGGCGACCGCGGCGAGCATCAATCCTGGCGTGGCGGTGACCGACCTGGCGTGCGCTTCGGCGATGGCGCCGTAGCCGATGAGGCCGACGCCGACGGTCTGCGCTGCCGCGTAGCCGGCGGCGAACATCAACGCCCGCTGCACCAGCTTTTGAAAACCTTCCAGCTCATAGGTCGACGGGTCGTGGCCGAGTCCGAGGTGCACGAAACGTCCATCCCCAACGCGACGCTCGAACGCGACGACCTGCTCGGTGAAGCGCCAGCTAGCTCGCAGCAACACCGACGCGTCGCCCGGCGGCCCTTCCGAAAAGTAGAGCTCGTCGCGCACCCTGAGCTCGGGCCCCAGGCGCGCCGTCACTGCGTGCGAGGGATCCGGCCGGATGACGAGCTCGGTCAGTGGCCCCGGCCCGCTCGGAGTCCAGCCAGCCAGCTCGCCCAGCTCACCACTTTCAGCCCACACAGCGAGGGTGCCATGAAGGACGACGAGGCCGCCGCCACCGCGCACGAAGTCCGTCAGCTCGGATGCCTGGCCCGGACGCAGCGCGTGATCGCTCGCCGCCAGCAACACCCGCGCGTGCCCCGCGACTGACAGGTTCTCCGCCTCGGTGACCACCTCGACGTTGAAGTGCTGCGTCGCTTCCAGCGCCCTCAACAGCGGCCGAGCCATGTGCAAGTAGTCATGCCGGTTCCCCGCAAGCAGCGCGAGGACCGAGATCCGCTCTTTCACCCTAGTGGCCGCGTCCTGTCCAGTTGATCCCAGTACATACCACTTAAGCGACTTTACGCTGGGTTGTGTTTCCGATCCGGCGCAGGACTTCCAATGTCTGCTCGGCCGCCCGGGCCCATGTGAAGTCGGCGGCGCGGCGCTTGCCCTCCGAGCCGAGGTGCTGCCGCAGCTGCTCGTCGGAGAGGAGCCGTTCCAGCGCCCCGGCGATCGCATCGACGTCATCGGGATTCACCGTGATGGCCGCCCCCAGCGCCAGCTCTGGAAGCGCCCCCGCCGCACCGACCACGGCCGGTACACCGCGGGACATGGCCTCCAGCAGGGGAAGCCCGAATCCCTCGTAAAGGCTCGGGAAGGCCAGGACCGATGCGGATTCGTACAGCGCTGTGAGGGTCGGCTCGTCGACGTGGCCCAGGTAGCGGACGCCCGGCTCCGCGGCGATGCGCTGAAGCGTGTCGCCGTACGCCCAGCCGGGACGGCCGGCGATCACCAGCTGCGGCAGACCTGGCCGGCCGTTGACGGTGAACGGCGATGACCCTCGCCCGGCTCGCAGCTGCCGGAACGCGGCAAGCAGCCGTGGGTAGTTCTTGCGTGGCTCGACGGTGCCGACCGCAAGGATGAAGCCTGGCTCGATGCCGTCGGGCAACGGGCCCGCGGGCACGTCCGGCGGGAGGCCCTCGGCGATCACGGAGACCTTCGATTCCAGCCCGGGGACCCTGTAGAGGTCGAGCAGGTCGCGCCGCGCGGACCCAGACGGCACCAGCACCGCCGCAGCGTGACGCAGGGCTGGCCCGAGGACGGTGCCCAGGTAGGCGCGCTGCTGCCACGGGACTTCTTGCGGCCGGATGCGGAAGGCAAGGTCGTGGACGAAGATCGCCGCGGGCGGAGCGTCCTTATGGCGAAATGGCGGGCTCGGCCAGTACGGATAGAGGATCGCGTCGCAGCCCAGCTGCGGCTCGACGCTGGGTAGCCAGCGTGCCTTCAATAGGACCTCGTGCCGGTAGGGGGACAGGACCGCCTCGCATTCGAGGCCGGCGAGCGCGGGCGGCCGCTCGCGGCTGCACAGGAGCGTGATGTCGTCCTCACCCTTGTTGGCCACGAGCGCCTTCGACAGCTCGACCGCGACCGTGGTCATGCCCACGCGCAGGGGCCGCCAGCAAGCAGTGACGTCAATCCCAAACCGCCCCACTAGGGAAATCTACCCGCACGCCGGCGGTAACGCGCCCAATGGGCCAGTTACCTCCCCGCTTGCCGGGGAGGTCGGCGCGCTTTAGGGGCCCCCGCGAAGTCGAAGACTTCGTGGGGTAAAGCGCCGGGTGGGGGGAACCGAGCCCGAACTGCCCCGGTGAGAGGGGACCGCGCCGAGGTTCCTTCTCATACAAAAAGAAGGTCCACCACCCGTCGGCGGAGGACCTTCAGAAAGGAGGGAGGGCGATTTGATGGGCCGAACCATCTCGGCCAAACCGATGTTAACTCGGGCCGCGTAATAGCACGCGTAATAAACAGTGGTTGCTTAACGTGATTTGCGTCACACCGGCCGGTCCGAATCCGGACCCTACGTTTCGACTGATCGGATGGCGAAAACGCAGTCGAAAGTGCCGGTCACCGAGCCGCATTCGACCTCCTCCACGTACCAGTCGTTCGCCAGGCCGGCCCAGCGGAGGATGGCTTCGATGGTGGCGGTCCAGATGTGGCACGACTTCACCGTCTTGATCCGCCCGAGGGCGAACATGTTCGAGAAGTTGACGAGCCAGAACTGGTGCTCGTCCACCTGCAGCCACGCGTGCGTGTGCTCACCACGCACGTTGTCCATGGCCTCGGTGAACGATTTGACGACCCCGGCAAGCTTGCGCTGGCGCCCGGGAACCAGGCGTCGCTGCCCGCCCATACCATGCCGGCCCTCGGCGAGCCAGCGTTCCGTGGCCCGGCGTGCCCAGCTCCGGATCATGTCCTCGGCCTCGGGACCGTATACCGTCTCAAACGCCTCGTTCAAGCGGCTCAGGGACTCCACGGGCGAGGAGAGCTGCTCGTCGTTCGGCGGGTCTTGCTCGACGTACTGCACGAGCCCCGCCGCGTAGGCGATCTCCGGCCACCGGTCGCCGGTCACGTCACGCGCAACGTGGACCAGGTTGCTCACGTGTGAATTCAGGATGAAGCGGCCCCGCGCCCGCGATGCCTTGACGCCCATCATCTCGAGTGTCCTGATCGCCGACCCGCCGACCGCGGTCGGCGTCGGGATGGGCGAGCCGTGCAGCGGCAGCGGGGGAGGCGCCGGCGCCAACACCCGCATATTGGCGGCGGTCGCCGGCTCGACCGTCGCGCCCGGACGAGAGGGCGCCATCGCCACGGCCCCCTGCGCGCCCGGTGCCGCGGAACTCTGCTGCCGGCGCTGCGGCAGTCGGGCCATCAGCGCCAGCAGCTCGCGCACGGTCTGCGGCCGCTCCGCCGGATCCTTGGCGAGCACCTTGGCGAGCAGCTGGTCGAGCTCGTCGGGCAGCGCCGCGTTGAGCTTGACGGCGGAGGGAATCGGCGCGTTGACGGTCGAGTACGCGACCTCCATGCGGTTCGAGCCGATGAACGGAAGGCGGCCGGTCAGCATCTCGAAGGTCAGCACGCCCATCGCGTAGATGTCGGCGCGCTTGTCCACGTCGTGGCCCATCACCTGCTCCGGCGCCATGTAGCCCGGCGTCCCGATGGCAAGACCGATCGTCGTCAGGTGCGTCGGCTGGCCGGCGCCGCGAGCCAGCCCGAAGTCGGCCAGCATCGCCCGGCCATCGGCATGGATGAGGACGTTGGTCGGCTTGAGGTCGCGATGGACGATGCCGGCGTCGTGTGCGTGCTGCAAGCCGTCGCCGATCTCCCGCAGGTAGCGCCAGGCGGTCAGCGTGTCGAGCGGCCCGCGGTTCAGGATGTCCCTCAACGTGCCGCCGCGGATGAGCGGCATCGTCAGGTAGGCGACGCCGTCGCTCAGCTCGAAGTCATAGATCGGAAGGATGTTGGGGTGGTCGAGCTTGGCGAGCGTCTTGGCTTCGGTCTCGAACCTCTTGACGAACCCGTCGTCCTGGAACAGCTCCGAGGAGAGCGCCTTGAGCGCCACCTCGCGGCCGAGCGGCTGCTGAACCGCCCGGTAGACGACGGCCATCCCGCCGCCGCCGAGGCGCTCGACGATCTCGTACTGGCCGATCCTGGTGCCGGTGAGATCCTTCACTTGCGGTCCAGGGCTAGCTTGGCGACGATCGCGACCAGGTCGGCGAGCCGGAAAGGCTTGCTGAGCACGTTGTCGGCGCCGGCGGCGAGGAAGCGCTCACGATCGCTCGCCATCGAGTGCGCGCTCGCGATCACGATCGGCATCTCCGGTAGCTCCGCCTTGATCCGCCGCATGGCCTCCAGCCCGTCGATCCCGGGCATCGCGACGTCCATGAGGATCATCGATGGGTGCTGGTTGAGAGCGACCTCGACCGCCTGCAGGCCGTCCGCCGCGATCAGCACCTGGTAACCCGCCTTCTCGAGCACCCGCCTGCAGAGGCGCTGGGCCACATCGTTGTCATCAGCCACCAGCACCGTGAAAGGCCCTGTCGCACCCGTATCCGCCTCCTCAGGCATGCCGGCGCTGAAGCGGGGTGACGTTTTCCGCAACCAGGGGGACGGTGAAGTGGAAAGCCGACCCGTGACCGACCGCGCTCTCAACCCAGATCTTGCCCCCATGCATCTCTACGATCTGCTTAACGATCGTGAGGCCCAGGCCAGTCCCAGGAATCGACTGCGCGGCTCCGCTCCGCACCCGGCGGAAGCGCTCGAATACATGGCCGATCTCATCCGGCGGGATGCCAAGCCCGGTGTCCGTCACGCTGACCAGCGCATACCCGCCCTCGGCGCGCGTGGAAAGGGTGACGGTGCCGCCGTCCGGTGAGTACTTGATCGCGTTGTTGACCAGGTTGCTGACCACCTGGATCAGCCTGTCCCGGTCGCCCACGACGATCGGGAGTCGCGGGTCGAGGTCGCCCTTGAACTCGACCGTTGACGCCGATGTGCCCGCCCTTGTCATGGCTTCGCTCAAGACCTCGTTGATGTCCACGTCACCGGTGCGAATGCTCATCCGGCCCGACTCCATCCGATCGAGGTCCAGCATGTCCCCGATCAGGCGGTTGATCCGGTCCGCGTCATTGAATATGTAGCCGCCGTACGCGCGCACCTCGTCTGGCTCGAGACCGCCGTCGCGAATGAGCTCGCTGAAGCCCTGAATCCCGGTCAGGGCCGTCCGGAACTCGTGGCTCACGATGGACAGGAACTCGGTCTTGGTGCGGTCGAGCTTTTCGAGGTTGGCATTCGCGCCGCGCTGCGACTCGAGGGCTTCGGCGAGCTGATCCGAAGTCTCGCGCACCGCGGTCACGTCCTCGATCATCACCAGCAGGTGCTCCGGCCTGCCGCTCGAGTCCGGGATCGAAGTCGCGGTCAGCTGGAGCCACAGCCACTTTCCGCCGCCGGTCCCAGCGCGCACCTGCACGCTGCCGCCGGATGTTATCCCGGCGAGAAGTGGCGCCAGGCGCTGACGGGAGGCGGCCTGGTCATACGCGCGCAGGAGGGCGGGCCACGCGCTGCCGCGCATGGTCTCGAAGTCGTATTCGAGCATCGCCAGCAACACCGGGTTGGCTTCGACCAGGTCGCCCTCGCCGCTGATGCGCACGATGCCGATCGGAGACCGCTCGAAGATCGCGCGATGGTCCGCTTCGCTGCGCCGGAGAGCTTGCGTTGTGTCCGACCGGCGGATGAACTGCCCGATCTCAACACCGACCGTCGAAAGCATCGTGACCTCGTCGTCCTCGATGCTGCGCGGGTGTCCTGCGAGCAGCTCGATGACGCCGATCACGACGCCGCTGTCGACGACGGGGATGGCGATGACCGACTTCAGGCCGGCCGCGCGCGCGACGTCGGAGCTCGAATAATCGTTTGCTTCGGACAGGTTCTCAAGGGCCGCCACCACCCCTGACTGCCAAACCCGGCCAAGCAATCCGAAGCCCATCGGGATGGCCGCCGCACGGCTGTGTTCCCTAAAGATCTCGAAACCCTCTGGATCCCGGTGCCAGTAATGCCGCACGCGCAGCGCCTGCCGGTCAGGGTCCGCCGCCCAGAACTGGGCCAGGTCCAGGTCGAGATAGGCGCACAGGCTGCTCAGCAGTTGCGGCACCGCCTGCTCCCAGGTCGCCCCGCCGACGATCACGCGGCGGACGGCGACCAGGCAGTCGCGCAGCCCATCGAGGCGCTTCCGAGCCGAGATGTCGCTCTCCTGGACGAGGAGCAACGTCTCGCCGGGGATGTGCCCTGGCGCCGTCCCGATCGCAATCGCAACCGGCACCCGGGTGCCATCGCCTCGGATCTGGTTGAGCTCCGCTTCCCACCGGACGATGTCGCCGCTGCGCAGCAGGGCCAGCGCCTCACCCAGCACGGCACGATCGTTCTCCGCCGTGACCTCTTCTATGGGCAGGTGCAGCAGCTCGTCGCGGTGGCGGCCCAGGATCATCCCGAGCCTCTCGTTGACCTGGACCCACCGGCCTTCGGCGTCGACCAGGGCCAGTCCGACCATCGCCGCCTCGAGCATCATGCGCAGCCGTTCTTCGCTGGCTGCGATGTCGTCGGTATGGCGCTGAGCCCGGGCTGCTGTTTCGCGTACCCGGCGCACAACGCCGGTGATCGCCACGGCGGCGGCCATGAGCACAACCGCCAGCAGCAAGGCGGACACCATGTTGCCGGGAAGGTCGCCCTCGACAAATGGAGGTATGAGAATTGCGACCGCGGCCAGCCCTGCGGTGACAAGCGACTCCGTCCGGCTGAGCTGGAGCGCGGTGAGGAGGATCACCGTCAGATACAGCGGGAAGGCAAGCACCGGACCCGCCCCGGCCGCGGCCTGGACGGCGAAGACGGCGGCGATGGCGGCCAAGGGCGTCGCTCGACGCACCAAGCCCCGGGTCCACGACGGCTTCGCGGCTGTCCGTGGACGGGCGCCTGGCGACACCTCTGAAACCTCGCCCCCCCTGGCGGGATGGAAGGTGCGCAGAACGCAAAGTGTAGCCGCGGCCCCTTTCGCCCAGACCCTTCTTAAGTGAAGTGTCGCGATCCCGAGGTCGGCAGGAAATTCAAGGAACTTCGGGAGCGCGACACTCTAAGCTGAGCGCCCGGCTGCTGAACTTGAACGCCCTGAACACGCCACTACAAGCCGACGGATTGAGCCGACGCGTCTATCCGTTCCTCGGGCTTGCGATCGTCGGCCTGGTCAGCCTGCACGGCTATTCGGCGGCGATCGCTTCCCCGGTGCTGGCCGGGGCCGCGGCCTTTGGGATCCTGCTCGTGCTGGTACCGCTGGCGACCCAGATCGGCACCGGGGCTCACAACAGATTCCTCACGGCTGCGCCCGTGGTGGTCGGCTTTGGCATGGCGCTGTATCCACTGTGGGGAGGATCGGAGTTCGGCCTGGCCGCCTCCATCCTGATCACGGCCCTGATGAGCGCCCTGGTGCTGCTGCCCTGGGAGCGCATCCCGAGATACCTGCACGCCATCTCGCCGATTGGCGGCCTGGCGGTCGCATTCGGGCTGGAGGTCCAGTTCGGCCTGAGCATCGTCCGCGCCTTCCCGTTCGTGCTGCTTCCTTTGATCTTCCTCGCGCTGTACTACTCGTCGGTCGAGTTCGCCATTGGCGCCGCGCTTGCCGTCGCCGACCTCATCCTCGTGACGGTGGTCAACCCGGCGGCCGGCGACCCCGCGGCCGCATTGCTCGAGGCCCTGCTGCTCGTCGCGTTCGGCATCCTGGTCCGGCGCGTCGTGATCCAGCTCGAGAAGAATCGCTCCGCAGCCGCCGCCGCGGAAGGGGCCAAATCGGAGCTGCTCGCGGACCTGTCGCAGCGCAACCAGGAGCTGCAGGAGCTCACGCGCCTCAAGTCCGAGTTCCTCGCCACGATGAGCCATGAGATCCGCACGCCGATGAACGGTGTCATCGGCATGACCGGACTCCTGCTGGAGACAGAGCTGACGCCTGAGCAGCGCGAATACGTCGAGACGGTTCGCAGCTCCGGCGACGCCTTGCTCGAGATCATCAACGACATCCTCGATTTTTCGAAGATCGAGGCGGGCGGCGTTCGCCTGGAGACGATCGATTTCAGCCCCAAGGATGTCACGGAAGAGGCGGTCGCGCTCTTCGCCGAAGCTGCGACAAACAAGGGGATCGAGCTTGTCCTCGACGTCGGCGACTACGTTCCCGACATCGCGATCGGGGACCCAGGCCGGCTTCGCCAGGTGCTCATCAACCTGGTCGCAAACGCGATCAAGTTCACGGATTCAGGCGAGGTCGTGGTGCGGGTGCGACGTCACGAGAGCAGTGGTCCCGGAGTGGAGATCCACTTCGAGGTCTCCGACACGGGCATCGGGCTTACTCCAGAGGAGCAGGCGCGCGTCTTTTCGACTTACTCGCAGGTCGACAGCTCGACGACGCGAAAGCACGGTGGGACAGGCCTCGGCCTTGCGATCGCCCGCATGCTCACGCAGCTCATGGGCGGCGAGATCGGCGTCGAGAGTGAGAAGGGCGCCGGCAGCCGGTTCTGGTTCAGCGCCCTGTTTCGCGAGGCCAAGGGCAAGACCCAACCGCCACGGCGGGCTGTCAGCCTTGCCGGCACGTTCGTCGCGGTGGTCGATGACAACCGGACGAACCGCACGATCCTCCAGCGCTACCTCAGCTCGTGGGGCCTGCGCGAGCGCAGTTTCGGCAGCGGCCGCGAAGCGCTGCAGGAAATGCAGGTCGCAGCGCGCGGCGACGATGCCTTCGCGGTGGCGATCGTAGACATGATGATGCCGGGGATGGACGGCCGCGCGGTGGCGAGCGAGATCCGCGCCGACGAGCGGTTGAAGGAGCTTGTCGTGATTCTCCTGACCTCGGCCGGCCAGTCGGCCGTCCCGGTCCCCGGCGTCGATGCCGAGCTCATCAAACCGGTGCGGCCTTCGCAGCTCTTCGATGTCCTTCACACTCTGCTCGCGGAACGATCGGCCCGCGCGGAGGAACCGGCGGCGGGGATGGAGCTCGGCCCGCCGGATCCATCGCGCCAGTGGTTGCGGGTTCTCGTCGTCGAGGACAACGCGGCCAACCTGAAGGTAACCGTCAGGATGCTCGAGCGCCTTGGCTACCGCGCCGACGTCGCCGCCAACGGCGCGGAGGCCGTGAGCCTTGTCGAGCGTATGCAGTACGACGCCGTGCTGATGGATTGCCAGATGCCGGAGATGGACGGGTACGAGGCGACGAGACTTATCCGGGGTAGGGAGGGTGCCAAGAAACGCGTGCCCATCATCGCCATGACCGCCGACGCACTGTCAGGAGATCGCGAACGCTGCCTCGCAGCTGGGATGGACGACTACATCTCGAAGCCGATCAAGCTTCACGTCGTCGCGGCTGTGCTGGAACGCTGGCTGGCCTCCGCTAAAGCCGTCTGAGCGCGGGCCTATCTACCGTCCCTCTGGCGGGGACGTAGCGACACTCCCAGGCAAATCATATCAAATCCCTTTGATATGATTTTGGCGTGGCAACCACTCTCCAGCTGCTTGGCCATGAGCTCCGCTGGCAGCTTCTCGGCCATCTGAGCAACTCCGATCTGAAGGTCGGCGAACTGATCGCCGCGACAGGGGCAGCACAGAACCTGGTTTCGTATCACCTGCGCCTTCTGCGCGACGCCGGCCTCGTTCGCGAGCGGCGTAGCTCGGCTGATGGCCGCGACGTCTACTACAGCCTTGATCGCCGCGCAGTGACTGCCGGCCTGCTGGGTGCGCTATCCGAAATCAATCCAGGCGCTGAGGTTCTGACTGCCGGCTTGTCGAAAGAGCCGCGATCGGCCGGCCGCCTGGTGTCGGTCCTGTTTCTCTGCACGGGCAACAGCGCGCGGTCTCAGATCGCGGAGGCAATACTCCGAGAGCGGGGCGGGAGGCGTTTACTCGTGCGCAGCGCAGGAACGCGGCCCGTGGGTGTGCACCCGCAGGTTTACAAAGTCCTTCGCGAGCGCGGCGTTCGCGCGGGCAATCTGCGATCGAAGTCCGTTGGCGAGCTGGCCGGACAGGCCTTCGACCATGTGGTGAGCTTGTGCGATATCGCGCGATCGGGCCCAATCAAGTTGAACGGCGCGCCACGCCTGGTGCATTGGAGCATCCCCGACCCGGTTGCAGCACGAGGCAGCAGCGCCGTGGCCAGGGCATTCGGCCGAGTAGCAGACGAAATCGAGCTCCGCGTTGACGACTTCTATGCGGACCTGCTGTACCGAAAGTCAGCTCGGAGACGGAGGACCAAACATGAGCCAGGTTTTCGACCCGATCACCCTTCGGCACATCGAGCGCGGCGTGCAGGGCCTTGAAGAAGAGTTCCGAGGCATATTCTCCGAAGCGACCGTGGACCGCTTCGTCCGTGAGTCCCTCGAGGCCCTGTCAGATCCAAAGCCCCTCAGTTTGTGCCCATCTTCGTCAACCGCTTTGCGCGTGAGCGCTTGCGCGCTCTAGCCCAATCGGAGGGCACGATTCAAAAGGACGTTCCCGAGGTTCTCTTCGTCTGTGTCCAAAACGCTGGGCGGAGCCAGATGGCGGCCGGCCTGCTCAATAAGCGAGCCGAGGGAAGAGTCCACGTGCGCTCCGCCGGCAGCACGCCCGCCGCCGAGCTCAACCCCCGAGTGGTGGAGGCGATGGAGGAGATCGGCGTCGACCTCAGCCAGGAGTTTCCCAAGCCCCTCAGCAACGAGTTCGTCAAAGCCGCCGACGTCGTGATCACGATGGGATGCGGAGACGCCTGCCCGATCTACCCTGGCAAGCGCTACCAGGACTGGGAGCTCGATGATCCGGCCGGGCAGGACCTTCCAACAGTTCGACGGATTCGCGACCAGATCGACGCCAGGGTGAAGGTTCTGATCGACGAACTCGCTGCCGAGCGTACGTAAGCCGCGCATGCAGCCGGCTCCCCTGTCGCGCCGCCTTGTGGCGGAATTCATCGGCACCGCCATGCTGCTCGCGGCAATCGTGGGGTCCGGGATCGCCGCTGAGCGGCTCAGCCCGCACGAAAGCGGGCTGGAACTGCTTGAGAACGCTGTCGCCACGGCCGCCGCCTTGGTCGCCATCATCATGGCCTTCGGCCCCGTTTCAGGCGCCCACCTCAATCCTCTGATCTCCGTCGCCGACGCGGTGCTTGGAGGCCTGACCGCCGCCGCGGCTGCCTCCTACGTGGTCGCGCAATTCGCTGGGGCGGTCGTGGGTGCGTTGGTGGCCAACCTGATGTTCTCGCTGCCGGCCGTGGAGATCTCGACGAAGCCTCGCTTTGGTCCAGGACTGTGGTTCGCCGAGGGCGTGGCCACCTTCGGTCTCGTCCTTGTTGTCTTTTCATTGACGCGGACTGGCCGGTCATCGCTCGCGGCCCCGGCGGTCGGCCTCTACATCGGAGCCGCGTACTGGTTCACGGCATCGACCAGCTTTGCGAATCCAGCGGTGACCATCGCCCGCACCCTGAGCAACACCTTTGCCGGGATCGCGCCAGGTTCAGTGATTCCGTTCATCCTGGCTCAGCTGGTGGGAGCCGGGGTGGCTATCGCAACCGTTCGACTGCTGTACCCACGTTCATAGCCGCCTGAGAGCCAGCACCGTGACGTCGTCGAAGAGGTCGCGGCCTTTCGAGCCCTGGGCCAGGATGTCGACCAGCTCCTGAGCCGTCCCCGCCCGGCGAGCTTCATAAGGAAGAGGGATGTCCTTGGTCGCAAGGTCGGGTCGCAGCTCGAGCAGCCCGTCGGAGAAAACCACCAGCGTGTCGCCTGGGTTCATGGTCACAGTCCCGACGGCGAACTGGCTGTCGGGAAATATGCCGATCGGCGCGCTGCGCAACGGAAGGGTCTCCTGTCCGGTCAAACCTCGGAGCAGTCGCGCGTGGCCGTGCCCGGCATCCACGTAGCGCAGCTCGCCAGTTGGCGGCTCGAAAGCTGCGTGAAAAACCGTCACGTACGCGTGGTTCACCTCGAGCGCCGCGGCCATCACCTCGGACGCGCGCTTGATGCCGGCGTCGAGCTGCTGGATTCCGGCTGAGCCGCGTAGAGCGGCGCGCGCGGTCGCCATCATCAATGCGGCAGGCAGGCCCTTGCCCATGACGTCGCCGAGCGTGAAGACGAGCTGGCCCGTGTCCTGGCGGTACCAGTCATAGAAATCGCCACTGATCTCCTTGGCGGCCGTGAAGTGAGCAGCGAGCTCGAAGCCGTCTCCCGCCAATGGCGAGGCCGGCAGCATGCCGACCTGAAGCTCGACAGCGCGGCGCATCTGCCCACTCCGCTCGTCGAGCATGCCTTCCAGCCGGTGCAGGGTGGCCCGATGGTCCAGCTCCAGGCTGCGACGCTGCAGCGCGTTGACGACCACGAGGTAGAGCTGAGTCGCGCCGACCGGCTTCACGAGATACGAATACGCGCCGTGTTCGAGCGCAGCTTTGCCCAGCTCGGGATCGTCGACGCCCGAGATCATCACGACGGCGGTGTCAGGCCGTCTCTTGACCAGCTCTTCGAGCAGCCCGTAGCCCGACTCGTCCGGCAGGCGCACGTCGAGCAGGGCGAGCGCGTAATCGTTGGCCTCGAACCGCTGCCTGGCCGCCGCCGCGGTGAGCGCGACGTCGGATTCGAAGCCGCGGCTGCGCAGGGTCCGCTCCATGAGCCTGGCCAGCTGCTCCTCGTCGTCGACGATGAGCAGCCGCTGGGCCGGAAGCCCGGCCTCTGGCGCATTCACGCCCTGCAGTGTAGAGAGGCTCAAGTGGAGACTCCGTGACCTATAGTCAACTTCGTGTTCCGCGCCCTTGGGAGACGCTGATGGGAGACGCTGAATGAGCCTGGACGTCCAGACCCGGCAGGCCGACAACGGAGTGACGGTGGTCGCGCCGACCGGGCGCCTCGACGTGGCCGGCGCTCCCACATTGAAGGACGCGATCAGCGAGACGGTCAAGAACGGCCACCCCAAGGTCGTCATCGACCTCGAGGGCGTCAGCTTCGTCGACAGCACGGGCCTCGGCTCAGTGATCGCCGCGTTGAAGCAAATCCGCAGCTCAGCGGGCGACCTGCGGCTCGCCGCACCCAACCAGCAGGTCCGGGTGGTGCTCGAGCTGACCACCCTGGACCGCGTGTTTCCCTACTTCGCCACTGTCGAGGAAGCCCTCACTGGATTCTGATCATGGGCAGTCCTCCGGAGTCATTTGAGTTCCATGCCACGCTCAGCCATCTTGATCAAGGATTGGAGACGCTTCATGAATCCGTTGAAAGGCTGCGTGAGTCGACTGGTCGAGGCCAGGACGACCGCAACCTCATGCGCTTCGAGATCGCGCTGGCGGAGATCGGGGCCAACGTTCTCACGCACGGGCGCCCGGCCGGCACCGACCATCCGGTCGAATACACCCTTCGGCATGACCACGGCAGCGCCGTCGCGGCGTTCGTTGATCGGGGACCACCCGCTCACAATTCCCTCTCGCGCGGCATGCCAGACGCCTTCAGCGAATCCGGACGCGGCCTCCCGATGGCTCGCTCGCTGCTCGATGAGCTGGGATATGAACGCGACGGCGAGGTCAACAAGTGGCGACTGGTGAAACGACTTTGAACGCCAGCCACGATCCGTCTGAGGAGGCAGAGCGCATCCTGATCCACGACTTCCGCAACCTGCTCGCTGTGATCATCAACTACAGCGAGCTGATCGCCGAGGAGACTGGCGATCCCGAGGCGGTGCGGGCCGACATCGTCGAGGTCCGCGCGGCGGCGGAGCGCGCCATCGTGCTGACCGAAAAGCTGCGACGCCCAGCCAAGCCGGCCCTGGCGCAGGGGGACGTTCCCCCTGATGGGACCGCGTCATGACGGTAAAGGTCCCGACCGAGAATGAGCCGGCCGCCCGATCCTCCCTGACTCATCGCGAAGTTGTCCTCGTGGTCGACGACGATGAACAGGTGCTTCGACTTGTCAGGCGGGTCCTCGAGCGCGCGGGCTTCGAGTGCGTGCCGATTCCCAACGGACGGTCCGCTCACGGCGCCGCGGTGGAAAGGCGGCCCGACATCATCCTGCTCGATCTGATGCTCGGCGATACGACGGGTGATCAGATCCTGGCGGAGATCCGAGGCGACTTCAGAACGCGGCTGATTCCCGTCGTGTTCCTGACCGTGCGCAGCTCGTTGAAAGACAAGGTCGAGCACCTGCTCGCCGGAGCCGACGACTATGTCACCAAGCCCTTCATCCCTGAGGAGCTCGTCGCACGGCTTCGCGCCGTGATGAGCCGCTCCACGACGACACGCGACCTGAACCCACTGACGGGTATGAGCGGCAACAGCGACATCCTGCGCGAGATGGGTCTTCGCCTGGCGAGCGGAGAGAGATTCGCCTGCCTCTATCCGGACATCGACGCCTTCAAGAGCTACAACGACCACTACGGGTTCCTGCGCGGCGACGACGTGATCAAGAAGCTCAGCACGATCGTGTTGGAGGTCCTCGAAGCAAACTACTCGCCGCGGCATTTTGCGGGACACGTCGGGGGCGATGACTTCGTGATCCTCACCGACCCGAGCCTCGCTGAGACGATCGCGACCGAGGTGACCAGGCGATTCGACGAGGCGGTGCCGGCGCTGTACGACCCGCAGGACAGGGAGCGTGGGTGGATCGAGTACGAGGAGCGCAACGGCAACACGCTGCGCGCCCCACTGGTCTCCGTATCGATCGGGATCGTGATCGCCGAACCCGGCCGTTACACGAGCGCCGCCGCGCTGGCTTCGCGCGCGGCCGAAGTCAAGGGCGTCGCCAAGCGGATGCCGGGCTCCAAGTGGGTTCTGGATCGCCGCCGGCCGCCCGAAAGGTTCGAGTGATGATTGAACGCTTAATCCCGGTGCTAGCATCCGCGAGGCCAACTGCCGTGAACTCACCCATGCCAAATTCCCACGAAGTCCGAGGCTGCGCCGTGACTTCGCGGGGACCCGTTACAGCCCCATCGGAGCCCCTCGAGTGAGCGAGGTCAGGACCACCTCCCCGGAGATACCCGAACAGAACCCCGCCGGCACGGCGGCGGCGACGCCCACCCCGGCGACCAACGGCGCACCTCCTCCACGCCAGCCTCGATTCAAAGTCGTTGTCCACCGGCTGGACGGCGGCCTCGAGGAGGGAGCATCGGACGCTCAATCGCTGGACCCGCAGGGGTACCCGATCTACAACCCGCCCGACGCCGAGCGACCGCGCTGGGTCCCTGGACGCGACATCAAGTACGTGGTGTTCGGCTCAGTCGAGGATCCTGAACTCGAGGCCGACCCCGGCGACAAGAGCCTGCTCCGCAAAGCGATCCTGCGCTTCCGCGACGGCGAGTGGATAGCCGCTTACATGGAACCTGGCCAGCAGCCGGACGGTGACGGCGTGGCGATCAAGATTCGTCTCACCGAGCGCCAGCGAGTGATCCCGGCAGTGGCAGCCTCGCCCTCTTTGCTCGAGATGCAGTTCGTGGATATGTGGGCGGCGCCCACGCCCACGGCACAGCCTCTGCGACGTCGCTCCGACATCGTGGAAGCGGCCGCGCGCCAGGGCCGCGACCTGGGCAAGCTGGCGAACGACTTTCGCGATCGTCTTGCGCTGATCCGCGACGTCGGCCTCACCACGGGCGACACGCTGGCGTTCTCACGCGCTGTGCGCTCTCACCTCGATCGCTTCCTGGCCGAAGACGGGATCGAGCTCAACTCTCAGGAGAAGTCGGCGCTGGCGGACATCATCCTGCGAGCCGCCGTCGGCTACGGTCCGCTCGACGGCCTGCTGCACGACCGATCCGTGAGCGAGATCATGGTCAACGGTCCGGACCAGGTCTTCATCGAGCGGCGCGGCGTCCTCACGAAGGCGGACGTGCGCTTTGAGGACGAGAACCAGCTCCTGGAGACGATCCGCCGCATGGTGGCGACCACCGGCCGCCACATCGACGGCCTAAACCCGATGGTGGATGCCCGCCTGCCAGACGGCAGCCGTGTCAACGCGATCATCCGGCCCGCCGCCATTCACGGCGCCGCGCTGACGATTCGAAAGTTCAAGGACGCCGTGCTCGGCATGGAGGACCTGACTCGCGAGGGCAGCCTCAGTCCCGCCATGGCGGAGTTCCTGGAGGCTGCCGTGCTCGGCCGCATGAACATCCTGGTCTCGGGTGGCACCGGCTCGGGAAAGACGACGACTCTCAACGTCATCGCGCGCTTCATCCCGCACAACCAGCGCGTGATCACGATCGAGGACGCGGCCGAGCTCCAGATCGACCACCCTCACGTGATCGCGCTCGAGCACCGGCCGCCCAACGTCGAAGGCAAGGGTGAGCTCACCATCCGGCAGCTGCTACGCAACAGCCTCCGGATGCGCCCGGACCGGATCCTGGTCGGTGAGGTGCGCGGCGCCGAGGCGCTGGACATGCTGCAGGCGATGAACACCGGCCACGACGGGAGCATGTCGACGATCCACTCCAACTCCGCCCGCGACGCGCTCTCCCGTCTCGAGACGATGGTGATGATGGCCTCGATCGACATCCCGTTCGAAGCCGTCCGGGCGCAGATCGCGTCAGCGGTCAACCTCATCGTCCACCAGGCTCGAATGCCTGATGGGCGGCGCAAGGTCGCCCAGATCGCCGAGGTGGTGGGCTATGACGCCAACGGCGCGATCCTGCGCGACATCTTCCTGCTCGGGATGGGCGAGGATCTAAGGCTCGAATACAACGCCACGGGTTACGTCCCGACCTCGCTCGATAAGGCCGCCTTCTATGGAGTCCAGGTCAACCAGGATTTGTTCGACCCGGTCAAGTCTCGATTTGTTCCCGCGGGGTCGGACAGCATGATGCCGGTGACCAAGGACCCGTTGATGAGCGGCCAGCACGGTGGCGAGAACGTGGTCCGCCAGGTGGTCGTCGTTCCATTCAGCTCTGACCGCCCGGGCGTTGCTCAGCAGCAGCCGCACACGGTGCAAGCGTCAGCCTCGGCCCCCGCCAGCACCATGGCTTCGACCCCTGAGATGCAGGAAGAGATGCGCAAGCTGATCGACGCCGCGCGCTCGGCGGTCGCGGACCTACAGGCTGCGGCTCCGGCGGCGCAGGCCGAGAGAGCGGCCCCGCCACCGGTTGTACCCATCGCATCAAGCCAGCAGCAGCAACCTACGCCTCAGCCACAGGCGGCGGGCACTGCGGCGCCGGCTTTTGCTCCCCAGGTGGTCTATCCGCAGGCGCCTGCCATGCCGCAGGGGCCGATGCCCACCCACGCCCAATCGAACATGGCCGCCAGCGAGGCGCTGCAGGCTGCCACGGCGATGGCGCGCGCCACCACGGCGCTGGGCAACCTCGCGGCAGCGAACAGCGGCTACGTCGGCATGCTGCCCACGGTTCGCGGGCCAGAGGCCGTGGGCCATTCCGGCGCCACGCGCCGCATCGGGGCCGTGATCGAAAGCCTGATCACCCGCCGCAACCTCAACCTCCGCATGGCCTCTGCCATGGCCCAGGCGTTCGAGGGTGCGGAGCTGAAGGGAAGCGACTACGCATCCGAGAACAAGATGAGCAAGGAATCGGCCGGGCGCGAGCTCCGCCAGGCAGTCGAAGCAGGGCTTCTCCAGACTGTCCGCTATCCGCAGGGCGAAGCCGGTTTCAAGGCGTCGCAAGACCTGCTCCGAGCGGTGGCGGAAGGTCTCGGCCAGCCCATCAACGCCTCGGCGCCCCTGACCCCGGAGACGATCATCGGCAGCCTCGCCGTGGGGCAGACGGAGGGCACCGTGACCATCATGTTCACGGACGTCGAGGGCTCCACCCGCCTGCTGTCGACCCGCGGCTTCACCGAGTCGCACGAGATCATGAGGGCGTACGAGACGATCATCGACGAGAAGGTCGCCGAGCATGCGGGCCGCAGGATCAAGGGACTCGGCGATGGCTTCATGATCAGCTTCGGCTCGGTCCGCCACGGCGTCGAGTGCGCGCTCGACATCCAGCGGTCGATCGTCGAATACAGCAGGCAGAACCCCGAGCGCAAGGTCAAGGTGCGCATCGGGCTCAACACCGGCGAGGTCGTGGAGGAGGCGGGCGACATCTTTGGCGCGGCCGTCAACGTCGCCGCCCGCGTCGCGGGCAAGGCAAGGGGCGGCGAGATCCTGGTCTCAGACGTCGTCCGGCAGCTCGTCGGCCCGGTGTCTGAGATGGCGTTCGAATATCGCGGGCGCTACAAGCTCAAGGGTTTCCCCGACCGGTGGCGTCTCCACCAGGTCACGCCGGGCGAAGTCAAGGAGGCCCCTCGCGTGCTGCCGAGCGGCGACGGATTCGTCGGCCGTGAGCAGGAACGCCTCGACATCCGCATGCTGCTCGACCGGGCGATGACCGGATCCGGCGGGATGCTGTTCATCACCGGAGTGGCGGGCATCGGCGCTTCGCGTCTGGCCTCCGAGGTCGCCACCGAGGCCGCGAGCAAGGGTTGGCTCGTCCTGAGCGGGCGCTGCATGGAACAGGACGGCGCCCCCTACGCGCCCTTCCGCGAAGTCCTCGCCGCCGCGCTCGCCGGAAGTACCTCCAAGACGCTGCAGGAAGCGGCCGGCACCAACGGGCCACTCCTGTCTCAGCTCGTCCCCAGCCTGAGGCAGAAGGTGCGTGGCATGCCCGCCCACAGCGCGGTCGCGGCCGACAAGCTCCGCGAGCAGCTCTTCCGCGCGATCTTCGACTTCCTGACCGACGTGCAGGCCAAGAGGCCCCTGCTCATGGTCCTCGACGACCTCCAGTGGGCAGACGAGGCAACGGTGCTGCTCCTTCGCGACCTGGCGGAGCGGGTCGGCGGCAGCCACATGGTCGTGATCGGCACCTACTGGAACACCGAGCTCGACTCGGCACGCCCCTTCGGCTCGGTGCTGTCCCGCCTTCTGCGCCGGCGCCGCGCTCAGCGCATCACGCTCGGCCCACTTTCGGATCGCGATGTCGAGAGGATCGTGGCTGGGATGGCCGAAACACTGCTCACGCCCGTGCAGCTGATGGGCATCCAGGCGGCGACGGAGGGCAACCCGCTCTTCGTCGAGCAATCCACCCTGTATATGGCGGAGTCGGAGAGCATGCTGGGCGGTGCGGCGCGCGTGCAGCCGAGCTTCACGGAAGAGGACCTCGAACTCGCCCAGAGTGTGCGCGGCCTCATCGGCCGCCGGCTCGAGCGGTTGAGCGAACCGGCCCAGAGGATGCTCGTCGCAGCAGCCGTGGTCGGGCGCGATTTCGACATCGCTCTGCTCGAGGCGTTCGGCGAGCTTTCGGGCCACGAGCTTCGCGACGCGCTGGAAGAGGCCACGCGCGGTCGCTTCCTGACCGCCTCAGCAGACAAGTACCGCTTCGCGCACGACCTCGTGCGGAAGCGGGTGCTCGCGGTGCTGCCGCTTCCGCGGCTGCAGGCCTACCACCTCGCGGTGGCGGACACTCTGGAACGGGTCTACGGAAGGAGCGCCGCCGAACGGGCAAGCGAGATCGGCCATCACCTCTACCAGGCAGGTACCGCCGCCGACCCTCAACGGACCGCGACGTTCCTGGGTTTGGCAGCCAAGAACGCGCTCGCCGTGGGGGCGTTCGAGGAAGTCCTTCGCCTGGTCGATACGGCTCTTCTTCTACTTCCGGGCGACAGCCTGCACGAGCGTGCCGAGGCGCTGGCGATGCGTGGCCAGGCCTTGTGGGGACTTGGGCGGATCGACGACGCGAAGGCGGCCTGGAAGGGTGCGTCCCAACGCTATGAAGAGCTCGGAGACCACAAGGCGGCAGCCGGAATCCACGCGCGCATTGCACACCTGGAGCGCGGCAAGGAGCCGGCTGAACCGGAAGCTTCTGGGCCCGTCATCGAACCAGTCGTCGAGCCAGTCGTCGAGCCGGTGGTCGAGCCAGTCGCCGAGCCTGTCGCCGCGCCCGAAGCATCCGAACCGGGCTAGGAGGAGGGCTCACCTCTCAGGAGATCAGCCGGCTCGCCTGGGGAATTGGGCCGTAGTCGACCGGGTCGCCGATCACAGCCGGCAGGAAGCCCGTGAACGTGATCGTGCTGGCGATCAGGCCTCCCATCTCGTCAGTGGTGAGACTCCCGGCTTTCTGCACCGTCACCGACGCCGCGGGCATGTAGATGAGCCCGATGAACGCCGAGTCGCTGGCGGCGCCCATCAGGTTGCTGCACGTGTTGGCGGGTGGGTTGGCGGCGCCAGGCTCGTAAATCACCACCCAGTCGTACTGATACCCGCTGTAGATGATGTTGTCACCGGTGCTTGTTGAGTTGAGGCAGCCTCCAGAGGGGATGTAGAACTCCACCGCGCCGGGGGTGATCTCGTCGGGGCAGGCGGACAGCGCTCCTGCAACCGTGTCGCATTGGTTCTCGTTGCCGCGGTCGCCGCCGGGAGGCGTCGCGCGGTTGGCATTCTCGTTAGCCAGTCGCCTCCCCAGCGCAGCCGTCTCGCCGTCGGGAGGATACGAGCCCGTCGCCCCCGGTGCCGCCAAGGCGTTGGGGGCGAACGGCGGCCCGAGACGCGTTGAATCGAGGAGGATCGTCTCGTTGCCCAGGCTGCACCCATTTGCCGTGACCTGCGGACACGAATTCAACTGGTTGTTCAGTACGCTGCCGCTCACCGGCAGGCTGCCCGCCAGACCGAACGGCCCATTGCAGGACCCGCTAGGGGCCGCGTAGATGTTGTAGGCGGTCGCCCCTGGAACATTGCTGACGTCGATCTGGACGTTCTGGTTTTTGGTGAGAGTCACCGTGTAGCACATCGACGGCGCGCTTTCGCGCTTGTAGCTGACGCCGGCGTAAATGTCGGTTCGGGTCGACGTCAGCACGAACGCCCAGTCGCCCTGCGGCGCGCCCCTGGGCCCGTTCACGTTGCTGACGTTTGCAGAGCCGGCGCAGTTGACGCCGTTGTTGTTCCAGAACTGCTGCCTTGCGAGCCTGGTGTTGTCGTTGTAGGTAGGTTCGTCGGGCGGCTTCAAGTCGTTGCTCACGAAATCGCCGTTGTTCGTGTAGCCGCCTGACCAGCGGTAGACGCCCGGGCTCAGGAAATAGCAAACTCCAGTGTTGAGATTGGGGTCTGCCGCATAGACGCCGGGCGACAGGACCACGTTGTTGCCGGGCCTGCCCTGCGCGCCACCGGCGACTGCCGGTGGCGGATACTGCGGGTCGACGAAGTTGTACCCCGATCGCGTTACGCCGGCCACGTCGGGGTAGGTGCAGGGAGGATTGTCGCCGCTCGGGTAGCACACCGTGCTAAGGCCGGCGATCGATGACTGGCAGCGCGCATACACGTCGCCGGCGACCTGGGCGGTGCTGCTCCCTGTGACCGAGATTGCACCGCTCGACACCACGTCTCCGACCACGCTCAGCACGCCCGTGCCGGCGATCGAAATCGCGCTGCCGGGAGCCCCGCCGCAGCCCGCCCGGCTCAGCGCGGCCAGCGTGGGCTGATACAGGAGGTTGTTGACACCGCCTCCAGCGACTGCCGAGACCCTCGGCGTCGTTCCGTTGGTCAGAATGCGGGCAAACTGGAGCAGGAGCGACCGCGTACCGGTGAGCGTGAACGAGCTGCCGGCCGGTCCGAGCGACGAAACCACCTGGGTCAAGACCGTCCCGTCCGGGTAGGTGCACGTGACAGTCAGCGCCCCCGCGCCCGGTGTGCCATACCCCGGGGCGCAGGCGGGTGCGCTGTAGAGTCGCAGGTTCATGCCAAAGCTCCTGGTCGCAGCCGCCTCGGCCGTCGGGTAGCTGCCAGTCTGTTGGAGGCTGTCGCCCGCGGCCAGAGCCGCGGAATCAACGGCCGCCTGGAGATCGCGACGTAGCGAATAAGCACGCGAGCCGTCGATGGCGAGCGCGGCCATGCCCACCACCACGGCGAGCGTGATGGCGATCAGCACGATCGCCTGACCTCGCTGAAAGCGCGGGGTCGTGCGCTTGGGTGACGGCCGGAATGAACCCGGCCTAAGGCTCCACCTGGCATCTCTTGCGTGAGCTGCCATCAGTACTCGGTCCTGAAGATCACCGTCGCTTTGAGCACGATGTGATTCGCGGTGGCTTGCGCGACGATGGGCGTGATCAAGATCAGGTTGAACCGCAGGGTGACTTGTAGCTGTCGGTTTCCGCCAGCGGGGTTGAGCGCCGAGCACGCCCCACTGGCGCTCGCCGGGTACTCTCCCCCGGGTGCGTTCGGTGGCGGGGTGGTTTCGATCGTGGCAGGCGGGTTCGGCTCGGTGATATACAGCCAGGCCGTGTTGCCGGGCGGGGTGGTGCTGGTCACTGGTCCCTGAGGACAGGGCGAGCTCACAGACGCGCCGACCAACTGCGTGGTCACGGTCGCGAGGACGTCGGCATTGGTGGGCAGCCGGTTGGATGCGCGCGCCGCGGTGCGAGCGCCTTCACGCGCGGCGTGATTGAGCGTGTCGAAGTAGAAAACCGCTCGGCCGATGTCGACGATGCCGAAAAGGAGAAGGAGCAGGACCGGCGACACGAGTGCGAACTCGATCAGCGCCTGCGACCGTTGGCGCGGGTGAGGACGTAAGTCCTCCCCCGCGGGACCCCCTCCTGTGTGCCGCGACGCCTTCAGGTGTTTGGTATTGGATTGCTGAGTGGCGGCCGGGGTAAACCCGGCCTCGACACGTTGCCTTTCCTTGTTCTGAGTGCGCGGGTGAGGACGTAAGTCCTCCCCCGCGGGACCCCCTCCTGTGTGCCGCGACGCCTGTAGGAGCCTGGTAATGACAGGCGGGGTGACGGCCGGGATCAACCCGGCCTTAACACGATGTTTTGTCTTATCCAATCAGTTGCCGCCCTGCACCGTCATGTGCACGTTCGTGGCGAGGCGAAAGATCCCGAACTGAGCCGTGACGAGCGGCGTGACGGGTCCGTACGCATAAAGCACGATCACGTTGAGATCGAGCTGGCCCTGGTTGGTCGCGGGCGATGTGAAGTCCAACCCGGGGGTGTTGTTGTAACAGATGTAGAGCCAGGGCTGATTAGCCGTCGTCGGGTAAGCGGAACTCACATACGGCGGGTTGTGAACCGTATTGCCATCCGACGGCGCCGGACAGGTCGTCCCCGGGTTCTTCAGCACCGACGCCGGGATCGAGATCGTCGCCAGCTCGGCGTCGACCACCGACTTGATCTCCGCGTCATAGAGCCACGGATGGGTGTCGCTCGGCGCGTCGAACCAGGCGCCATGACGAGCCCCCTCCCGAGCGGCATTCGAAAGGGTTTCGTTGACGTACACCGCCCTGCCGATGTCGACCAGTCCACCGACCAGCAATAGAAGCACCACCGACGAAAGGGCAAACTCAACCAGAGACTGGCCCCGCTGGCTCATGGCGATGCGTAGCAAGGGCGTCTTAGGGGGGCGCGGCACCGGACTATCTTGCCTATGATGGGTCGGCTGTGCGCCCCTTCTTGAGCGGCATTAGGTTCACCAGGCCGTTCACAATCCTCGGAATCCTTCTCGCCTTGCTGGTCATCGGAGCATTTGTCCTCGTAGCTCTCAACGCCGGGGCCCAGTCCGGCAGTCCCTCGATGAACGTGGTCGTGGCGACAAGCGATCTCCAGCCCCGGGTCAAGATCGATCCGGCTTCGCTCGAGTTGAGGAGCATCCCGGTGCCGGCCACCTATCCGAAGGTTTACTTCACCCGGCTCCAGGACGTCCAGGGCCTGGTGCCGCTCGTGGCCATCCCCTCGGGCCAGGCGATTACGGCCAGTGACGTGGCCAAGCCGAGTGCGGCGCTTGGCTCACAGTCGGAGTACCTGCCGATCCCCTCGGGCTTTGTGGCGGTGACCATCCCGACCAGCGAGCAACAGGGCGTCGCCAATTACATCCAGCCGGAGGACTACATCTCGGTGATCGCGACCGTGTCCACGGCGGGTAAGGTGGCGGCGAAGACGATCTTCACGAACCTCCACGTGATCCGGGTCGGAACGCAGGGATCTGCGGCCGGCGGCGGCAACGCGAGCAGCTTGACCGTGGTGGTGACCGAATGCCAGGCCGAGGTGATCACGTGGTTCCTCACCTACGCCGCGATGAAATATGTGCTTGAGTCGTTTCATGACTACCTTCAACCGGGCGCCCAGACTCCGGATCCTGCGTGCCCGTCGGTCGCGGCAGCCAAGGGCGTGACACTTCAGGTCATGCAGGCCGCGTACCCATCCCTCTTCTAGGCATGGTGTCCCGCCGCCGAAGCTGGGGATCCCTGCGTTGAACCTGCCGCCGGCGATCATCGTCGCCGTGCCGATGGCGGCAGCGATCGTTGTCTTCTTCTGGAGCCTGGACCGGATAAGCAAGGAACGCATCGCCCGGCCATTGGCGCCGGCCCCTCCGAGGGCCACTCCTCGTGAGCTCGTTGAGAGGCTGCTGCGGCCGGCGGCCGAGAACCTCAGCCAGCGGCGGAGCGCCAGCGGCAAGCCAACTCTGACCGAAGACCTGGCGCGAGCCGGCCTGAACGTTACGCCGGCGGAGTACCTGCTCATCCGAATCGGAGCGGTGGCGCTCGGAGCTCTGATCGGACTCTTCCGCTTCGGCATCTCTCTTGGACCGGTCATCCTCGGGATCGTCGGCTTCGTCGTCCCACCACTGGTGATGAGGTTCCTGCAGCGGCGCCGGCAGAACATGTTCAACGAGCAGCTGACCGGCATGCTGCAGCTGCTCTCGAACTCGCTCAAGACGGGGTACGCGATCGACCGGGCGCTCGAGACGGTGGCGACGAAGTCCCAACCGCCGGTCTCGACAGAGTTCGAACGCGTGACCACCGAGATCACGCTCGGCACTTCGGTCGAAGATGCGCTCAGCGCGATGCTGCTTCGCATCAACAGCCCGGACCTGGAGTTCATCGTGACAGCGATCCTGCTTCACATTCGGGTCGGCGGCAACCTGGCCGAGGTCCTCGACACGATCTCCGACACCCTCCGCGATCGCTTGCAGACAAAACGCGATATGAGCGTGCTCACCGCGCAATCGCGAGCCTCCGCGACCATCATCACTGGGCTCCCGATCCTTCTCGGGCTCGGCCTTTACGTTTTCGTCCCGGGTTACTTCGCGCCCATGACCCGCACGTTCATCGGCTACGTGCTCCTGGGGGTCGCCGCGTTCCTGGTCCTGATCGGCAACGTGCTGATCCAGCGCATGACGGCTCTCGACTCCTGATGTTCTTCGTAGCCGTCTCCGCCGGGATCATCTGCGCCGTGATCGTGGTGGCGTACTTCATCGCGATCGACCAGTACCGGATGGCGGCGCCGGCCACCAACGGGACCTTCGTCCCCCAGGTTGCAAAGCCCACCCTGGTCAAGCAGTTCGAGTCGCTCACGCGGCCGTTCACCTCGCGGCTGCCGGCCCAAGCGACCAACCAGGTCCGGCAGAAACTGAGCAGCGCCGGTGACCCTGGAGGCCTCACGCCTGCCGGATTCCATGCGGTGCGTTACGGCGTGGCCGCTGTTCTGGCGATCGTCGGGCTGGGCTTCGGCGTGGTTGTCCACCTGCCCTTGCCGGTCATCATTGTCGCCCCGATCGCCGGCGCCGTCGCGGCGGTCGTCGGTTATTTCCTTCCAATCCTCTGGCTCGAGCAGCGGATCTCAGCGCGCCGGCACCAGATCCAGCGCTCCCTGGCCGAAGCGACCGACCTGCTGACGTTGGTCGTCGAGTCGGGCATGAGCCTCGACGAGGGACTGCTGAGCATCACCGAGCGGTTCCACAACGCGCTGGGCGATGAGATCGGCAAAGTGCTTCGCGAGATCCGGCTGGGCAGGCCGCGAATGGGCGCGCTCGAGCACATGGCCGAGACCACCGGCGTGCCGGACCTGCATCACCTCGTGGAGTCCATCGTTCAGTCCGACCAGATGGGTGTCCCGATCGCGCGGCTGTTGCGTGTCCAGGCCATGGAGATGCGCCGCCGGCAGCGTCAAACGGCGCAGGAACGTGCCGCACAGGCTTCGTCGCGCATGGTGTTCCCGATGGTCGGCTGCATCTTCCCGGTGTTGTGGATCGTCCTCCTCGGCCCCGCCATCATCCAGATCTTGACGTCGCTGCATTAGGCCTGTGAACACGCGAGCGCCGCGTGGCGCACAGCCTTCCTTCAGCGATCTCGACAAGCCTCTGTACACCATCAGCGTCGCCTCTGAGATCCTGGAGACCCACCCGCGAACGCTGATGCTCTACGAGGATGCGCGCCTGATCGAGCCGCACCGCACCAGCACCAACCGCCGCCGTTATTCCCAGCGCGACATCAGCAAGGTGCAGGTCATCCAGCACCTGACTCGGGAGAAAGGCGTGACGCTCGCCGGCGTGCGGCACATCCTGAGCCTGTTCGAGGTGATGAAGAAACACCGTGTGGAACCGCCCGCGGACCTACGCGAGGTCTACGACCGCTACTCCCAAATCATCTAAATCAGTTACTTCCCCGCTTGCCGGGGAAGTCGGCGCGCTTGAGGGGCCCCCGCGAAGTCGAAGACTTCGTGGGGTAGAGAGCCGGATGGGGGGCTCCCCATTGCAAGGCCGTCGACGCTCGCCGGGGAAGTCGGCGCGCTTGAGGGGCCCCGCGAAGTCGAAGACTTCGTGGGGTAGAGCGCCGGATGCAGGGCTCCCTTTGGCTAAGCCGTCTCAGCCCGCTTTCGCCGCCGCTTGGCTGCCGGCGCCCACAGGCTTTCCAGGTCGTAGTAGGACCGCTCGCCGGGCAGGAACACGTGCGCGAGCACCGAGTCGAAGTCGAGGAGGATCCACGTCGCGTCGCTGTAACCGTCGACCGCCATCGGCTTGAGCTCCTTGGCCTTGGCGGCCTCGACCATCGCGTCGGCAATCGCGCGCACCTGGCGGTCCGTCTCACCCTCACAGATGACGAAGTAGTCCGCGATCGAGGTCAGGTCGCGGACGTCGATGATGACCGTGTCCCATGCCTTCTTTTCCGAGGCAGCGCCGCGCAGCACGCGAGCCAGCTGCAGTGGCGTCAAGCCCCTCTCTTTCTTCGCCGCCAACCTATCGATTATCCCCATACAGGCGGTGGTCTGCGATGTACCGCTCGACGGCGGCGGGCAGCTCCCCCGTCACCGGGCGACCCGCGGCGATCTCGCCTCGCAGGGCGCTGCCCGAGATGTCCGGCGTGCCCCCGAAGCATAGGACGAGCCCTTCGGGCGGAAGCCCAAGTTCCGCGATCTCCGACGAAGTAGGTGGCTCGGTGCCCGGCCGGCCGAGGATGACGAACGACGCGAGTGACGCGACATGGTCTGGCTCGTGCCACGTGCGGAACAGTCGTGCCGCGTCCCAGCCCAGGATGAGGAACAGCTCATCGTCGGGATGAGCTCTGTGCAGCTCCTCCACCGTATCCGCGGTGTAGGACAGGCCGCCTCGTTTGACCTCCATGTCGGAAACCTCGAAACGCGGCTCGTCCTGTGTCGCGAGGCGCACCATGGCGAGGCGGTCGGCTTCGGGTGCCAGGGCCGCCGGACGATGAGGCGGTCGACCGCTGGGGATGAACAGCACGCGGTCGAGGTGTGCACAGTCCAGCGCCGCTTTGGCCGCGGCGAGGTGCCCAACGTGGATCGGATCGAAGGTGCCGCCCAGGACGCCCAGCCTCATGCCTTAACCGCTCTGCTTTCCACTGCTCCACAACTCTCACGTGGCCTGTAGGCCGGATTCATTCCGGCCGTCACCGTGCTTTCCTCTGGCTACCAGACGTGGTCTGGAGAAACTTTCTGTAGATCAAATCCCGGGAAGATGAGCGCCGGCCCAAGTCGAAACGGGTTGCAATTGCCCGTGGTGACTGAGGGCCGGGTGCGCCTTGGCGAAGCCAACGCGCCGATGCGATCAGTAAGTCCCATCCTGCCCGCGCCGGCGCGCAGAAGGAACCGCGCGGTTCCTTCTCATACATTTTCATGGTTGGTACTCGAATTCGACGCCGGAGATGCGCACGGTGTCGCCGGGCTCAACGCCCGCGGCCTCGAGCGCCACGTTGACGCCCAGCTTGTCCAGGTTCGACTGGAACTGAGCCAGCGCGCCTTCAGACTCAAGATCGGTGCGCTCGACCAGCTGCTCGACACGATCGCCGCTCACCGCGAAGCCCCACGGCTTCCTTTCGACGGCAAGGCCGGCTGCGGCGGTGCGCTCGGGAAGCTTGATCGTCTTGGCCCGTCCCTGCGCGCTCACCTCGGGGGCCGCGGCCAACGCGGGCACCATGGCTCTCATCAATTCGGGCAGTCCCTCTCCGCTGAGCGCGGAGACGAAATGGATATTCTTCCGCCGGTTTCGTGTCTTCAGGCGTCGAGTGGGCTCGAGGTCGAGTTTGTTGATTGCGACCACGAAAGGTCGCTTGGCTAGCTCGGGGGAAAACTGTTCGACCTCCTTGCGCACCGTTTCGAGGTCGGCCCAGGGATCTGGTGTGGACCCATCGAGCACGTAAACGAGAACCCGCGTCCTTTCAACATGGCGGAGGAACCGAAGCCCAAGACCAGCGCCACGAGCGGCACCCTCGATGAGCCCGGGGATGTCTGCGATGACGATCCGGCCGCCCGGGGACTCGGCGACCCCAAGCTCAGGGTCGAGCGTCGTGAACGGATAATTCGCGATTTTCGGCCGCGCGGCGGTGAGCGAGCTCAGCAGCGAAGACTTGCCGGCGTTCGGAGGGCCCACCAGTCCAATGTCGGCGATGAGCTTGAGGTCGAGGACCAGCGTTCGCTCGTCGCCTTTGAAGCCGGGCTCGGCATAGTCGGGAGCGCGCCTGGTCGAGCTCTTGAAGTGCACGTTGCCGCGGCCGCCCGTGCCGCCGTGCGCCACCACAGCATCGACGCCGGGCCGATCCAGGTCCGCGACGAGCACTCCTTCCTCGTCGAGCACGACCGTGCCGACCGGCACATCCAGGACGACATCGGCTCCGCCGCGTCCGGTCTTGCGCCCGCCGGCGCCGTCTGTACCCGGCTCGGCGTTCCAGCGCGAATGCTGCTTGTACAGGGAAAGGTCTGAGACTCCGGTCGTCGCCTTCAGGATGACGGAGCCGCCCCGCCCACCATCACCACCATCGGGTCCGCCTTGCGGAGTGAAAGGCTCGCGTCGAAACGACGCCGACCCCTTTCCACCATGACCGCCGCGCACGACGATGCGCGCCGAATCGACGAACTGACGGCGGCCGTCAGTTCTGGTCGTTCTTGTCGTTCTGCTCGATCGGTGCGACCTGGATTGAAGGTGCGCCCTCAATCCCCTGTCCCTGCGGGCGCCCGGTCGGGTCGATTGTGGCCCGCCGGCCGTCCTTGCCGACACGCTCGTAGCGCACGTGTCCGGGGACGAGCGCGAACAGCGTGTGGTCGCGGCCGATGCCAACGCCCGTCCCTGGCGCGATCTTGCTGCCGCGCTGACGGACGAGGATGGTCCCCGCGCCCACCACCTGGCCGCCATAGATCTTCACTCCCAACATCTTTGGGTTGGAGTCGCGCCCGTTGCGGGACGAACCGCCTCCTTTCTTATGTGCCACTAGGCGGTCTCCTTCTTGCGAGGCGAGCGTTTCGCCGGCTTGGCGTCCGGCGTTTCGACGAGCTCAGCTTTGGTGGTGGTCGCCTTCTTCGATTCTGCCTTCGCCCGCGGCTTGGCCTTGGGCCTGGCCGAGGTCTTGGTCACAACCTTGTCTTTGATCTCCGTCTTGGCTTCGCCGGTCATCCCACCGACAGCGATGATCTCGAGCGCGGTCAGGTCCGCACGGCCGCCATGGTGCACGCGGACACGTTTCTTGGACTTGTAGCGGATGCTCTCGAGGCGAGGGCCTCGGCGGTGCGCGAGCACTTTGACCTCGACGTCCAGGCCGTCGACGGCGGGCGAGCCGATCTTGATCTCGTCCCCATTCCGCAGCAGCAGGACGCGATCGAGCTTCAGGGACGAACCAGGCTCGGCGGCAAGGCGGTCGACCAGGATGTGGTCGCCTGGCGCCACGCGGTACTGCTTTCCTCCGCTAACGATGACGGCCGACAGCGAAGAGTCAGGCTTGGGCACGGCCCGTGATTGTACCAAGCGCAGCCATCACCCCGTCCCTTTACCCCGCAAACTCCGAGGCTACGCCGTGAGTTCGCGGGGACCCCTGATGAGCATGGACCACGGCGCGGCGCCGCAGCGCCACCGATTGGACGAGACCGAGCGCCGCCAGGGTCGTGATGGTTGCGGATCCGCCGTATGAGATCAGGGGTAGGGGAATACCCGCGATGGGCAATAGACCGATGTTCATGCCGACGTTCTCGACCACCTGCACGAGGATCATCAAGAACACCCCGCCGGCGACCAGCTCGCCGAACCTGTCCGGGGCCACTGCAGCCGTTCGCAGCAGCCTGATCAAGAGCAGGCCGAAGACGGCCAGGAGAACCAGGCTTCCAAACAGGCCGAACTCCTCGGCGAAGATCGCGAAGACGAAATCGGTCGCGCGCTCGGGGACGAACCCGAGCTGACCCTGCAAGCCGCGCAGCCATCCCTGGCCGAACAGGCCGCCGGCGCCGACCGCGATCCGAGCTTGAAGCAGGTTGTAGCCGGCACCAAGCGGGTCCTGGTTCGGATCGAGGAAGATCTCGAGGCGCCGTCGCTGATAGCCGTGCAGCAGGTAAGGGAGAAGCGGAAGCGCAACGCCACCCGCCAAGACGAGCGAGAAGAGCTGCCACGCCCGGGCGCCGGCAAGGAAAAGCATCCCGAACATCACGCCGACCAGGACGATCGTGGTGCCCAGGTCGGGCTGGGTGAGGATCAGGCAAGCGGGAGGAGCCGCGATCAGGAGCGCGCCGCCGAAGGTACGCCAGGACAGCCGTTCGCCACGGCTCAGGTAGGCCGCGAGCACGACCACGAGCAGGAGCTTCGACAGCTCCGATGGTTCCAGCGGGAACCCTGCGACCGAGAGCCACCGCCGTGCGCCCAGCGCGGAATGCCCCACGAGGTGCACGGCGAGGAGCAGCAGGATCATGCCCGCGTAGAGAGCGAGCGCGACCGGTCGCAACCGGCGATAGTCGAAGGCGGAGGCTGCGGCGTAAGCACCCAGGCCGAGGATCAACCACAGCACCTGCCGGCCCCAATCCGCATGCGCGCTGTAAACGGTCATCAGGCCGAGCGCCGCCAGCATGCTCACGAGCAGCGGCTGCAGGTGGTCGAGCCTGCGCCAGAGCGCAGTCGTGCTCACGACAAGCCGGCGCGGATCGTCGCGACGTGCTCGCGGTAGAACTTCATGACCTGCACGCCGATCGGGGCCGCCTCCACCTCTGAGAGCTCCCCTTTCTCAACGAAGATCGAAAGCGCGATCTCCGGCTGCGCGTACGGAGCGAAGAACACGAACCATGCGTGCGTCGGAAGGTCAAGCCCGCTCCCACCCCACTGCGCGGTTCCCGTCTTACCGCCGCCGTCGGCCGGAACGCCCGCCGCGCGGAACCAGTAGTTCATGTTGTACGGCCGGTTGATTTCCTCGCGCATGCCCTCGCGGACCGCCATCAGATTCGCGTCCGATGCGGGCACGGTGCTGGTCACCACGGGCTGTAGCGACTGGACGACATGTCCGGACGCGTCGCGGGCCTCGAGCACTAAAGTTGGTTTCATCACGTGGCCGCCGTTGGCGACGGCAGCGACGTACAGGGCCTGGTTCAACGGCGTCGTGAGCAGGTATGACTGGCCGATGCCGAACGTGATCGTGTCCCCGGTACTCCAGCGGCAAGCGTCGGAGTTGAGGTCGGGCACTCCACACTGCAGCTGCTTCCAGATGCGGTCCGGCACCAACCCCGGCATCACTCCAGGCATCTCGATTCCCGTCGCCTGGCCGAAACCGAACGCTCGCGCGTACTTCGCCAGCGTCACGTCGCCGACCATCGCTGCAACCTGGTAGAAGAACGTGTCGCACGAGGTCGCAAGAGCCTTGGCGACGTTCATCTGGCCGAGGCTGTAGCTCGCCCAGTTGTGATAGATCCAGCCGTTCACGTTGATGTAGCTGGGACAGCTCAGCAGCGTGTTGGCGGTGATCTTGCCTTCCTGCAGGCCCGCGGTCGCGGTCACCATCTTGAACGTCGATCCGGGGGCGTACTGCCCCGCGATGGCGCGGTTGAGAAGCGGCCGGTCCGGGTCGTTGATCAGCCTGCTGTAGTCGGCCTGGCTGATGCCGTGCGTGAAAAGGTTCGTGTCGTAGCCGGGCAGGCTCACGAGCGCGAGCACCTCTCCGGTTCGAGGATCGATGACGACCGAAGCGCCGGCGGTCTTGTGGTCGCGGACCAGGCCTTCGGCGAGTGACTGGGCGGTCGCCCGCTGCAGGGTTGCATCCAGGCTGAGATACACGGAGGCGCCCGCGATGGGCGCCTGGCTGTTGAGCGTTCTGACGACCTGGCCGCGCGCGTCGACCTCGACATCGGCCCAGCCGTCCTTGCCCCGCAGCAATGTCTCGAGGCCCGCCTCGACGCCAACCTTGCCGACGACCTCGCGCGGCTGGTAGCCGAGAGGCCCGAGCCGCTTCAGGTCAGCGTCGTTCAGGGGACCGACGTAACCGAGCACGTGCCCAAAGACCAGCGGCTCGATGTAGGTCCGGACAGCGCGCTGCACGATCGAGGCGCCCGGCAGGTCAGGCAACCGCTCGTTGAGCGCGAGCTCCTGGGTCTGGGAGAGGTCCGGCCCGACGCGCACGCTGGCGTACGGATCGGCTGCCAAGAGAGCCGTCGCCAGCTTTTCCTCCGGCTCGCCGGTGATTCTCGCAAGCTCGGAAAGCTCTGCCGCCAGCGCTCGCGCATCGATCGGCAGCACCGCCGGCACCACCTCCAGGTTCCACATCGGGCTGTTGGTCACCAGCGGCGCGCCGTGCCGGTCGTAGATGATGCCGCGCTCAGCCTCGAGGACGATTCGGTGCACGCTGTTGGCACGCGCCATGCCGGCGAGCTTTGCGCCATCGACGACCTGTAGCTGCGCAAGCTCGATGGCGAGCACACCGATGATCAGCACGGCGACCGAGGCCGCGGCGACCAGTCGATTCGACCAGCGAGCCCTCGGGGTCACACCACCCAGCTGGATCATGCCGCCTCCCGTGGGGTCGGTGCTTGGCTTCGCAGCAAGGCCAACCCGAAAGGCATCACGAGGGCGTTGTAAACCGAAGCCGCGACCATCAGCTGCACCGCAACGCCGATCGGCGGCACCGGGAGTCCGAGGGTGTCGTCGGCGGCGACCAACACGAGCGAGTAGAGGGCGGTGCTGAGGGCAGCTGCAATCACCGGCTGAAGAAGACTTTCGCGGTCAAAGTTGCGGTTCCAGAACCCGGTCAGGTACGCGCCCGCGAGGAGCGCAACGGCATGCGGGCCAAGCGGGCCGGCCGCGGTCAGGTCGAGCATCAACCCGGCGATGCACGCCCAGGCCAGCCCGGACCTCACGCCACCCGTCCACGTGATGGCGATCACGGCAACGAGCGCCAGGTTCGGAAACGCGCCCGCGACAGTCATCCGTGGCGCCCATGTGACCTGGACCAAGACGATCGCAAGGAGCAACACGGCGCTGCCCAGTCGCTTCACGACGGCACGAAGTCGGTGATCACCAGCACGAGGCTGAGACTCGCCGGATCGTTGACCCAGGCCAAGAGCGCCTCATCGCTGGTCGAGGAATCTCGACGCGTGACCGAGGCCAGCTCGCCGACCACAAGCCCACGGGGATAACCACCCCCGACTCCGCTCGTGAGGGCCCATTCGCCGCTGGCTGCCGTGATTCCGAGCGAGTGCTCGATCTCGAGCTGAAGCGCCGTCGGCCCGCCGGTGACGGTGCCCTGCAAGGCTGACTGGGAGAGAAATACGTTCACGCGGCTCTGGGGGTCGGCAAGGGTCTGCACGATCGCGCCGTGCGGGCCGGCTTCTGTCACGCGGCCGACCAGGCCGGCTGCGGTCGTCACGACCATGCCCGGCTGCACACCATCCGCGGTTCCGCGATCGACCTCGAGCGTTCGACTGAATCCATCAGGCCCACGACCGACGACCTGCGCCGCCACCATGTGGTGGCCGAACGAGCGCTCAAAGTCAAGCGCCTCGCGAAGGGTCGCGTTCTCCTTCGCAGCGGCGTTCAGCTCGACCACCTGACGGCGCAGCGCTTCGTCGGCCGCCTTGAGTCTTTGGTTTTCAGCCCGAAGGGCGGAGACATCCCCGAAGACCGACGTCACACGGTCGACGTTGCCGGCGAGCTGAGTCATCGCGGCTTCGAGGGGGGCGAACACACTTTTGGCGGCGCCGCGAGCACCCGCAGCCCAAGCCTGCTCGCTGACCATGGCGAGCAGGAGCATCGCGGCGCACAGGGTCAGGAAGAGCCCGGTCGACGAGGAGCTCCTCCTGCCGTACATCAGGAGCGCTCAGTAACGCAGAGCCCTGACACGGCGCGTCCGCAACAGAACCCGGTTCAAGGTATCGATCTCTTCCAGCACGATGCCGGTGCCGCGAACAACACAGGTGAGCGGGTCCTCCGCAATGCGCACGGGCATCAGCGTCTCGTGCGCGAAGAGCTGGTCGAGGCCGGCCAGCAGCGCAACTCCGCCGCACACGACCATGCCGCGCTCCATGATGTCGTCGACGAGCTCGGGCGGCGTGCCGTCGAGCGTCGATTTGACGGCTCGCACGATGTCGATCAGGACACCCGACAGCGCCTCGCGAACGTGGGCCGTCGTCATCTCGACGGTTTTCGGCAGGCCGGTGACGAGGTCGCGACCGCGGACGAGGAACGACCGCTCCTCGGGGATCGGGAACGCTGAGCCCATTGCGATCTTGATGTCCTCCGCGGTCCGCTCACCGACGAGCAGTCCCATGTTGCGCCGCACGTACTGGACGATCGCGTCGTCCATGTCATCGCCGCCGGTTCGAGCGGACGTGGCCGCGACGACCCCACCGAGCGATATGACCGCCACCTCGGTGGTGCCGCCGCCGATGTCCACGATCATCGAGCCCCCCGCCGCCTGGATGGGAAGGCCGGCACCAATGGCGGCGGCCATCGGCTCCTCGATCAGGTGGGCCTCGCGCGCGCCGGCCATCGTGGCTGCGTCAGTCACCGCTCGCTTTTCGACCTCGGTCACGCCGGACGGTATGCCGATCACCACCCGCGGATGACTGACATGCCACGCACGGTTGTGGGCTCGAGCGATGAAGTGCCTGATCATCTGCTCGGTGTGCTCGAAGTCGGCGATCACCCCGTGCCGCAGAGGGCGCATTGCGACGATGTCCGCCGGCGTGCGTCCCAGCATGCGTCGGGCCTCTGTGCCGACGGCGAGCACCTGGCCGGTGCGCTTGCTGACAGCGACGACGGAGGGCTCGTCAAGCACGATGCCTCGACCACGCACGTGCACGAGCGTGTTGGCTGTTCCGAGGTCGATACCCACGTCGGCCGACCAAATCCCCAGGACCGAGGTCAGAAGGTTCAAGACGCGTGGAACTTTTCCCCGCTTGCGGGGAGGTACCCGGCAAAGCCGGGGAGCGGGGAGACCCGGAGTGGCATGGGCGTGGTCAAAATGTGGGGGTCGGGCCGGATCATACACCTGGTAGCGGTGTTTTCCACAGGATTACCCCAGATCTAGTGCCCTGTGGTGAAAGTTCACTTCCCCGCTTGCCGGGGAAGTCGGCGCGCAGCGCCGGATGGGGGCGAACCCTGAAGTCCTAGCGCAGGAAGTAAGAAATCCCCACCGCCACGACCAGGACCACGAGCCCATAGGGCGTGATCACACGCATGTACAGCCCACGCGCGAGCGCAGGGCCGCGACGCTGCATCAGGACCCCCGCCCCGACCAGCACGACCGCCACGATTGTGCTGATGCCGAAGAACCGCAGCCAGCCAAGCGCGTCGTCGGCTGACGGCGGCACGAACAGCGTCGTAAAGAGTCCGCAATAGGGGAACCAGCACAGTGCACGCGCGGCGTCGAGCCGCTGTCGGGTGCGGCGATCGCCTGGAGGAGCGAAGGGCCACAGCCGGAGCAGCGCCGGCAGGCAGAGCAAGTAAAGGAGTCCGCTCGCCAGCTTCAGCGGCAGCAGCGCCGGGACCAGGACATTCCCGAGGACCTGTGGTCGCAGGGTCTCCGGCTGAACCGCAGGTCCGAGCACGGCCAAAAGCCAGCAGCACTGCACGACCAGCAGCAGCCTTGGTTCGGCGACATGCTCGACCGTCAGGGCAAGCTCGGCCCACGCGGTGAAAGCAAGCGCGACGGCGGCCACGACCACGCTGCGATCCGTCGAGGGTACGGGGTTGAATGGAGCGGCAAGCTGCACCGCGGCGAGGATCGAGCACAGCAGCACGGTCGCTAGGACCGGGGTCGGCCTGCGCCGGGAAAGATCTGGCCAGGACCACCCTCCCCTCGTGATCCTTGTCCATCCGATCTCGGCGACGCCGCCGAAGATGACCGCGGTCAGGAGGCCCGGATAGACAACGAGAGCGAGCGTGTGGGTGGCCAGTGCCGCGAGGAGCTGCGTCATCTAAAGGGTTCTCACAAGCCGGCCAGGGTGAGCAGCGGTTGCGGGTAGAGGCCCAGGAAGACGTTCACGGCGAGCACGACGGCGACTCCGACCGCCTGGCGTCCACGCGGCACTCCCATGCTGCGCCCGAGGCGTAGTGAACCTGGAAGCCACAAGAGCATGCCGGCGGCCAGCACCAGGGCCAGCGGCCAGTACAGCTGCGTGGCACCGCGCAGCAGCAGAACGCGGGCCGGGAAGCCGGCAAACGGCGCAGAGCCGGCGAGCACGGCCGCCACGACCAGGTTGATCGGCCGGTCGGTCGGGTTCTTCTCGCGAAGCGCCGGTCGCGAAAAGAGGTAAAGAGGCAGCCGGCCGAGGACGATGCTGAACAGCAGGAGCAGCGCCGCCGCCTGGCCGTCGGCGATCGCCAGCCCAAAGCCGCACAGCGCGAGTCCCCAGTCGGCCATGAATGCGTAGCGCCACGCGGCTGCGTCACCCGCCGTCCGCCATGACCCCAAGCTCCCCCCGAGCATGTTGAGCAGCCCGAGTCCGATGAGCATCGCGCCAAATGCGTCGCCCGCCTCGGCCGGTAGGACCTGCCTCGCTCGGGAAAGCACCGTGGCTGCAAGTAGTGGGCCGATGAAAGCGATCCATGGAATCGGTGACGCGACGACCGATTCCTCCGGATCGAATTCGTGAACGAATGGAAGCAGGCCGATGGCGGCGACTAGACCCGCCACCATGCCCACCGCGCCGAAGCGCTCCAGCACCGGCGGGCCCTGCATCCGCTCAAACGCCAACCCCACGGCCAACAGCGCCACGGCCAGGACCGGGGCGCGAAGGCGGCTGGCGAAATCTCGATGAGACGTCAAGCGGGCCTGCAGCACCGCCAGGACGAGAAGGATCAGAAAGACCAGGTCCAGGCTCGGAGCTACGACCATGGCGGCCATGCCGGCAAGCCCCAACAGGCCCCAGGTGAGCAGACTGCCGCGCGCCACCCTGGGTGGAGCGACGATCACGGCCAGGCTCAGGGTGGCGGTCGCCGCCAGGAGGAGCTCAGGACCCATCTTTGTCCGGCCGACCGCCCTGAGCGCCCGCGACTCCGTGACCAGGGGCCAGGTCAGGTTCGCCCTGCATGCGCGGGACAAACATGACGCCCGCCGCGACCAGGCCACCGATGATGTCTGGTACCGGTCCGGGCGATATTGCGGCGAGGTCGGGCGCCGCCGCTAGCGCGAGAGCAAAGCAGGCAATGGACGTCAGCACGACCGCAATCTCTCGGCTTGCCAGGACACGCGCCCCCATCAATCCCAGCACCACCAGCACCGCGAAGCGGAGCGGGGTTCCTGGTCCTGTCGTCACCGAAGCCGCGACCCACAACGCCAGCAAGCCTGAGGCGACGCACAGGACGAGCCGAGGCGTCGAACCCGCCGGCATGATCCCCCACGTCGCGGCTCCCGATCGCCAGCACTGCCACGAGGCGATCGCGCCTCCTGCGACCACCGCGGAGACCCCGAGTGCGCCGCCGGAAGGCCAGACGAGGACTGCGAAGCCGGGCGTGACCAATGCCAGTCCAAGCGCCAGTCCCCTCCGGCCATCGGCCAGCACCACCAGCGCGGCCCCAAGCCAGGCGACGAAGGCCGCTACTGCCATGCCACGACTACCACTTAGCGGGTCACAGCGAAGGCGAGGGCCGCGAGCGAGGCAAGCCAGAGCAGCGGTCGGCCCCCTATCGCCGCGGCCTCGAGGGCGCGCAGATCGAGGATGGAGCGGTACTGCTCGGGCATTGAGACTGACGTCGCTGCCCGGCGTACGCGGTCGATCGCGCCGGTCCAGGGGATGTTGAACAGGGCGGGTCGGGGCTGGGTCCGAATGAGCGATGTGCCCGCGGCTCCGTAGGCGAGCACACCGATGATCAATAGCGGCACGAAGAGTGCGACCACCGGAAGCACGGTGGAGACTGTCACCACTGACGTGAGCCCGCCGCTCACCGAGCCGGGAGGCAGCGGCATCACGTCCGCCTGGGCTGGGTTGGCAAAGACGGACTGGAACACGGCCAATGCCGGGCCAGCGGCCAGTAACAGCACCGCGACCGTCATGGCGAACCGCGGAAACGTCTCGTTCGTGGGGCGGCCGCGCCCAGCAGGAAGTCCGGTGGCGCGGGCGCCGGCCACCATCCACAACACCCAGGCGGCTGTTCCCGCAACGCCGATGAACCCGTAGAAGTCTCCCGCCTCAAACGTGGACTCGATGCCGACGATGCGCGCTCCGAACGCGAGGCCGGGTGGGAGCCCGATCACCGCGGCGATGGCGATCAGCGAGGCCGGCCCCGCACGGTCGGGCAGCAAGGAGAGGCAGGCCGTCATGGCGGCCGCGGCGGCAAGGGTGATGAGCCCCGCCACCAGGCCCAGCGGAGTGCCGAGCGTGACGGTCATCAATGCGAACCCGCCGATGCCCGGAATCACCTCACCGAAGAATTCGCGCCGCGTGGCCGCCGATTGAGCGCGAACGGCCGCGGCCAGCGCAACGACCACACCCCACGAGGCCAGGATCGCGTTGAAGGCAGCATTCGGATACCTGCCGTCACCCATCTCATAAGCGCGGACCAGGAGGTAGAAACCAAGCGGGTAAAGAGTCGCGACGACAAGCCCGGCTGCGCGGAGCGAAGGCCGCGACCACACCCGGGCGGGCCAAGACCGCCAGGGAAATAATCCGGAAGCCATCACGCCCGCGAACGCGATCAGCGCGAAGACCGGCACCGTTAAGGCGAACACCGGGACCGCGGCGTAAGCCGCGGTCCCGCCGCGGACCTGCAGGATCGCTCCTGCCCAGCTCAATGCGAGCCAGGCGGCGAGCAGCATGCTCCAGCGCGGCCGCGGGGCGCGGATGTCCTCCGTGTCGAGCTGGATGACGGCAAGGGTCGCAGCGGTGCCACCCGCAAGCGCGGTCAGGACGACGCCCCCCGCCTCGATGGCGCCCATCGCTGCGGCGACTCCGAGCAGGCCGACCGCCGCCTCCGGCCAGGGGCGCCGTTGAAGCGTTAGGACCAATGCGGCCGGGACCAGGACGATCAGGCCGAAGGCGAGCGCCACGGCATCGATGCGCAGCTGGAATGCCGAGCCGAAGCCGAGCTGGCCGAGATCCAGCTCTTGCGTGGAGCGCAGTGGCAGCCATACGGCGAGCAACGCCAGCACAGCTGCCCATGCGCCGGCCCCAACTGCGATCGGACCGGGGTTGAATCCGCTGAGCCCGAAAGCGGTGATGACGCCGGCCGCGAGGAGCGGCAGAAGCACCGGCGCCAAAACGGCGAAGGACGGCATCGGCCCGTCTACTGTAGGCGGTCGTTCTGTAGGCGGTCGATGGCGGCGCGAAGCTCGGTGGCTCGGTCTTCGAGCTTCCTGACGATCTCGGGTGGGGCCTTGGCTCCAAACTCCGGATTGGCCAGCTTGGCCTCGGTTTTCTCGAGATCCTCGGTCAGACGCTTGAGCCCGGCTTGGTGCTTGAGGCCCGCCTGGCGGCGGACGTCGCCGTCGCCCGCGGGGAAGCTCACTTCACCAGCCGTTGCCGCAAGCGGTGTGCCTCCCTCCAGGTCGGAGACGAGCTCGACCCAGGCGATCCGGGCGGCCAGTGTCGCGACCGAGCCACCGATGGGGTCCAGCCGAAGGCTGCCTCCTCGCGGTGGGGCCCCGGCTGCCTGCCGATGTCCACGCACCTCCTCGACGATCCGCATCACCTGGCCGAAAGACTCTTCGGCCTCGAGGTCGGTAAACCTGTCTTGCAGCTGAGGCCATGGCGCGCGCATGACCAAGTCTCGATGACCGGGCGTGCGGGACCACAGCTCCTCGGTCACGAATGGCATGAACGGATGCAGCATCCGGAACAGGTTGTCGAGGCAGAAATACGCGACGTCTTGGGCCGCGGCATCGCCGGCTCGCAAGCGCTCCTTCGCCGCCTCCAGGTACCAGTCGCAGAACTCGTTCCATGCGAAACCATAAGCTGCAGCCATCGAGTCCTGGAACGTGAAGCTCTCGATGCCCGCAGTCACCGCCGAGCACGCATACGCAAGCCGCGAAACAACCCAGCGGTCCTCAAGGTGCTCCTGGATCTCGAGCATTCCGGGGCCTTCGGCGGGCGGCGTCCCGGGCGAGCTCAAGACCAGGCGAGTCGCGTTCCACAGCTTGTTGCAGAACCGCCGGTACCCCTCGACGCGACTTTCGTCGAACCGAACATCCTGGCTCGACATGGCGACCGACGACGCCCACGCGCGAACGGCATCCGTGCCGTACCTCTGGATGAGCTCACGCGGGTCAATGCCCGTACCCAGGGATTTCGACATGCGGCGTCCATCGGCAGCCTGGACCTGGCAATGGATCGCGACGTCGGCGAATGGAACTTCGCCCATGAACTCAAGGCCGGTCATGATCATCCGGCTGACCCAGAGATTGATGATCTCCCGGGCGGTGCTGTTCATGTCGTTCGGATAGAACGCCTTCAGGTCGTCGGTCTCGTCGGGCCAACCGAGGGTCGCGAATGGCCACAGAGCGGATGAGAACCACGTGTCGAGCACGTCTGGGTCCTGCGTCAGCTGCGAGCTGCCGCATTCTGTGCACTCACGCGGCCGGTCCACGGCGACGATCTGGTGCCCGTTTTCGCAGTAGTAAACGGGGACGCGGTGGCCGAGCCAGAGCTGGCGGCCGATGTTCCAGTCGCGCAATCCGCGCAGCCAGTCGAGATACGTGCGCTCGTAGCGCTCCGGATGCCATCGGACCTTCCCCGCGGCTGACGCCGCCAGGGCCTTGTCGCGCATCGTTTCCATGCGCAGCCACCACTGCTCGCTGATCAGCGGCTCGATCACCGTATGGCAGCGATCGCAATGACCGACCTCGTGGGTGTACGGCTCTTCCTTGACCAACAATCCCTGCGCCCTCAGGTCGGCGACAACTTTCCCGCGCGCCTCGAGCGCCGGCAGACCGTCGTAAGTCAGACCCGGCACGTTCATCCGGCCGTCGGGATGCATCCCGTTGATGACTTCCAGCGAATGGCGCTGGCCGATCTCATAGTCCATCGGGTCGTGGCCCGGCGTGACCTTGAGCGCACCTGTCCCGAAATCCTTCTCGACCGCCGCGTCGCCGACTATGGGCAGCCTTCGCCCGACCAGCGGCAGGATGGCGGTCTTTCCGATCAGTGGCCGGTATCGATCGTCGGTTGGGTTCACCGCGACGCCGGTGTCAGCCAGCATCGTCTCCGGACGCACCGTGGCGACGATGACCTCTCCACCACCCTCAATCGGGTACGTGATGTAGTACAGCGTGTCCTGGTGCTCCTGCCATTCGATCTCGAGGTCCGAGATGGCGGACTTGTCTCGCGGGCACCAGTTGACGATTCGCGGGGCGCGATAGATCCATCCGCGTTCGTAGAACGCGACGAATGCGGTCATGACGGCGCGCACGTAACGCGCGTCCATGGTGAAACGGAGTCGCGACCAGTCGAGCGAGATGCCGAGGATCCGGTCCTGGCTGACGATTGCATCGGCGACGTCGCGATACCACTCGTCCACGCGCGAGGTGAACGCGTCGCGCCCCAGCTGCTCCTTGGTCATGCCTTCGGCCGCCAGCTGCTTTTCGATCACGTTCTGCGTCGCGATGGCAGCGTGATCGGTGCCGGGAAGGAACAGGACCTCGAAGCCTGCCATCCGCCGGTATCGCGCGCAGATGTCCTGCAGGGTGTGGTTGAGCGCGTGGCCCGTGTGCAGCACGCCAGTGATGTTCGGCGGCGGCAGACAGATCGTGAACTTCGGCTTCTTGCTCTTCGCGTCAGCGACGAACAGGCCGTCGGATTCCCAGCGCGCGTACCAGCCGGCCTCGATGGCCTGTGGGTCGAACGCCTTCGGCATCTCGCTGTGCTTTTCGTTCTGGTTCATAGGGACGTGTTTCATCACTCGAAGGGGATCAAGGGCGCCGGCGCGAAGGTCGCTTTAGCGCGACTGAGCCGGCGAGGGTACGGATACGGAGCGCGCCAAGCACGAGCAGGAAGGGCCTATTGATTGCTCGGTCCGGCTCATGGTGCGGAAAGTCTAGCGTTTTGTTGTGAGAGGCCCGATTCGCGTCCACACGGGCCTCGTCGCTTTCCGAAGCAGGTGAGCTGATCGGAAGGGCCGCCCTTGCGACGCGACTGTGGCCTAGGCCGACTCTCCGACCAGTCTCGCCGGGCTCTCACCGTCGTCGCTGAGCTCAAACTCGGGCTCGAGCGCCTCGCGGATCGAGCGCTCGGAGATCAGGCAGCGCTTGATCTCCGGACGGGAGGGAATCTCAAACATCGAGTTGAGCAGGGCCTCTTCGATGATCGACTTCAGAGCGCGCGCGCCCGTGCCACGAAGCAGAGCCAGCTCGGCGATCGCATCGAGGCTCCCCTCCTGGAACACGAGCTCTACATTGTCAAGCGAGAAGAACTTCTGGTACTGCTTGACGAGCGCGTTCTTCGGCTCGGTGAGGATGCGCACGATGTCCTGCTGGTCCAGGTGGTGCAGAGTGACGATGATCGGCAGGCGGCCGATGAACTCCGGGATGAACCCGTACTTCAAGAGATCCTGCGGCTGCAGGTGCTTGAGTGTCTCCGACAGGGCCTTGCGCTCGATCTTGTGCTGCGGCGCACCGAATCCGATGGCCCGCCGGCCGATGCGCTGCTCAACGACCTTCTCCAGCCCGTCGAATGCGCCGCCACAGACGAACAGGATGTTGGTGGTGTTGATCTGGATGAAATCCTGGTGCGGGTGCTTGCGACCACCTTGCGGCGGAACGTTGGCGACCGTGCCCTCCAGGATCTTGAGCAGGGCCTGCTGGACGCCCTCACCGCTGACATCGCGCGTGATCGAGGGGTTGTCCGACTTGCGGGCGATCTTGTCGATCTCGTCGATGTAGATGATTCCGCGCTCAGCCCGGCTGATGTCGAAGTCGGCGGCCTGGATCAGCCGCAGCAAGATGTTCTCTACATCCTCGCCCACGTAGCCGGCCTCGGTAAGGCTGGTCGCGTCGGCGATCGCAAACGGCACGTCGAGGATCTTCGCCAGCGTCTGCGCGAGGTAAGTCTTTCCGCAGCCCGTGGGTCCGACCAGCAGCACGTTCGACTTGGTGAGCTCGACGTCGCCGACCGACTTCGAGGCGGAGATCCGCTTGTAGTGGTTGTACACCTGGACCGAAAGGACCTTCTTTGCCCGGTCCTGCCCGATTACGTACTGGTCCAGAGCGGCGCAGATGGTCTTGGGGTTGGGGATGAAGCCTGTCTTCTGCTTTTTCGTGCCGGCTGAGCGGTTGTCGTCCTCGAGGACCTCCTGACAGAGGTCGATGCACTGATCGCAGATGAAGACGCCAGGGCCCGCGACCAGCTTGCGCACCTGGTCCTGGCCCTTGCCGCAGAACGAGCAGCGCGTATAGCGGCGGCGGTCTTCTCTTTCGTTCATTGCTTTCTTATGTATCCATCACGAAGAGGCCGGCGCCGGGGGATTATGGCCCCATAGGATCTCGTTGGCAAGGCTGATGCACTCGCTGCAGATGAAAACACCGGAGCCGGCGACGAGCCGCACGCCGCGCTGGCCTTGCAAGTTACCGCAGAACGAGCACTTCGGCCGGTGCCGTTTGATCTCGTCGCTCTTCGGCTTCCTTCGGAAGATCATCCCGCCGCGACTTTCTCCTTTTCCTTCTCGCCTTCCTTTTCTTTCGCTTTGTCCTTGTCGGTGGTCTTGGGCGGGGTCAGGATGATGTCGTCGATCAGCCCGTACTCCTTGGCTGCCTCCGACGTGAGGAAGTAGTCGCGCTCGGTGTCGAGCGTCACCTTCTCGATCTTCTGCCCGGTGTGCTTGGCAAGGATCTGGTTCAGCTGCTCGCGAGTGCGCAGGATCTCCTTGGCGTGGATCTGGATGTCGGTGGCCTGCCCCTGCATACCGCCCCACGGCTGGTGGATGAGGATGTTCGCGTGAGGCAGCCCGTAGCGCTGCCCGTGGGCGCCGCCCGCGAGCAGCACCGCGGCCATCGAGTACGCCATGCCGATACAGATCGTGGAGACCGGCGGGCGGATGTACTGCATGGTGTCGTAGATGGCAAGTCCGGCGGTGACCTGGCCGCCTGGGCTGTTGATGTAGAGGGCGATCTCCTTGTCAGGATCCTCGGACTGGAGGTAGAGCAGCTGGGCCACGATCAGGTTCGCAACCTGGTCGTCGATCGGCGTGCCGATGAAGACGATGCGCTCCTTGAGGAGTCGCGAGTAGATGTCGAACGCACGCTCGCCTCGGCCGGTGTTCTCGACCACCATCGGGACGAGGTATCCAGCCGGCTGCTCGATCTGTCTCATGTCCCGCATAGCGTCATTCTAGACAGGCCGTCCGCGGGTTCCGTCAAGTCCGTGACCCCGCGACCTCGACCAGGCGCTCCAGGACTCTTTGCCGGCGAAGCCGCGATGCGAAGTAGCGCCGGGCGCTGGGGCTCTTCTTGAGCTCGGCCACCTGGTCCTTCAGCTCGTCGTCCTTGCCGGCCTGGTCCTCGAGGAACTGGATCACGTCGTCGTCAGAGGGCTCCAGGCTCTCGCGCTTGGCGAACTCCGCCAGCACCAGGTCGACCTTCAGCCGGGCCTCGGCGTCCGGCCTTTGGCCGGCCATCCACTGGTCCAGAGTCTGCCCCAGGTACTCGAAGTAGCGGTCGAGCCTGAGTCCCTGGCGGCTGAGGCTGCGCTCCATCGATTCCAGCTGACTGGTCAGCTCGCGGTCGACCAGCGCCTCCGGGACCTCGACGGTCGATGCGTCCACCAAAGCTGTCACGACCGCCTGCTCGCGCTCGAGCTTGGCCATCGCGGCAGCCGACTCTTCCAGCTCGGCCCGGACCGCTGCGCGATAAGCGTCGGCAGACTCCTGGGCGCCGTTGCTCAGGGTTTTGGCCAGTGCATCGTCGAGCGCTGGAAGGACCTTCTCCTTGACGCCGCGCACGGCCACCCGGATCGTCGCCTCCTTGCCTGCGAGCTTCGGATCGCTGTACGTCTCGGGAAAGGTCACCTTGGCCTCACGAGTCTCGTCCACGAATGTTCCGGGCAGGACGGCGAGCAGCTCGGGGAGAAGCACGCCCTCTTTGAGCTCGGCTTCCATGGCCTTGTGCGACTCCGACTCGATGACCTCCCCGTCCACCTCGACCTCGACGTCGATGATGGCGAGGTCACCCAGCCTCGCTTCGCGCTCGACCGGTGTGATTTCGGCCATCGGCTGACGGACGTCCTCCAGGCGGCGCTCCAGCATCTCGTCCGTGACTTCTATGGAAGTGGCCGTCGGATTGAGGCTTGATGCGTCGGCGAGGGTCACCTCGGGCATCACGCTGATCGTCGCCTTGAGCTTCGCCGGCCGGCCGCGCTCGAGCTCGAGCACCTCGACGTCCGGGTTGTCGATGGGGTCGAGCGATTTCTCCTCGAGGACCTGGCGCATAACCTCGGGCACCATCGTCTCGACGACCTCCTCGCGCACGACCGCGGGGCCGAGCCGAGCCTCGACGAGGGCTCGCGGCGCACGGCCGGGACGGAATCCTTCGATCTTCGCGCGCGACACGAAGCGGTTGAGCACCCGCTCGTAGGTCGCGTCGACCAGCTCTTTCGGGACCTCGATGGTCATGCCCACCTGGCTCTTGGGCAGCCGCTCGGTCACGACGGACAGGGCTGTTTTGAGAGGCGCCGGCGAACTCACGGCGCAGCCTCGGACTTGAGGGGTCCGCGCAAACCCACGGCGAAACCTCCGACTCGAGGGGATTTTTCGGGCATCAGCGCAAGTCTACGGACGTACGAGGTCGCGCTTAGTTGATGTCGCCTAATGACACGGAGGCGGTCCCACTAGCGGCGGGACACAGACAACCGGACTCGGACTCGGGCTCGGGGGTGGACTGGCCAGCACGGGGCCCGTCCCCGGGTCGGCGGGCACGTTGTAGTTGACGGGTGCGGGCGTCGGGCTCGGCGGGTTGTCGCCCGGCAGCTTGGGGATGTTGGTGGCATCGCCCAGGAACCAGCTGTTGTTGGCGCCGGCGATCACTCCGGGCGGCGGCGTGTACCAGCGGTTGCCAGGCACTCCCGCCAGCGCCTGCGAGACGAAGGAGTGGACCGCAGGCGACGCGACGAAGACGCCGTCGTCCCCCGAATTCATCGTGTAGTTGTTGTTGAGGATGTCGCCGACCCACAGTCCCACCGCAATGTCCGGGGTGAAGGCGACCGTGACGGCGTCTTTGAAGTTGTCGGTGGTGCCGGTCTTGGCGGCGACGGTGCGGTCCTTCCAGTGGAGCGCGCTGTTGCAGCCGAAGATGAGGCAGCGGTTCTGGTCGTCGGACATGATCTGGGCCATGATGAAGGCGACCGCCGGGTCGAGCGCCAGCCGAGCGCGCTGGTCGGGGTGCGTCGCGTAGAGACTCTGGCTGTGCGAGTCCGTCACGCTGAGGATGGATTCCGGCGAGTGGTAGACGCCCATGTCCGCGTATGTCGCGATGCCGTTGACGTGCTCGAGGAGAGTGATGGGGTACCCGCCCAGCGTGAGAGAGGGGCCGTACTCGTCGGCAGTCGCCGTCGGGTTGTAGGTGCCATCCGGATTGACGTACCTGGGGAGCACGCCGAGGTTCCGCATGTAAGACAGCACCGCGGGCACGCCGATTGACAGCTCGACCTTCACCGCGGCGATGTTGAGCGAGTTGCCCATCGCCTTCTTCAGCGGCAGGACGCCGTGGGTTTTGTGGTCGTAGTTGTAGAAGTCGGTGGTGCTGTACGCGTCCTTGTAAACGAGCGGGCTAGGGCCGTCGTACACCGGCGTGTCGACGGTCGCTGCTCGCGCGTTGATCACCGCGCCGTACGTGTACGGCTTCATCGACGAGCCCATGTTGCGGGGGATGGTCGTGTAGTTGATCTGGCCGGCGGACGCGTTGTAGTTCGGCGATCCGACCATGACCAGGATCTCGCCGGTCTTCGGATCCTCGGCGATCAGACCTGACGACAGCTGCCCTCGGGGGTCCCAACATGCAGCTCCTGCCTCCGACACGTAAGGCCACCCATCCGGGGCGCCGCTGTTGAAGCAGGAGTGGCCTGGTTTCGCAGCTAGGTTGTAGTTCACCACCGACTCTCCGATCTGCTGCAGGTGGTAGTCGAGCGTGGTTTTCACGTTCAGCTGCTGGATTCCAGGCTGGAAACCAAGCTGGCGCAGCTCGGCGAGCACGTAGTCGACGAAGTGGGGCGCGAGGAAGCTGTTGATCGGAGCCTGGTAGATGAGCTTCTCGGCCACAGCCTTATCCATGTCCGATGGCGAGATGTAGTTCGAGCGCACCATGGCCTGCAGCACCTCGGTCTGGCGCAGCTTGGCCGCGTCGGGATTCAGCACCGGGTTCCATTCCGTGGGCGCCTGCGGCAGACCGGCAAGCACCGCGGCCTGCGCGAGGTCGAGCTTGGAAGCCGGGATGTGGAAGTAGCTCTCGGCCGCGGCTTCGACTCCATATGACTGCGAGCCGTAGAAGCTCTTGTTGAGGTAAAGCTCCATGATCTGATTCTTGCTGTAGGTCTGTGCCAACTCGTAGGCCAGGGCGAGCTCTTTGACCTTGCGGCCGACGGTCTGGTCAGGGGTCAGAAACTGCTGCTTGGCCAGCTGCTGGGTGATTGTGCTCGCGCCGCCCACGATGTGACCTGAGCGGAGGTTGTCGTACGCGGCCCGAATGATGGCCGCGGCGTCGAAGCCAGGGTTGGAGTAGAAGCCTTTGTCCTCGATCGCGACCGTGGCCTGGATCATCACCGGCGCGACGTCCTGCAACTTCACCGCCAAGCGGTGGTCGCCGTGGTTGCCCACGTCGGCGAGCAGAACCCCGTTGCGGTCGGTGATGATCGTGTCGCCGGCGAAGGCGGCGCTGTCCAGGCCCTGGACCGACGGCAGGCTGTCGAAGAAGGTTTGCGCGTAAGCGTCGGCGGCGAAGCCGAGCACCAAGAGCAGGGCGACCACCGCACCCAGAGCGCGAAACATCGTGGTGCGGCGCATCTTCTGCCCGATCGGCGACCACGCCGCATGGATCCGGGCTCGAGGGCGGTGACCCCCCTTGGTCGTGATCTTCACAGGAAGGTTTCGAGACATGGTTGGGGACGCGTAGATTCTACGGTTTCCCATACCAACCAACGGGCCAAGACGGGTGGGGGTTACGCGGCCCGGTTCCGCCTCAATCGCGAGAGCAACCCGTGTTGCGCCAGCCGCCACTCATCGGGTTCGATCGCCCTGATCAGGTAGATGGCGACGAGATACACCAGGCCTCCGGCGGGAAGGCTGATGAAGATCGAGAACCGGCTGAGCGGGTACAGCACCACGCCCATCAGGGCGCCGGCCAACAGGATGCGCCAGCTCAGCCTGATCACGCCCAGTCGCAGCTCAGGATGGTTTCGCTGGACGAACCACCAGCCGAACACGCAAAGCGAGGCCTCGGTGAGCACGGTCGTCGTGCTCGCGGCGAGGTAGCCGAAAAGAGGGATGAAGATCAGGTTGAGGACGATGTTGATCGCCGCCGCGAGCCCGGTGGCCCATGCGTTCATGTGCTGCCGGTTGATCGCGTTGAGCATCGCGTAGAAGGCGGAGTTGGCGAAGAGGAAGACGATCCCGAAGGCCAGGATGCGGAGCGCCGGCTCGGAGTTTGTGTACAGGTGGAAGAGACGGCCGATTGGATGCACCAGCACAAACGTCCCCACCGTCAGAGGCACGCCGAGCAGCACCAGCACCTTGAAGAAGCGTTCGTACGCGAGCTTCAGGCGCGCGGGATCGCTGACGAAGTACACGCCGAGCAATGGATAGACGACCACCTGGATCGCGAGCGGCACGAACTGAAGGGCTTCGAACGGCTTGTACGCGAACGTGTACCAGCCGACCTCGGCGAACGACCGGAAGTGCTGGAGGATGGGGACGTCGGCCCGGAAGTAGAGGTTGGTCAGAAAAGCCGTGTAGGCGAACGGCAGCGCGAGCGGGATCCAGCGGCGCACCAGCTTCGCGTCCAGGCCCAACCGCACGCGTCCGAGGCGGAACACCTGGATGACGACCAGCGAGTAGACGATGGTGAAACAGAAGGACGCGGTGTAGGCCCAGACGTAATAGCTCACCCCCGCATGGCGGCGCGACCCGAGGATGATCAGCCCGCCCTGGATCGCGATCTCCGCGATGATCGCGACGGCGTCGAACTCCACCCGACCCACCGCGTAGAAGGTGTTGCGCAGCAGGTTCGCGTATGCGGTGGCGATGAGCAGCGCGGCGCCTGGCACGACCAGAGCGCTCAGCCCTGCGCCGAGGCCAAGGGCAACGGCCAGGATCACGCTGGCCGCAACGGCGAGCGCGATCTTCACCACCAACAGCGTTCCGAGGTAATCGCCCAGCTCGCGCCGGCTGCGCGCCGCCTCGCGCGTGTAGAGCGGACCGAAGCCCAGGTCCGCGATGACGGAAACGAGCGCCAGGTAGGCGATCAGCGTCGTGTAGCGCCCGTATTGGGTGTCACCAAGCGCGTTGGCGAGGACGATGACGACGACCAGGGAAGCCAGGCGCGAGACGATCCGGGCGCCGAGCAGGATGGCAGTGTTGCTGACGGCGCGGTTGCCGAGATCTGCCGCGGCGCTGGCCGCCTGGTCGCTCATCGCGACAATCCTATGTCGATGCATGCTTTCCAGCCTCGCGTTCGAGCTGAAAACGCCCTGCACGGGGCGGCCAGTTAGTGGGGTTTAGAGATGTAAAGGCACAGCTATACTGCGAAGAGCCCCCCAGCATGGAATCCAGATGACTCTTCCCCAAAGCGCAACTTTTTCGCTGCCTGGTCGGTTCTAGCTAACGATGTTTGGAGCCCTCAAGTGGTTGCTCGGCCTTGGCCTCGTCGCTGTGGTCGGCATCGGGGCGGGCGTTTACTTCGCTTTTTTCGGAGCCGGGCCCCAGGTGTCCTACGTCACGCCTCCCCTCGTCCCGATCGATCTCAGTGCCGCCGCTCCAAGCGCCCAACCCCCGGTCACCCTGCCCGACGCGGTCATCCTGCCTGTCCCATTCACCTCGCAGGCACCGCTCAACAACTGGGCGGACCGGCAGCACACGTGCGAAGAGGCGAGCCTGGTGATGGTGGATCGGTACCTGCGCGGCGATCACTCGGGCGCGTTGATCGACCCGAAGACGGCAGACGCCGCGATCAACCAGATCACTGCCTGGAAGCCGGCGCAAGACCTGACGAGCCAGCAGGTGGGCGAGGTCGCGCAGAAGAACCTCGGGTGGGCGTTCAAGCTTCTGCCCTCGGACCGGCTGAACATGAAGCAGCAGCTGGCTTTGGGGCGTCCGTTGATTTTCGGGGTGCGCACGCATGGCCTCGGCAACCCGAACTACCCCGGGTACCGAACTCACTATGAACAGGCGGGCTGGTCGGTCTCCCACTACATCGTGGTGGTGGGCTATAACCAGTCGGACCAGTACATCCTCAACGACCCCGGGCTGACGAAAGGGCATGGTTACCCGATCAGCTACGACCAGCTGATGCATGCCGTCGACGACCTCGACCAGGCCTACCCTCTCCTGAACAGCGGGCGGATCTTCCTGGTCCTGGCGCCCGCCGCGGGCGCCTGAGTCCCCTGTAACCGGCGAAGCCCGCCGTGGGGGCGATTTACCTCCCCGCTCGCCGGGGAGGTCGCCGGCGAAGCCGGCGGGTGGGGGGATGGGCCCCCTATAGCTCAGGCGAAAACGATCGCTTCGTTGAAGTCTGAATAGCCGGCTTCGAAGGATCCCTTGCTGATCCAGTACTGGCCGCGGATGGGGTCGTTGATCAGGACCGAGCTGGGGCTGACGCCGACCACCGTGTAGACGTGTGATGCCTGGACCGGACCGATGAACGGGATCCACTGGCCGTCAAAGCTGAGGTAGTCGTGACGTGGATGCCACGCCCAGTCCCACGTTGCGAAAGCGACCACCGGGTGGCCGGCGATGACCCTGGCGTAAATCGTGGCGGCGGACATGGAGCCGTAGGCGATGAGCCTCGCCCCGTGGGCGCGCGCGATCCTCACCAGCGGCGGGTAGTAGGTGCCGTACCCGGTGAAGTTGCTCTCGCTGCCGTTGACGTTGCCGACGAAAGTCTCGTATGGGTTGCCCCAGCGCACCCGGCCCGATGCGTCCCGGTACATGGGACGCCGGTCGGCCCCGAGCTCGGCGAGTATCTGGTCCTGGCTGACAAAGATGCCCTGGTGCGTGAGCGCCATCGAGGTCGCGGCTTCCTCGCAGCTCAGGGGATGGTCCTGGTAGTAGAAGGTGACGCCCGAGATGACATGCGTGGTGCTCAGGGCGGAGTAGATCGCGCCGTCCGCCCCGGATGCGATCTGGTTCAAGTCACCTGTGATGCGATTGAACTCGGCCGCCGTGGCGGCGTTTCCGTAAGCCGTGCGATTGGCGTCGATTCGCGGCTGGTAGCTCGCCAGGTCGATTCCGTACAGGCTTGCGACGGACATCTCGCTGCCGGCATGCGTGAATGCCTGCTGGGTGACGCCCGCCGCGTCGAGCCGTCCCT
>DATBZP010000058.1:0-15449 GCA_036513135.1 Candidatus Dormiibacterota bacterium | reverse complement strand
GGGACCTCGCGCGCGACCACGCTGTCGGCGTTGAGCTGGTTCCACTCCGTGACATACGCAACGCCGCCTGTCATGCCGGCGCCCGCGTTCCAGCCGATGGGGCCCAGTGCGACGGCGACGCCGCCCGTCATGTATTCGCAGAAGTGGTCACCCGCGCCTTCCACGACGGCGATGGCTCCTGAGTTGCGTACGCAGAACCGCTCGCCGACTCGGCCCGCCACGAAAAGTCGACCGCCGGTCGCGCCGTAGCAGATCGTGTTGCCGGCCAGCACCGGGTCGGCGGCACCGTCGCGGGCAAACGGCCGGATGGCGATCACGCCGCCGCCCATGCCCTTGCCGACGTAATCCTGCGCCTGGCCTTCCAGGCTGAGCTCGACGCCCGCGTCGAGGAACGCGCCAAAGCTCTGTCCGGCGCTCCCTCGGTATTGCCGAGATTCGTTCGGCAGCAGCGCCGCACCGACCGTACGGTGCGAGTTGTCGATGGCGCCGCTCGGCGGCGGTGGTGCGGGCACATCGCCGTTACGAGGCTGGACTCGCAGCCGCGGGAGCTTCTGATCGGTCGGCGCCAATATGAAGGAGAGGTCGAGCGTCGAACGGGCCTCTGGCTCGAGCAGTTCGACTCGCCCGACCACCTCTTGCAGCGAGCGAGCTTCGAGCCGCGACAGGTATTCGCGCACCTCTTCGGCGATCAGGAAGAGGTAGTTGATCACGTGCTCCGGACGCCCCGCGAACTTCGTGCGCAGGTCTTCTCGCTGCGTCGCGATACCGGTGGGGCAGGTGTTGAGGTGACACTGCCGCGCCATGTCGCAGCCGAGCGCGACGAGAAGACCGGTGCCGAACCCGAACTCTTCCGCGCCGAGCAGCGCGGCGATGATGATGTCGCGGCCGTTGCGCAAGCCTCCGTCGGTCCGCAGGGTGACGCGCTCGCGCAACCGGTTTGCCACCAGTACCTGCTGCGTCTCGGCCAGCCCGAGCTCCCACGGCGCGCCCGCATTCTTGATCGAAGACAAGGGAGACGCGCCCGTGCCGCCGTCGTGGCCGGAGACCAGGATGTAATCGGCCTTTGCCTTGGCGACGCCCGCTGCGATGGTCCCGACGCCGGCCTCCGAGACCAGCTTGACTCCGACGCGAGCGCGCGGGTTCACTGTCTTGAGGTCGTGGATCAGCTGCGCGAGGTCTTCGATCGAGTAGATGTCGTGGTGCGGTGGCGGGGAGATCAACTGCTGGCCGGGCTGCGCGTGGCGCAGGCGCGCGATGAGATTCGTCACCTTCATCCCCGGCAGCTGGCCGCCTTCACCCGGCTTCGACCCCTGCGCGATCTTGATCTCCAGCTCGTCAGCGCGCTTCAGGTAGCGGGGCGTGACGCCGAATCGCGCTGAGGCGACCTGCTTCACGCGATTGTCTCTTCGAGTGGTGGAGTGCCCGCCGCCGTCATCGTCGTACGTGTCCGGGTCCTCGCCGCCCTCGCCTGAGTTGGAGCGCGCGCCCACCTGGTTCATCGCGATGGCAAGAGCCTCGTGCGCTTCGGGCGACAGCGCGCCCAGCGACATCGCGGTGCTCACGAACCGCTTCACGATCTCACACGCGGGTTCGACCTCTTCGAGGGGCGTCCGCTGGTCCGATTCCTTGATGTGGATGAGCTCGCGCAGCGACTGGGGCTGGTCCATGCTCGAGAGGCGACGCCACTCGCGGTAGGCGTCCTGGTCACCGGTTTGCGCGGCCTTCTGCGCGGCCCGCACCGCGAGCGGGTTGTAGGCGTGATGCTCGCCCGACTTGCGGAAGCGGACGCGCCCGTGGTCAGGCAATGCGAGAGGTCGGGTGCGCGCCAGGCGTTCGAGGTCGGCGAGGTCCGCGCCTCCGATGCGCGACGGCACCGCCGGGAAGCAGAGCTCCATCACCTCGGCGCCGAGACCGAGCGCCTCGACCACCTCGCCGCCTCGGTAGCTCATGACGCACGAGATGCCCATCTTCGCCATCACCTTCAGGAGGCCGGCCTCGAGCGCTTTTCGATAGCGAGTCTCACCTGATGCGGCCGGATCGCTCCCGACGGCGTGGCCGGCTGTTGCGAGCGCGAGGTAGGGATGCACGGCCGTCGCGCCGACCGTGATCAGGCAGGCGACGTCGTGGACATCGACTGCGTCGCCCGCGATGGCCACGATGTCGTTGGCCATGCGCTCGCCGGTGGCCAGCAGGTGCTCGTGGACCGCGCCGACCGCCAGCGCCATCGGCACGGGTAGCCGGTCCGGGCCGCCCCTGCGGTCGCTGAGCGCGATGATGCCGCGGACCTTCTCTGCCTCGTCGCGCAGCCGCAGCAGAGCGTCGCGCAGCGATTCATCGGGCGCGTATGTCGCGTCCAGCACGGTGGCGCCCTCGAGCACTCGGGCGAGCTCGCCCGCCCCGAGCACGGGCGAGTCCAGCTCGAGCAGGCCTTGTGCCACAAACTCCGAGGTTGCGCCCCTGCCATCCGTCGGGACCGCGGGATGATGCTGACGCAGCAGCTCCCGGTCGACCCCGCCTTCGGGCTCGAGCGTGCCGCGCCTCGCGCCGAGCAGCACGCGCAGCGACATGACCGCCTTCTCGCGCAGCGGGTCGATGGCTGGGTTCGTCACCTGCGCGAAACGCTGGCGCAGATACCCGTAGACGCGGCGCGGCGTCCGGCCGAGCGCCGCGATGGGGATGTCGTCGCCCATCGAGTAGACGGGCTCGGCGCCCGTCTCCGCCATCGCCTCGACCACGAACTTCACATCCTCGGCGCCCCAGCCGTGCAGCCGATGGTTCGCGGCGAGGTCTTCAAGCGGGCCCACCTCTATGTGGTGGCGCCCGACCGGGACGAGGATGCGGTCGGCGAGCAGGGCGTAGTCATGTCGCGCGGCGGCGCGTTCTTTGGCATCCGCATCGCGAAGCAAGGATCCATCGCGCGTGTCGACCAGCAACATCTGGCCCGGCCCGAGACGCCCTCGCTCGACGACCGACTCCGGCGCCATCGCGACGACGCCGGCTTCGGACGCCGCGGCCACCAAGCCATCTTTAGTGCGCTGCCAGCGCAGGGGTCGCAGGCCGTTGCGGTCGAGCGCGGCCCCGACGACGTAGCCATCGCTGAAGGCCAGCGCGGCAGGACCGTCCCACGGCTCAAACCGGATCGACTGGTAGCGATAGAAGTCGCGCACCGCAGAGGCCAGGTCGCCGCGTCCTTCCCAGGCATCGGGAACGAGGCTCATCAGCGCTTCGGACACCTCCCACCCGCGGTGGACCAGCAGCTCGAGCGCGTTGTCGAGGGATGCCGAGTCGGATCCCTCGGGCTGGATCACGCCCTGCAGCTCCGGCGCGAGCTCTGCCTCCCGCGCACGCATCCAGGCACGGTTGCCCGTGATCGTGTTGATCTCGCCGTTGTGCGCCAGCATGCGGAACGGCTGCGCCAGCCGCCAGTCGGGCATGGTGTTGGTCGAGTAACGCTGGTGAAAGACTGCGAGCCGGCTCTCGCACGCAGGGTCCCGAAGGTCCAGGTAAAAGTCGGCGAGGCGGGTGCCCGCCATCAAGCCTTTGTAGACCAGCGTGCGGCTGGAAAACGACGGTAGGTACATGCGAACGCCGTCTTCCCGCGCCCGACGTTCTGCGCGACGGCGTGCGAGGTAGAGGCGGCGCTCCCATTCATCAGGGTCGACGTCCGGCCTGGCGATGAGGCCGTGCCAGATCGCGGGCATCGTGGTGCGAGCCTGCTCGCCCAGGCTTTCGGCGTCGACCGGCACCCGGCGCCAATCGAGCAGCCGCAGACCGCCCGCCGCGACGGCTTCGGCGACGATCTCCCGCCCTCGATCGTCCCACTCGAACAGGGCGGCGATCGCGACCTCGCCGCCGAAAAGACGGTGCGGAACCTGGATCAGGAGACCGGCGCCGTCACCGCTCTTGCCATCGGCGTCGAGCCCGCCTCGATGCGACAAGCGGGACAGGGCCAGGACGGCCAGATCCACGGCCTGGTGGCCGAGCTCGGGTGCGGCCACAAAGCCCATTCCGCACGCGGCTCGGCTCGTGGGCAGCGCCCCAGGCCACGCTAGGCGCGAAGGACGTAGGGATGGGGGCACCGAGTGGAAGGTTATCGGCAGAGGAGGCGCCGAGCTAGTGAATCAACACCAAAAGATGCTGCGGATCGTTATGTGGTCCTCACATGCCCAGCAAGGCTTGCACCCTCAGGGCGACGGCCAGGTTGAGGCGGGTTTCGGGGTCCTCGAGATCGACGCCGCTGATCTCGCGGATGCGGTCGAGCCGGTAGCGCAGCGTGTTGGGGTGCACGCGCAGGCGCTGGGCCGCCTGCTGCTGCTCGCCCGTTTCGAGGTAGGCCCGCAGCGTGGCGACCAGGTTGCCCTTGCGCGAGGTGTCGTGCTCGATGAGCGGCCCGAGATGCCGGTGGCTGTAGTCGACCAGGCGCTCGTCGCTGACCGCGGCGAGGAGTCCCGTGAGGCCCAGCTCTGGCACGGCGACCACCTGGCTCCAGCGCTTGAAGCGGGCCAGCGATTCCATCACGGAGGTGACCTCCCGGAGCGAGCCGGCCACCCCGGTGGGCGCCTCGGCGGGGCCGCTGAACCCGACCGAGACAGTGAACCCAGGCTTCCACTCCGCGATCGCCTGCTGGATCTGCAAGCCGAGGGCGTGGGCGCGAACCTGGTAATCGCCGCCCTCGGTTCCGAGCGGCAGGAGCGACACGACCTGGTCGGATCGGCCCTGGACGAGCGCGCGCGAATAGCTGATTCGAACCACGCCGGTGACGCGGCGCAGGAACTCTCGCTTCAGCGCCTGGATCGCGTCCTCGGAGATCTGGCGGGCCTTGTTGAAGCCGCGGAAGTCGTCGATGTCGACGAGCATCACGATGTGGCTGCCCTGCAGCGGGTAACCGAGGTGCCGAGCACGACGCTGGGCCGCTGCCTCTTCGCCGTACGTCCCGTGAAGCAGGTCTTCGAGAAACTCGCCTCTGACCCGGCCTTCAACCTCGGACAGCTCTCGCTCCTTGGCGACGGACAGCGCCAGGACCAGCGCGGCCTGTTCGATCGCCATGAACGCGAGCTCTTCGTTGTGCGGGGGGTGATCCAGGATTGAGATGTAGCCGAGCACCTGGTTGGCGGCCAGGATCGGGGCGATGAGCCGTTCGCGCGACATGCCCAGGTGCGGAAAGGCCGGGACCTTGACCGGGCCGCGTTTGGCCTCGACCTCGCGGAGCGTGCGCTGGATTTGAGGGTCGAACAGCACGCGCTGCGGCGTGCCCTGGCGCAGGATCGTCTCCTTGCGGTGCGGGTCGGTGCTCCCGCCGGCATGGGCGAGGAGGTGGAAGCTCGCGTCCTCGACCACCACGGCGCTGTCGAGCAACTCGGCCAGCGTGCGGCAGATCTCGTTGACGCCCTTGCCGTCGAGCACGAGCTCGGTGAAGCGGCGGTGGATCTCCATCGAGCGCTTGAGGCGCCAGTGCTCGGCATTGATGATCCGCTCGAGCAGCGGGGTCATCAGGTCGATGAGCGGGACGTCGGCGCCGACCGTGAAGAGGGGGACGTTCAGGCGGTCCGCCTCGCTCAGCATTTCGGGCGGCAGCTTGCGAATGTAGGGAAGGGGCCTCACGACTAGGCCGGCCCCGCCGGACTCGGCGATCCGGGTCACGAGGCGGATCTGGGCATCTGGGTTGTCTTTGATCGGAAAGCCGGTCGTGAACATGAGGTCGCCGGCCCGGGGCTGCACCTCGGGCGTCTCCATCAGCCGGACCCACTCGATCGGGTGATCGAGGCCCTCGGCCCCGGCGACGAGCTTTGCGCCCGCCAGCGTCGACCGCATCGCGTCACGCACCGTGGGTCGGGGCTGAACCTCCGCCTCGAGCGCCTTCTTGGTGCCCATCAGTTCAGAGAATAGGGTGTGGGCGAAGGACAAGCAATCGCGGTTAACTGTTGTGTCGCGATCACTAGGCGGATTACGACGCACTGCGTAATGTCTAGGCATGACCTACGAAGAGGCCCCGGACTGTGAGCGGCACGAATCGAAAGTGCCGATGGAGCTGCGCACCATGCACTCCGACTCCGGTCAGCCTGACACCGTTGTCGGACTGTTCGAGTGTCCGGAGTGCGGGCATGAGCGAAGGTTTCCGATCCGGACGACCGAGGGCGCCGCTTAGCTGAGGCCGGATCCCCCCACCGGCGCGCTGCGCGCGCCACCTCCCCGGCCAGCGGGGAGGTCTGACCTACCTAATCCCCGGCGAAGCGGGGACGTGTGACCTAGCTAATCCCCGGCGAGCGGGGAGGTATGACCTACCTGATCCCCGTCGAGCGAGGAGGTGATTAAGCCGGGGGCTGTTCGGGCTCCGCGGGATCGGGCTCACGCCAGGCCAATATCGTGGTGGGCAGAGTGGTCGCAAGCAGGGCAGCTCCGAAGAAGATCACGAACGCATCGACTTTGCCCTGATCGTTGGGTTGCCATTCCAGGACCGTCGAAGACAGCCCCCAGGCGATGAAGGCCACCGGGACGAGCACTCGATACGCTGTGCGGAAAGCCTGATTGCTGATCTGCACCAGGCGTTCATCGAGCTCTGACTCCGCGAGTTGGGGAGCGTTGATGTAAGTCCGACGCCACAACCAGACCAGCTGGATCGTCGCGTTCGCGATCCCAAGCACACACATTGAGACGAACCAGCCTCCAGAGGTCACGGACCACACCTTCACGATCGCTGCGATCAAGAGCCAGCCGCCGTAAGTCCCGACCACCATTCGCCGGCGGAAGCGGCGGCTTCCCACCCGATTGGAGAGTGGTTGCCCGCGCCTTGGGTCGGCGATCTCTTGATACCACTTGGCAATTCGCTTGGGCTCGTCCGCCGATAGGTTCTCGAACGCTTGCGGCCCTCCGGCCTCGCTGTCTTCCGTCATGCCGACTCCTCCTTCCTGTACAGCTGGCTGCTCATGGGAGCAAACGGTTGGCGTGAGAAGACCGCTTCGAGCGGAAGCTCGAAATACTCGGCGATCCGGAATGCCAGCTCGAGGCTCGGGTTGTAGTCCCCGCGCTCGAGGTAGCCGACAGTCTGGTAGTTGATCTCCAAAGCCTCGGCGAGCTGCTGACGAGAGAGACCGCGCTCTGCCCGAAGCACTGTAATTCTATTCCGGATCGGGGGAGCCATACTCTGTATTGTTGCATAAGTACAACGAAGTGGAGTAGTAATAAAGTGCGACTAAAGGGGCCCCGAGAGTTCTCAGCGCTGTGCGATCAGCTCGCGGAGGACCTGCGGCAGGACGCCGCCGTGGCGCATGTAGCCGACCTCGGTCTCGTTGTCGACGCGAGCGTGTGTCTTGAACGTGGTCTTCTTGCCATCGTCGGAAATCGCCTCAACCTCCACGGTCTGGCCGGGCTTGACCGCGTCCATTCCACGAATGGTGTAACGCTCTCGACCGTCGAGACCTAGCGTCTTCAGGCTCTCACCGTGCGCGAACTCGAGGGGTAGGATGCCCATCCCCACGAGGTTGGAGCGGTGGATTCGCTCGAAGCTCTCGGCGATGACGGCGCGCACGCCCAACAAGAGAGGGCCCTTCGCGGCCCAGTCGCGGGAAGAGCCGGAGCCGTATTCCTTGCCGGCGACCACGATGAGGGGAACCCCCTCGGTCCGGTAGCGCAGCGAAGCGTCGAAGATCGTCATGTCGGCGCCATCAGGCATGTGACGCGTCCAGTAGCCCTCGCGCTCGACAAGTGAGTTGCGCAGGCGGATGTTGCCAAAGGTGCCGCGCGCCATCACCTCGTGGTTGCCGCGCCGCGCGCCGAAGCTGTTGAACTCGCTCCGCTCAACGCCATGCTCGATCAGATAGCGGCCGGCGGGACTGTCCGGCGGGATCGCCCCCGCGGGTGAGATGTGATCCGTCGTCACCGAGTCGCCGACCATGGCGAGAACGCGCGCCCCGTCGATGTCGGTCAGGGCTTTGGGTTCGGGACCGAAATCTTCGAAATACGGCGGTTCGCGGACGTAGGTGGATTTGTCGTCCCACTGGAAGATGGGGCCTGTCGGCGCGGACATAGTCTTCCAGTGCTCGTCGCCGTCGAAGATCTTCGAGTACTCGCGCTTGAACATCTCCTGCTTGACGCAGCTCTGAACGACCTCGTTGACCTCGTCCTGCGCGGGCCACAGCTCGGAAAGCATCACGGCCTTTCCGTCTTTCGTATGCCCGATCGGGTCCTTCGTCAGGTCGATGTTGACGGTGCCGGCGAGCGCATACGCGACCACAAGCGGAGGCGAGCCGAGGTAGCTCGCCTTGACGAGCGGGTGGATGCGGGACTCGAAGTTGCGGTTGCCGGAGAGGACGGCGACGACGCTCAGGTCCTCCGCGATCACCGCGGCTTCGATCTCCGGGCTCGCCAGCGGGCCGGAGTTGCCGATGCACGTGGTGCATCCGTAGCCGACCAGGAAAAAGCCGAGCTTCTCGAGCGGTTTCATGAGGCCCGCGGTCTCGAGGTAGTCGGTGACCACACGAGAGCCTGGCGCGAGGCTTGTCTTGACGTACGGGCGGACCTCGAGGCCGAGCTCGACAGCCTTCTGGGCGAGCAGCCCGGCCGCGACCATGACCGAGGGGTTGGACGTGTTGGTGCAGCTCGTGATGGCGGCGATCACGACGCATCCGTTCTCCAGCCTGGCGGCGGGCTTGGCCGCCACCGCGGTGGCCGCGCGCCCGGTGACCGGGCCGCCCTCGTCCGCCAGACGCCCTATGGCGTCGGCGCTCGGCCGCGGCCCGTTGCCGAACGCCGCCGTGAAGCTCTCCCAAACGCGCGGCAGCGGAGCGCGGTCCTGCGGGCGCTTGGGTCCCGCCAGGCTTGGCTCGACCTGGCCGAGGTCCAGCTCGAGCAGCTCGCTGAACCTTGGTGCCTTGTCGCCGTCCTTGCGGAACAGGCCCTGTTCTTTCGTGTAGCGCTCGACGAGATCGATCTGCTCGCGACTGCGGCCGGTGACGTCGAGGTAGCGCAGCGTCTGAGCATCGACCGGGAAGAGCGCGGACGTTGCCCCGTACTCAGGGCACATGTTGCTGAGCGTGGCGCGATCGGGGACTGAGAGGCTCGAGAGACCGTCCCCGCAGAATTCGACGAATTTCTCGACTACGCCGTGCTTGCGCAGCATCTCGGTGAGCGTCAGCACGAGGTCGGTGGCGGTCGAGCCGGCGGGCAGCGCGCCGATGAAGCGAACGCCGACGACGACTGGGGTGGCGAGGTACGCCGGCTGTCCGAGCATCGCCGCCTCCGCCTCGATTCCGCCGACGCCCCACCCGAGCACGCCGAGCCCGTTGACCATCGTGGTGTGCGAGTCCGTGCCCATGAGCGTGTCTGGGATCGCAACCTTCCGTCCGTCCATATCGCGCACCTGGACGACCTTGGCTATGTGTTCGAGGTTGACCTGGTGGCAGATGCCCATGCCTGGCGGCACGAGCGAGAAGTTGTTGAACGCCTGCTGCGCCCACCGCAGGAGCGCATAGCGTTCGTGATTCCGCTCAATCTCGCGCTGGATGTTTCGGGTATAAGCGTCGCGAAAGCCGAAGGAGTCGACCTGCACGGAGTGGTCGATGATCAGGTCGACCGGCACGAGCGGGTCGACCTTCCCGGCGTCCTTGCCCGCACGCTTCATGGCTGAGCGCATGGCCGCGAGGTCGACGACGGCGGGCACGCCCGTGAAGTCCTGCATGAGGACGCGGGAGGGCAGGAATGGAAGCTCGGCGTCTTTCGGTGGGGCCGCCGGCCATGCGGCGAGCGCCTTGACGTTTTCCTCGCGCGTGGTGCCCGCCTCAGCCAGGCGCACGAGGCCTTCGAGCAGCACCTTGACCGTCATCGGAAGGCCAGACGGGTCGTGCGCGCCCGCCTTCGCCAGTGCGTTGAGAGGGTAGAACTCGAGCTCGGTGCCGGCCAGTTTCGACCTTCCGATCATGTTGAGATCCTACATAGTGACGCGCCCGGGAAAGTGCTGGCCAATCCATCGGCCCAGATCCCCACCCCACGAAATCTTCGATTTCGCGGGGACCCCGGCCGCCGAGCTCCCTTCGGTCGCTGACGCCGGCGTTAGGGGCCTGGCGTTTCCTCGTCACGCATCGACGATGCGCTCCTCGTCGCGCCACCCTGCCTTGGCGTCGGTGGTCTGGGCCGCGCCTTGACCAGCTGATTCCCGGACGCGCCACTGCGACGAGCTGAGCGCATGGCCTGTGCGATGCGCAGCACGCCGTCCGCGCGTCCGATGTCCTCGAGCACATGCGGAATCGCCAGGCGCCAGTTGGGTCGCTCCGTGGTCGTGCCGGGCACGTTGGTCCGCTCCTCGATGCCAAGTGCGTCCTCGAATGAAGCGAGGACGATGCGCGATCTCGCGTGTGCGAGGCGCTGATAGGCGGCCACCGCAACCTCGACCGGTGGTGTGCCATCTGGCAGTCCAGTCGCGTCGGTGAGGCGCCGGCGCAGGTGGTGCTGCCGCTGGTCGGGCTCGCTGAGGTTCCAGATGCCCGCCACCGTCGGCAGGTCGTGGGTGCCGATCGCGCCGGCTGACTCGCGCGGCCACTCCTCGGGCCGGGCATCCTCGAACCACAGCAATCGATACGACAGCACGCCGCTGTGGCGCAGGCGGCTTCGCATCGACGGCTCGACAAGCCCCAGGTCCTCGCCGACGATGAACGTGTGCGTCTTGCGGCTCTCGGCCGCCAGGATCGCAAGCAGCTCGCGGGCCGGGTACCGCACGTACGCACCGCCGGATGCGTGCGCGGCGGGCGGGATCCAGAACAGGCGGAACAGTCCCATCACGTGGTCGAGGCGCAGCCCGGCCGCGTGCTTTGCGGTGCTGCGGATCGTCTCGACGAAGGGTTCGAAATGGGCCTTACGCAATTTCCACGGATCAAAGGGGGGCATGCCCCAGTCCTGTCCGTCGGGGAAAAAGAAGTCGGGCGGCGCGCCGACTCGCATCTCGAGTGCCAGCAAGTCCTGCCACCGCCACGCGTCGCAGCCGTCGGCGGCGAAGCCGACGGGCACGTCGGTGATGAGGCCGATCTCTTTTGAGGCGCGCGCGAGCTGGCGGTCGAGGTGGAACTGCAGCCATTGGTGAAAGGCGACTCGATCGGCGAGCTGCCGGCGTCGGATCGCGACACCTTCGCTCCGTGGATGGCGGAGCTCGGCCGGCCAGCTGCGCCACGCGGTGCCATGGATCTCGGCCATAGCGCTGAACGTGGCGTAGTCGACCAGGCCCTTGCCCTGCCCGCGGACCCACGCCTGCAGCCCTGGCGGGTCGGGAGCAGCGTTGAAGATTTGCTCGCACGCCTGCGATTTCAGGCGGAAGACGGCGTCGTGGTCGATGAGCCTCTGCGCGTTCAGGCCCAGCGCCTCGTTCCTCAGCGGCTCGAGCTCCGCCGCGCACTGCTGGGCGCCGGGCACCTCTTCGATTCTCAGATAGAGGGTGTTTAGGAAGCGCCGCGACGATGCGTAGTACGGACAGGGCTCCTGGTGCGGCGTGGGCGATTGAGCACCCAGCGGGTTGATGAGCAGCGCTGATGCGCCCTGGCTTTTTGCCATGCGTCCAAGGTGGCGCAGGTCGGCGAGGTCGCCGATGCCCCAGCTGTCGCGCGAGCGCGTGGCGTAGATCTGCACCGCCCAGCCCCATGCACGGGACGGCGGAGCCTCGCATCTATCGGTGGGAGTTGCGGTGGGAGTTGCGGGGGGGATGGCGCGGCGGCGGGCACGCGGTGGGTGATCGCTCGCGGCGCCCATGGCGGCGAGGATCGCGTCCTGGGTCTCCGGTGAGGTTGGCACGACGTCGCCGCGATAGCTGTAGTACTCGGGCAGCACGCCCCAACGCATGGAACGCTCGGACATGTCTCGCAGGATACTTGCGACATGGGAGAGGTGTGGCAGGGGGGCCGACCGAGAGATTCGGTGACCAGGTGGTCCGGCCGCCAGGCGCGGCCGAGCATCGCAGCGAGCGCATCCGTTGATGCGTAAGCGAGAAGCGCAAGCCGCAACAACGCGGACGGGCCGCAGGGGCGCCGAAGATCCGGTTGGCATCCCCAGCCGCACCTCTAAGGTTCATCACGTCCCGGCTGAAGCCTGCAGTTCTGGCACGGCGCAGACCTCCGGAATGACGCGCCTGGCCGCCCTGTCGGGCGACACGGTCGGGAGCAAGGCGATCTGGATGGGCGAGACGCACGTCGCGCCGGGAGTTGCCTCGGGGCCCCATCATCACGGCGAGAGCGAGACGGGCATCTATGTCGTGGCGGGCCACCCGGAGTTCGTCTATTCGGAGGGCGGGCGCGAGGTCCGGGTGAGGACAAAGCCCGGCGACTACATCTACATCCCGCCGTTCGTCCACCACGTCGAGTCCAATGCGCACTCCGAGGAGGAGGCCATCGTCGTGATCGCCCGCACCACGCAGGAGGCGATCGTGGAGAACCTGGAGGCGCTGTAGGAAAGCTGGCGTAGGATGCTGCCATGGCCGTCGCCGAAGGGCTCGAGGTCGCGCGTTTCCTGAGGGACCAACCCAAGAAGCTGTTCATCGGCGGGAAATGGGTGGAGTCGGCGTCGGGCAAGTCGTTCACCACGCTCGATCCATCTACAGGCGAGGCCCTCGCGCAGGTGGCGGAGGCGGGAGCCGAGGACGTCGACCGCGCGGTGGCCGCCGCCCGCAAAGCGCACGAAAAGGGCGTCTGGCGGGACCTGCCGCCATCCGAGCGGGCCAAGGCCCTATGGCGTGCCGGCGACCTGATCGAGGAGCGCGCCAACGAGTTCGCCCAGCTCGAGAGCCTGGACAATGGCATGCCCATCGTCGACGCGCTGCTCTTCCATGTCCGCACCGCCGCTGCCACCTTTCGCTACTACGCGGGATGGGTGACCAAGCTCGACGGCGCGACCCAGCAGACGTCTTTCCCGGGCACGTACCTGAGCTACACGCTGCGCGAGCCGGTCGGCGTGGTGGGTCAGATCATCCCGTGGAACTTCCCGTTGTTGATGGCGAGCTGGAAGGTCGCGCCGGCGCTCGCGTGCGGAAACACGGTCGTGCTGAAACCGTCTGAAGAGACGCCGCTCACCGCGCTCCTGCTGGCCGAGATCCTGCAGGAGGCTGAGATCCCCGACGGGGTCTTCAACGTCGTTCCCGGCCCGGGCGAGACGGCGGGCGCGCGCCTGGCGTCACATCCGCAGGTCGACAAGATTGCTTTCACGGGCTCGACCGAGGTCGGCAAGCTGATCGCCAAAGCGGCGGCCGAGAGCAACCTCAAGCGCGTCAGCCTCGAGCTGGGCGGGAAGTCGCCCAACATCGTGTTCGCCGACGCCGACCTGTCTCGTGCTGTGTCAGGTGCGTTTCTCGGCATCTTTTTCAACCAGGGCCAGGTCTGCTCGGCTGGATCGCGACTGTTCGTCCAGGAGAAGGTCTACGACCACATGATCGACGAGCTGACCAAGACCATCAAGGATCTGCACATCGGCCCCGGCATCGATCCCATGACTCAGATGGGCCCGCTCGTTTCGAAGACGCAGCTGGACCGCGTTCTGGGCTACATCAATGTCGGCAACAAAGAGGGCGCGCGGCTCGTGACCGGTGGCAAGCGCGTGGACGGTCTCGGCGCCGGCTACTTCGTGCAGCCCACCGTGTTCGCCGACGTCGACGGCACGATGCGGATCGCGCAGGAGGAGATCTTTGGACCGGTCCTGTCCGCCATCCCGTTCGAGAGCGAGGAGGATCTGATCGCGAAGGCGAACGACACCGTTTACGGACTCGTCGCCGGCGTGTGGACGAACGATGTAAAGCGCGCGCATCGGGTGGCGCATGCACTGAAGGCGGGCACAGTGTTCGTCAACTGCTACAACGTGGTCGACCCGGCCACGCCCTGGGGTGGGTTCAAGCAGAGCGGGTGGGGCCGGGAGCTTGGTCCCTACGCTCTCGATCTCTACACCGAGATCAAGAACGTCATCGTCGACATCGCCTGACGTTCGCTCCTGCGGCAGGGAGGAGTCGATGCAGGTCGGGATTCGCGGGCCGTCCGGAGGCAATGACAACGTCTTGTGCTTCAACACGTCGGGAATAGCGGGGAAGAGGGTGTTGGGGGTGGGTCTGTGGCAATGAGGACGTCTCGTGCTCCAGCACGCCGGGAAGAGCTGGGAAGAGGGTGTGAGTGTGGCGCCCGGTGGCAATAAGAACGCATCGCGTTCGAGCGTGTCAGGAAGGACTGGGGAGAGGGTATTGGGGCTGGGCTGGGAGACGAAATTGACAGGCTGGAGTATTGACAAAGCGAACATCTGTTTGTACTATTAGTTCATGCTTGCGACGCAAGACGTTCGTCCACCAACTGGCGCGGAGCTGGGCCAAGAGCTCGTCCGCCTCGGCCAGGAGAGAGATCTGATCGACCTGCGCTTCTCCCTCGTCGCATCTGAGTTTGCGAAGACCGACGAGTACGACCAGCAGGGCTATGTCAGCCCGATCGACTGGATCCGCTTCAACTGCCACATGACGAGCAATGCCGCCGCGGACCGGGTCGCGGTTGGGGAGCGGATTGGCGAGTTGCCCGAGAGCATGGACTTGATGGTGAGCGGTCGGATCGGGTTTGCCCATATGACGGTGATGGCCAGGACGGCCAACGCGGTCGGAGCAAGCTTCAACGAGGCGGCCCTGCTCGACAAGGCGGAAGAGAACTCACCGGGCAAGTTCCACCACATCTGCCGGCACTACCGGCATGCCGCGGATCGGAAGGGCTTTGAATCAGAGCAGGCAGAGCAGGTCGAGAACCGGCGGCTCTCGCTGAGCACCTGGGAAGACGGTTCGCTCCTGCTCAGCGGAGTGCTCGACCCGGTCGGTGGGGCTGCTCTGCGCACCGCGCTCGAGCCGCTGGCGCGCAAGTCAGGCGCCCATGACGACCGGGATCGGGAGCACCGGCTGGCTGATGCGTTGGTCGAGCTCGCTTCCGGCGGTGAGCAGAAAGCCCAGATCCAGGTCACGAGCTCGATCGAGACCTTGCTCGGACTGGCAGGTGCACCGGCAGCGGAGATGGAGTTCTCTCTTCCTGTTTCTTCCAAGACGATCGAGCGGTTGGCTTGCGACTCCAGCATCGCCCGCATCCTGCTCGACTCCGAGTCCGTGGTGATCGATGTCGGCCGCTCGAAGCGGGTCGTGTCAGAGCCCGGTCGGCGAGCGCTCAAGGCACGGGATGGTCACTGCCGGTGGCCGGGATGCGAGCGGCCGGCGTCCTGGAGTGCGGCGCACCACGTCGTGCACTGGATCCACGGCGGATCGACCGACCTCGACAACCTGATCCTTCTCTGCCACCGGCATCACTGGATGGTGCACGAGGGCAACTGGCAATTGGTCCGAGGCGATGACGGCCGGATGCTGACCATCCCGCCGACGGTTACCTTCGGTCCTTCGCCGCGGGGACCCGACTAGCTACAGATAGTGGCGGCGGATCGCGCCCAGGTTGTTGAAGATCCGCACTCCGAAGGCGACG
>DATBZP010000057.1:0-16181 GCA_036513135.1 Candidatus Dormiibacterota bacterium | reverse complement strand
TTCCCGGGCTGCGACCGGCCGGTCAACTGGTCGACGCCGCATCACATCGTTGCCTGGTCGCGCGGCGGACCAAGCGACCTCTCCAACCTGGTCCTGCTCTGCTACTACCACCACCGGTTGGTTCATGAGGGCGGATGGCAGGTGATCAAAGCCGGCCGGGAGTTCAGGTTCCTGCCGCCCGATCGGGTCGTGATGAGGCGGGCGCGTGGACCGGGTCTGCGCTGGGCGGCTTAGGCCTCCGTAGATCCCGCGATTACGCCCTAGTCCAGAAACCCTCTGGGTCAAAGCGGCGAATCGCGGCCAGCTCGGACTCGCTGGGCGGCATGGTCTCCCCGACCCGATCGGCTACTTTCAACTCCCACCCCGTCTCGGAACGCACCTCGTCCACGGTGTGGCCGGGATGAACTGACGCGAGGTGGGCCTCTCCCCCATCCTCCGGAAAGCGAAGCACGCACAGCGTGGTGATGATCGCGACCGGACCGCCGCCCAGGAGCGCGTTTCGCTTGCGCCATCCTGGCGTCCCGTCTCCGTGACCCGGAGAGGTGACGAAAGACACCTTCTCGACCAGGCGGCGCCGCTCGTGGTTCATCAAAGTCACCCAGCGCCGGCTCAGGATCGCGATGTCGGCCCCTCCCCCGCTTCCGGGCAGCTTGACCTTTGGGTGGGCCGGCTCTCCCACGTACGAGGTGTTCAGGTTTCCGAACCGGTCGACTTCCGCTCCGCCGATGAAACCCAGGTCGACATGACCCTGCGCCATCAGCGCCATGACGTTCGACATGCGCGTGGCCCACAGCGCCCCCGCGACATTCGGCGGATCACCCATCGTGCCGAGGAAGCCGGCCGCCGGCTGGTCGCGCATGAGACCGACCTCGAAAAGACCTCGAGCACTCGGCGCATGGGCGTTGCGCGCGACGGCGTAAGCGAGGATGGGCAGGCGCATACCGACGAACACGAGGTCCCCGTCGTTGATTTCGCGCGAGGCGACGGCCACCATCAACTCCTGCGGCGTGTAGCGATTACTCGGCGCCATAGTCCACCGGCTCGGACATGCGGTGCCTCGTGATGCGAAGTGAGGCAGCGTCGACCCGGCTCATGTAGGTGCCGCGGTCCGGGACCTGCGTCACCCATTCCTTCAGCCATGCGTCATAGCCAGCGACGGATCTTGATTGCTGAGCGTATTGCCGATAGAAAGAATGGTCCCGCTTGAAGAATCCCTGCACAGGTGACGGGTGGGCGCCGCCGGGCTCGTGGACGACCGCGACGACCTTCGTCTCCGGAAACAGGATTCGATTCGGGTCGCTGAGGGTCACGCCGGCGTCGACGAGCTCTTCGCAGGTGATGATCACGCCACTCGCCGCCAGCCCTGCCTCTTCGGTGATGCCAATCGGTCCCCAGGCGTGTGCCCGGCCCATCTCGTCCGCGCGCTGGACGTGCACGATCGCCACGTCGGGGCGAACGGCCTTGACATGCACCAGCCCGTCGGCGACGAGCAGGCCCGGATTGGTGCGAAGAATGTCGCTTCCGAGGAGGGTGCGGGTGGGCAGGCTTGGCACGTTCCACGCCGCTGCCCACAGCGCCAGCGCGATCGAGAAGTTCGAGTGGTCCAGCACCTCCAGCGGACGCGGTATCCCCTCTTCGCACGCGCGCCGGTAGCACTGCCCGAGGCCCTCCGAAACGTTGCCGACCCACGCGGCAGTCACCCGCCGCACACAACCCGCGCCGATCAGCTGGTCGAACAGAGCGTCGGATATCGGGCCGACGAGCTCGAGGTCGCGTCGGTGCTGCCTGATCATCTCGTGGCCCGCGGCGAATGGGATCAGCGGCTCGAGCGCCGTGCCGAGGGCTACCGTCGAGCCGTCCGGGACGAATTGGCGGATGGCTTCCGCCATCGCCATCACCTTGCCGGGCAAGGCCGCTAGGTGGCAGCCCCGCCGGCGAAGCCGACCGGGCGATGAGAAGGAACCGGGCGGTTCCTTCTCATAAACTCACTGGCCGATCGACTCGAGAAACGAGCGGTGGTTGCGCTCGAGCTCGGGCATCGAGTCGCCACCGAACTTCTCGAGAAATGCCTCCGCAAGCGTCAGCGCGACCACTGCCTCGCCGATGACACCGGCCGCAGGGACCACGCACACGTCGCTGCGCTCGTAGTGCGCTTCGACCGGCTCTTTCGTGATGAGGTCCACCGACCACATCGGCTTCTTCATGGTCGAGATCGGTTTGATGGCAACCCGCATGTCGATGGGCTCGCCGTTGGTCATCCCTCCCGTCAGGCCGCCCGCTCGGTTGGTGAGATGGTGAAAGCGCCCGCCCTGATACTCGATCTGGTCGTGGAAGTCCGAGCCGCGGCGCGCGGCGCCCTGGAAGCCGGCGCCGAACTCGACCCCCTTGATGGCGTTGATGGAGAGGATCGCCTGCGCCAGGCGGCCGTCGAGCTTGCGATCCCAGTGCACGTAGCTGCCCAGCCCAGGGGGAACGCCACGCACGATGACGCGGAAGGTGCCGCCTATCGTGTCCCCGAGTTCACCGACATTGTCGATCTCAGTGACCATCTGGGCGGACGCGTCAGGGTCGGGACACCGAACGGCCGATGCCTCGATCTGTTCTGTGGTCACGGTCTCGGGATCGCAGCCGTCGTACCCGATGTCGACGGTTCCGATCGATTGGGTGAAGCTGAGGATCTCGATCCCGAAATGAGCCAGCAGCTTGCGGGCGATGCCGCCGGCAGCGACGCGCGTCGCTGTCTCACGGGCCGACGAGCGCTCGAGCACGTTCCTGATATCAGTGTGCCCGTACTTGAGAGCGCCCGCGAGATCGGCGTGTCCCGGCCGCAGACGCGTCACAGGCTTGGGCGCATAGCCCTCCTTGCCGGCGCTCATCTGTGCTGTCCAGTTCACGTGGTCTTTGTTCTCGAGCACGAGCGTGATGGGGCTTCCGATGGTGACTCCGCCGCGCACTCCGCTCACAATGCGCGCGACGTCGGTTTCGATCTTCTGACGCCCCCCGCGCCCGTGGCCTCCTTGACGGCGGGCGAGGTCGCGACGCAGGTCCTCCTCGGAGATCTCCAGCCCCGCAGGCACGCCGTCGATCACGACCGTGAGCTGCGGACCATGTGATTCCCCGGCAGTCAGCCACCTCAGCATTGACGCGATGATAAGGCGCAGTGGCAAACGCCCTGAACGTGGCCTTGATCGACGTTGGGGGCACACTGTGGCCGAATTCCTGGCCATTCCGCGAGACCGACGGCCTCGGCCGGCACCAACGGGTGGCCGCCACGATGCCAATGCTGGAGGCCCTCGCAGTCGACGCGCTGGTGGCCGATTTGATCGAGAGCAGCCGCAAAGGTGACCAGGCGCGAGCCACCTCGACGGAGACGCCAGCGACGATTCCCGCCGCCGAAGTCCTGATTGCCGCCTCGCTGGCGCGACAAGGCCTGGCGGCCGATGTCGAAACCGTCAAACGGATCAGGCGCGCCATGGCCCTGCCCGTGGCCGACCGGATGAAGCCACTGCCAGGCGCCATCGAGCTGCTGGCAGAGATCCGCGCGCTCGGACTCCGCACCGTGATCGCCAGCAACACGTACTGGCGCGATGCGCACAGCTACTGGGAAGACTTCCGCCTGCTCGGGATGGCGGGCTACATCGACGCAATAGTCACGTCGGTCGATGCAGGCCACCTCAAGCCGCACCCTGCGGTGTTCGAGATGGCGGTGCGCGTCGCGGGGACTCCGGCGGAACGCTGCGTCGTCATCGGCAATCGCGAGGAGAACGACATAGCACCTGCCCTAGCTCTGGGGATGCGAACGATCCTGGTGTATCCGGACGACCCGAAGCCCGCCTCCAGCCGCGCGCATGCGGTGGCAGCCGACCTGTGGGAATGTGCCAAAGCCGTGAAGGCTATGCTCCAGTAATGCGACACGAGATGGCGCGCGAGGTGCAGCGCCAGATCGTAGCCCTTGACGTCAACGGGGAGCGCACCGACCTCCTGCTGCCTGTGCACAAGACGCTCCTCGAGGTGCTCCGCGAGGACATGCAGCTGACCGGCACGAAGCACGGCTGCGAGCTCGGCGAGTGCGGCACGTGCACCGTGCTTGTGGACGGGCGACCGGAGTTGAGCTGCCTCTTGTTGCCGGTCCAGGTCGAAGGACGCGCCATCACCACCGTGGAGGGAATGGCCAACGGCTCAGTGCTGCATCCGTTGCAGCAGGCATTCGCCGAGCTCGGCGCGGCCCAATGCGGCTACTGCACGCCAGGCATCCTACTTGCCGCAAAGTCACTCCTCGAAACCAACGCCCGGCCGTCACGCGACGAGGTACGTGAAGCACTCGCCGGCAACCTGTGCCGATGCACGGGCTACGCGAAGATCGTTGACGCGATCGAGCTCGCGGCGAGTCGCGGAGCATGAGGGAATCCCCCCACCCGGGGCTCTACCCCACGAAGTCTTCGACTTCGCGGGGGCCCCTGAAGCGGCCCGACCTCCCCGGCGAGCGGGGAGGTGATTTCTCCGTCATTGGGAAACCGCTCGCCAGGGTCGACGCGGTGGCGAAAGTCACGGGCCGCGCGACGTACGCCGACGACATGCTGCTCCCGCGCACGCTTCACTGCCGGATCCTGCGCAGCCCGCACCCTCACGCGCGCATCGTGTCGATCGACACTTCGGCGGCCCGACGCATGCCTGGCGTGCAGGCGGTCATCACAGGAGCCGACCTCCCGATCAAGTTCGGCATCTTGCCGGTGACACAGGACGAACGGGCGCTCGAGCACGAGAAGGTCCGCTACGTAGGCGATCCGATCGCCGCGGTCGCGGCGACCGACGAAGAGATCGCCGCTGCCGCCTGTGATGCGATCTCGGTGGAGTACGAGGTCCTCGATCCGGTCATGTCCATCGACGAGGCGCTGGTGTCACCGAAGGATGAGCGGATCCAGGACTACGGAGGCCCCAACAACATCCACAAGCTCGTGGCCCTTGAGTTCGGCGACGTCGAGGGTGGTTTCGCGCGGGCCGAGCACATCCGCGAGGACATCTTCTTCTTCCAGGGAAACACGCACCTTCCGATGGAGCAGCACAGCGCCATCGCGACCTATGTCGACGGAAGGATCACGCTGTGGTCCTCAACCCAGGTCGTCCACTACGTGCACCGCGCGCTGTCCAAGGTGCTCGAGCTGCCGATGCACCGAATTCGCGTCATCGGTGCGGCCCACGGCGGCGGGTTCGGCGGCAAGACCGACCCCTTCGCCCACGAGATCATCGTGTGCAAGCTCGCAATGGTGACCGGGCGGCCGGTCAAGTGCACGCTCACGCGCGAAGAGGTTTTCTACGCCCATCGAGGCCGGCACCCCGTGCTCATGTGGGTGCGGACCGGCGTGACGCGAGACGGCCGGATCACGGCGATGCATTTCCGCACGGCGCTGGACGGCGGCGCGTACGGCTCCTACGGCGTCGCCTCTACCTTCTATACCGGTGCGCTCCAGACGGTGACTTACGACATTCCCGCCTACCGCTTCGAGGGATGCCGGGTCTTCACCAACAAGCCGCCTTGCGGTCCCAAGCGAGGCCATGGCACACCGCAGCCCCGTTTCGCGCTCGAGCTACACCTCGAGAAGATCGCGCGCGACATCAGCCTCGACCCCGTGGAGCTGAAACAGCGCAACTTCGTCAAGCCGATGACACGGACCGTGAACTGGCTGCGCATCACGTCCTGCGGGCTCGACGAATGCGCAGAGCGGGTGCTCACCGCCTCTGGATACAAGCGGCGTGAAGGGCGACCCGGTCACGGAATGGGATTCGCGATCTCAAGCTACATGTCCGGCGCCGGCACCGCCATCTACTGGAACGAAATGCCCCACTCCGAGGTCCAGATCAAGGTCGACCGCGGCGGAGTGACCGCGTACTGCGGCGCCATGGACATCGGCCAGGGGTCGGATTCGGTGCTCGCGATGATCGTGGCCGAGGAGCTCGGGCTGCAGCCTGCACAGGTGCGGCTCGTCACTGCAGACACGGACACCACGCCCATAGACCTCGGCTCGTATTCGTCCCGCGTGACGTTCATGGCGGGCAACGCGGCCATCGAGGCCGCGCGAAAGATGCGAGGGCTGATCGTCGAGGCGGCGGCGGCCAAGATGGGCTGCGACACCGCTGGCGTCGAGGTCGGTGGCGGCCGCATTGGCGATTTCACCTTTGAGGAGGCGAGCGTTTTGGCTGAGGCGCGCTTCGGCACGCTGACGAGCGCCGGCAGCTACACGCCGCCCAAGATCGCAGGGCCGTACAAGGGATCAGGCGTCGGACCCAGTCCCGCCTACAGCTATTCCGCCTGCGTGGTCGATCTCGACGCCGACGCGCGAACCGGGTTGGTGCAGGTCAACAAGATCTGGATCGCCCACGACGTCGGGCGCGCGATCAATCCGCTGCTGGTCGAAGGTCAGATCGAAGGGGGCGTTTACATGGGCCTTGGCGAGGCCCTGATGGAAGAGCAGGCATTCCGCAAAGGCCTGCACAAGTGGCCCTCCATGCTCGAGTACAAGTCACCGACCTTCCTCGACATGCCTGAAGTCGAAACGTTCATAGTCGAGACGGTGGACCCGGAAGGTCCGTACGGCGCTAAGGAGGCGGGACAGGGCCCCCTTCTGCCGATCCCCCCTGCAGTGTGCTCGGCGATCTACGACGCGCTTGGAGTCTGGGTCGACGAGGTGCCTGTGACGCCGGAAAAGATCGTCGAGGCCCTTCGCCGCAAAGAGAAGGGCGAACCGGGACGATTCGGCCCCACGCGATTCCCCACCATCCCCTATCCGCCAACCATCAGGGTTGAACCGCCACCCAAGGATCTAAGTGCTGCGACTGCCACGATTTAAGTACCTGCGCCCCACGACAGCGCGCGAGGCCGCGAGGATGGCCGCCGACCTTGGACCAAGCGCGATGTTTGTGGCGGGTGGGACGGACCTCTTCCCCAAGCTCAAGCGCCGGCAGTTCGACGTCGAAACGTTGATCGCCCTCGACTTCTTGCCTCGTGACGTCCGCAACGGCTCAACGGAATGTACGGTCGGAGCGGGGGTCACGCTTGCTGCCGCTTCCGCCGACGAGCATCTCAACAAATACGCTTCGGGCTACGCAGAGGCTGCAGGCCTGGTGTCGTCTCCTCCACTGCGCAACGTGGGCACGGTCGGCGGAAATCTTTGCGTCGACACGCGATGCAACTACTACGACATGACCTATGAGTGGCGTAAGGCTGCGGGATTCTGCATGAAGAAGGACGGGGACATCTGCCTGGTCGCGCCGAGCAGCCCGCGATGCTGGGCTGTCTCATCGTCCGACACCGCGCCGATGGCGATCGCGCTCGATGGCGTCGTCAGCCTGACCGGACCCGACGGAGAGCGTGAGCTGCCTGTCTCTGTTCTTTATCGCGACGATGGCATGAACTACATGGCCAAGCAGCCAAGCGAGGTGGTCACGTCACTCAGGGTTTCCGCGGACAGCGAGACAGGGACCGCTTACGTCAAACTGCGGCGTCGCGGCTCCATCGATTTTCCTATCGCCGGCGCAGCTGTCGCCGTCCAGCTCGACGGCGACACCGTTGTGCGCTGCCGAATCGTGCTGTCCGCGGTGGCCTCGCACCCGCTCGAGGTCACCGCGGCTGAAGACTTCCTGACTGGCAAGCGAGTGGACGTCGAAACGATCCGCGAAACCGCTGAGATCGCTGCCAAACCCGCCAAACCGTTGGACAATGCCGATCTGAGCCACTTCTGGCGAAAACGCATGGTTCGAGTCGTCGTGGAGCAGGCCCTGCAGCGGGCAACGACCAGAACGGCAGGCCCGAGGGTTAAGCTTCTAGGTCAATACCCATCTTGATACACCCCCACACACGCCAAATAGGACAGGGAATGGTCGAATTCGCGCTCATCCTCGCCCTGGTCGCACTGATCGTCATCGTCGCCCTGGTCGCGACGGGAGGCCAGGTGATCAACCTGTACTCCGACATCATTCAGACGATGTGCAGCTACCACGCAGGGTGCTGACGGACTAGATCTTTCCTAGTCCGCGATCGCGGCCGTAGCCGCCTCCGCCGCCCGGTGAGCGTTGTTCCGAATCAGCTCGAAGTCACGGTGTGCCAGCGCCTCGGGCGGAAAGAGCGATGCCGCCAGGCCTACCGCCTTGACTCCCAGCCGCAGGTAGGCAGCGATGTCTTCGATCGGCACCCCTCCCGAGACCCAGATCGGAACGCCGCCCAGCGGCCCGTTCAGCGCCCGGATGTACTCCGGGCCGCCCACCGGGGCGATCGGAAACACCTTGACGAGGGCTGCTCCGGCGAGCCGGGCCTGATAGATCTCAGTCGGGGTCAGGGCGCCAAGGACGCACAGGATGTCCTCCTGGCGACAAGCATCGGCGACCTCAGGCAGCAGGACAGGAGTGACGACGAAGGAGGCACCGGCGTCCTTTGCCTCGCGCACGGCTCCGGGGTCCCATACCGTCCCTACGCCGACCGGAAAGCGACCACCGGTCGTGGCGATCAGGCCGCGGATCATCTCGAAACATGAGGGCACCGTCCTGGTGATCTCGATGGTCCGCACGCCGCCTTCCATCGCGGCCAGGCATGCCTGGAAACCCGCGTCGGGATCCTCCGTGCGCAGGACTCCGCAGAGACGGTTCGGAAAGACCTGGTCGATGCTCCGCACAGCCGACTGAATTATCCCCTGAGGCGGCTGCCGGCCCCACCCGACGCCGGGCTCTCCCTAAAATGGTACATACGTATGACCGGCACAACGGTGACTGAGAGCACACGGGACCAGATCATCCACGCTGCTGCCGAATCGCTCCTGGAGAATGGATACTCGGGCACGAGCGTCCGGGCGATTGCCACCAAAGCCGGCGTCGCGATCGGCAACCTCCAGTACTGGTTTCCAACCAAATCCGAGCTGCTCGTCGAAGCCTGGCGGTACCTGACCGGACGTTCCGTTGAGGAGCTTCGCCGCACTCTCAACCAGCTGACCGACCCGCTCGAGGTGCTCGAGATCGGCGTCGAGTCGCTGTGGGATTCCCTGCGGCGCCTGGGAGACATCCAGCTGGCGGCCTTTGACCTCCTGGTCCAGGCGCCGCGTACCGAGCGCCTGCGGGCCTACCTGCCGGAGCTCTTCACTCGTTACCGCGAGGTCATCCAGGAGCAGCTCGACCGGCTCGAGGAGGACGGCAGAATCAGGCTCACGGTCCCCCGCGAGGTCCTGGTGCCGCTCGTCCTCAACACGGTGTTGGGTTTCGGGCTGTACTACGTGGTGACGCGCGACGACGAGTCGTGCCTGAAGGCCCTCTCGGCGTTCAGGCTGCTGGCGGCCACGCTTGTGGAGCCGGTTTGATGGCCATCCAGGTCGCCGACCGCGACCTCGAGCGCCTGGAAAGCCTTTGGGAAGACGGCCTTTCGGAGGCGTACCGCTCGTATCTGGAGGCGGTGGAGGTTTACGAGCCCGCGGCACAACCGAGGCTGGCGCTCGCGGCGGCGCTCGTCGAAGTCGGCATCAGGCTCCAGGGCCTTGGGGGCCGGGTGGCTGCGCCGCCGACGCTCCTGATTGGCGACCTCTGCCTGGCGCGCTCCTCGAGGCTGCTGGCCGACGCGGCGCCGCAGAGCGTCCAGGTTGCGTTCGCCCGTGCAATCGAGGAAATGGCCTGGGCCGCCGCTTCCGGGCGAGCGGTCCCAAAGACCCGCGAGCTACTGCTGCGCGCCCTCGACGCGAAGTGATGATCGGCAAGCGCCTGCGCTTCGAGACGAAGCACCCGACCGAGTTCGTCGACCTTACCGACCGGCTTCGCGATGAGGTGCGGCGAGCGGGCATGCGAATGGGCCGTTTGCATCTGCAGTCGCTGCACACCACTCTCGGATTGGCCGTCAACGAGAACGAACCCCTGCTGCTTCGGGATTTCGAAGGCCTCCTCGAACGCCTTGCTCCTAGCGGCGCCAGCTACGAGCACGACGATTTCGAACGCCGCTTTGATGTCGCGATGAATGAGCCGGTCAACGGCCACGCGCATTGCCGCCAGCTGTTGCTGGCCGGCTTTGCCACTCTTCTGGTCGAAGACGGCGAGCTGGTCTTGGGGCGCTGGCAATCCGTGTTCGCCGTCGAGCTGGACGGTCCGCGACACCGGGAGCTCGCTGTCCAGATGGATGGCGACTTTTCCCTCTCCCCTTCGGGGTGGGGGCTGGGAAGCGGGGCGCCAGAGCTCCTCGACCTCGAGCTGTCGCGGCAGCTGCTGGTCGACCCCGAGCCCGTGGCCGCGCCCATGCGCCGATTGGTCGAAGCAGGCGGCAAACGCCTGCGGCCCAAGCTCGTTCAGCTCACCGCGGGCATCGGCCCGCGCAGCGAACCGCTTCGCGCGGCCGCCCTCGCCGCCGCCGTCGAGCTGCTCCACAACGCGACTCTCATCCACGACGACTACGTCGACGAGAGCACGCACCGGCGCGGTCGCCCGACGGTTGCGGCGGCTGAGGGACCCGAACGCGCAGTCGCCGTCGGGGATTACTACTTCGCCAAGGCGACCCGACTCATCGCGGAGATCGGCAATCGCAGCGTGACCTCGACGATCGCCGAAGCGCTGGAGGCGATCTGCGCATCCCAGATCGACGATGTCGCGCTCCGCGGAGCTTATCCAGGCGACCACGATTCGTACCTGCGTGTAGTGCGCGGAAAGACCGCCGCACTGTTCGCCGGGGCATGCGCTTCGGGTGCGCTGCTGTCAGAGTCGACTCCGGAGACCGTCGAAGCACTGCGTCGGTACGGCGACTTGCTCGGCGTTGCGTTTCAGATGGCGGACGACCTGGTCGACTTCAGCCCAAGCTCGGGCAAGCCTGTCGGCCTCGACATCAGGCAGCGGGTGCTGTCGCTACCTCTTATCTATGCAGCTGAAGACCGGGCAGTCGGACCGGAGGTCAGGCGTCTGCTCGCCGGCTCGTTAGGCGATGCCGAGGTCGATCGGGTCACCGAGCTGGTGACATCGAGCGATGCGCTGCAGCGCGTGCGCGACGAGGCGCAGGCACTGGTCGACGCGGCGGTGCGCGAGCTGGAGACGGTCGATCTGGACGGGCTGCGGCCGACCCTGATCAGCCTCGCCCATTCGGCCGTCGATCGAATCTCCTAATCCCGAGTCACACCCGAGACGATGCCCACGGTGCCCATGGCCAGCGGTTGGAACCGCACGCTGCTCCAGCCGGCCGCGGCCGCCATCGCGCTGAGCTCATCCGGCGTGCGATACGCATCCACGGTGTCGCTCAGGTATCTGTAGGCGGTCGGCTGGCCCGATAGCGTTCCACCGATCGCCGGGAGCAGGGTGCGCAAGTAGAGTCGGTAGGCGCCGCCCACCAGGTTCTCAGGCGGACGGACGAACTCCAGGACGACTGAGCGGCCACCAGGCTTGACGACTCGCCTCATCTCGCGGAGGCCGCGGACAGGGTCGGCCAGGTTGCGAAGGCCGAACGCGATGGTCGAAGCGTCGAAGCTGCCATCGCCAAAGGGAAGCGCCAGCGCGTCGCCTTCCAGGAACTCGATCGCGGGATGGTCCCGCCGAGCGACCTCCAGCATCTGCTGGCTGAAGTCGAGACCGACCACCGTTCCGTTCGGTCCCGCGAGCCTGGCCAGCTCGGCGGTGAGCTTGCCGGAGCCGCAGGCCACGTCCAGCGCCGCACCACCCGGAGCGACGCCCGTTGCCCGCGCAGCGAGCCGCCGCCAACCGCGGTCCGTGCCACCCGAGAGCACTGTGTTGACCAGGTCGTAGCGGCGGGCGATGCGGTCGAACATCGCGCGCACCGCCTGAGGGTCGCGTTCGCCTATGGCTACACCAAACGCCAGATCGATGCGATGCCCTGTCCCACGCCGATGCACATGGTCGCCAGGCCGTACTCGGCGTCGCGGTGCACCATCTCCCGGACCAGCGTGCTGACAAGACGCGCGCCGCTGCTGCCGAGCGGATGGCCGAGGGCGATCGCACCGCCGTTGACGTTCACCTTCTCCGCATCCAAACCGAGCAGGCGCATGCAGGCCAGGGACTGGGAGGCGAACGCCTCGTTGAGCTCGACGAGTCCGATGTCGGACGGGTGCAGGCCAGCCTGCTCCAGGGCCTTCAGCGACGAAGGCACCGGGCCGATGCCCATGTAGTCCGGATGGACGCCGGCCGGCGCGGCCGAGACCAGCCGCGCCAGCGGCCTCAGGCCGCGCTCCTTTGCTTTGGTGGCTGACATCAGGACCAGGGCAGTCGCTCCGTCGTTGAGCGACGACGAGTTGCCGGCGGTGACCGATCCGTGCTCGGCGAATGCCGGGCGCAGCTTGGCGAGTGCTTCGAGCGAGGTGTCGGGCCGCGGGCCTTCGTCAGCGCTCAGCAGGAGCGCGTCCCCCTTGCGCTGCGGGACCACAACGGGGACGATCTCCTCTGCCAGCCTCCCTGATTGCTGCGCTGCCACCGCGCGCTGATGGCTGCGGAGCGAGAACATGTCCTGATCTTCGCGCGACACCTCGTACTTCTGCGCCACCCGCTCCGCGGTCTCCCCCATCTGCAGAGTGCCATAGAGCTCGGCCATCTTCGGGTTGACGAGCCGCCAACCGATCGCGGTGTCGTACACGGTTTGCGAGCCGCGGGGAAACGATGCGTCGGGCTTGGGCATCACCCATGGGGCGCGGGTCATGCTCTCCACACCACCGGCAACGACTATGTCGGCGGCGCCCACCTGGATCTCGCGGGCGGCGGCGATGGTCGCCTGCATGCCCGACCCGCACAGCCGGTTGACCGTCTGGCCCGGCACCTCGACCGGGAAGCCGGCGAGGAGGAGCGCCATGCGCGCGACGTTGCGGTTGTCCTCCCCCGCCTGGTTGGCGCAGCCGAGGATGACGTCGCTGACCTCCGCGGGTTTGATGTGCGCGCGCTCGCAAACCTCCCTGAGAACGATGGCCGCGAGATCATCCGGACGGACGTCCTTGAGCTGGCCGCCATAGCGGCCGATGGGCGTGCGGGCTGTTGCGACGATGACGGCGTCCTGCATTAGAGAACCCCCCCATCCGGCGCTTCGCGCCGACTTCCCCGGCGAGCGGGGAAGTGACTTGACTTCATTTCTTGGCGCGTTTTGCCAGGAAGGCGCTTACACCTTCTGCGAATTCGGGGCTCGCCGCCTGGGCCTCTTGGAGGTACGACTCGAACTCGAGCGCCTCCTCGTAGCTCGACTCGAGGGCATGGTTGACCGCGCGCTTGGCAGCCGCCATCGCCTGCCTCGGCTGCGAAGCAAGATGGTTCGCCAGCTCCCTGACCTCGGCTTCGAGCTTTTCCGCCGGCACCAGCCGATTGATCACTCCGAGCCGGTGGGCGTCCGCCGCCTGCAGCGGCTTGCCGGTGAAAAACATCTCGTACGCGACGCCGGTACCTACGAGCCGCGGCAAAAGCCAGCTGACGCCGCCGTCGGGCGCGAGCCCGATGTTGATGAACGCCTCCAGAAGATAGGCCTCGGGCACCGCGATCCGGATGTCGCATGCGAGCGCGTAGCTCGCGCCGATACCCACGGCAGGACCGTTCAGCGCGGCGATGACGGGCTTGGGCATGGTGCGCAGGCGGGTGAGCATCGGCATGTACTCGTTGCGCAGGACGTTGCCGACGTCCTCCGGCGTCCGCATGCCGCCATCTCCGCTTTGTGCCATCTCCGTGACGTCTGCGCCTGAGCAGAAGGCCCGGCCCGAACCGATCAGGACGACAACGCGCACGGCGTCATCACGTTCCGCCTGCTTGATCGCGTCGCCAAGCTGCTTGCGCGTGACAGCACCGATCGCGTTCATCTTCTCCGGCCGGTTGAGCCTGATCCAAACCACGCCGCCCTCTGTTTCGACCTTGACGTGCTGCTCGACTTCAGTCGCCATCTCTCACCGTCCCTTGAACACGCCTTTTCGCTTTTCCAGGAAGGCATGCATGCCTTCCTTCTGGTCCTCGGTCGAAAACAGAAAGTAGAAGCTCTTGCGCTCGGCGGCCAGCCCTTCCGAAAGCGGCGACTCGAATGCCTTGAGCACCGCCTCCTTCGCCATCCGCAGCGCGAGCGGCGGCTTCTCGGCCAGCTGCCGGGCGGTCCGCTTCGCGATCTCGACCGCCATCTCGGCGGGAACGACCTTGTTGACCAGGCCCAGCTCGTACGCGCGCCGCGCCGTCACCGGCGACCCGGACAGCATGGCCTCCATCGCGGCGTACTTGCCCGCGGTGCGTGGCCAGCGCTGGGTGCCGCCCGCGCCCGGGATGATGCCGAGATTGATCTCCGGCTGGCCGAGGCGCGCCGCGTCGCCGGCGATGATCAGGTCGCACATCAACGCGAGCTCGCACCCGCCCCCCAGAGCGTATCCGTTGACCGCGGCGATCAGCGGCTTGCTGAACGCGGCGATTCCAGCCCACCGGCCCGTCTGGTCGCGCCGCAGCTGGTCCACCGCGCTGCGGTCTGCCATGTCGCCGATGTCCGCCCCGGCGGCGAACACCCTGTGGCCGCCGGTGAGCACAACGGCCTTCACGTTCTCATCGGCGTCGAGCTCGCCCAGCGCCTCGTTGACCTCGCGGATGAGATCCGGGCTGAGGGCATTCAGCACCTTTGGCCGGTTGAGGGTGACCGTCGCGATCGGGGGCTCGATCTCAACCAGGATGTGCTCGTACGCCATCGCGGCTATCATCGGCCATATGGGTTCGCGAACGCTAAGGGACTCCTTTGGGCGTGTCGCGGACGACCTGAGGATCTCGATCACCGACCGCTGTAACTTCCGCTGCATTTACTGCATGCCGGCCGAGGGGCTCAAGTGGCTGAAGCGCGACGACATCCTCCGTTTCGAGGAAATCCAGCGATTGGCGCGGATCTTCGTCGAGCGCTACGGTGTCAGGACGATCCGGATCACGGGCGGCGAGCCGCTGGTTCGCATCAAGGTCGAAGAGCTGGTCGGCATGATCAACGCGATCGACCCCACGCTGGACATAACCATGACCACGAACGGGGTGCTGCTGCGCGACAAGGCGCGCTTGCTCAAGGAGGCGGGACTCAAGCGCATCAACATCTCGCTGGACACGCTCAACATGCAGCGCTTCCATGAGATCGCGCGCAGCGATCAGTTCAGCCGCACGATGGACGGTATCCAGGCGGCGCGCGAGGCGGGCCTGTGGCCCATCAAGTTGAACATGGTCGTCATGAAGGGACACAACGACGACGAGGTCGTGGACTTCGCCCGGCTGGCCCGCGACGAAGGCTACGAGGTCCGCTTTATCGAGTTCATGCCTCTGGACGGCGATGGCATCTGGACCAACGAGCAGGTCGTCCCGAGCCGCCGCATCCAGGAGCAGATCGAAGATCTCTTCCCCCTGGCGCCGGTCGCCGACCCCCGACCCGGCCCGGCCACCCGCTTCAAGTTCGCGGACGGCGCCCCCGGTGGTGTCGGCTTCATCTCCTCAGTGAGCCAGGCGTTCTGCACCACGTGCAACCGCATCCGCCTCACCGCGGAAGGCGGCCTTCGCACGTGTCTTTTCTCACTTCAGGAGACCCCGCTGCGGGATCTCATGCGGTCTGGGGTGTCCGACGACCATCTCGGCCGGGTCATCGAAACCGCGATCTGGCGCAAAGAGGAAGGCCACCTCATCAACCAGCCGGGGTTCGTCAAGCCGGCGAAATCGATGTCACAGATCGGCGGCTGAGCGACCTCGTGCTGCGGCCTGAGGAAGCTCAGCGGCCCTACACCGTCACCGAGCTCGCCAACGAGATCCGGCGCGAGCTGCGTCCACTCACCGCGCTCTTGCTGAAGGGCGAGGTCAGCGGCATGAAGCGCGGCCCGTCGGGGCATTTCAACTTCTCCATCCAGGATGGCGTGAGCCGGCTCGACGCGGTTCTGTTCGCCGATGACGCACGACGCGTCACGACACTACCCGAAGACGGCCAGGTGTTCATCTTTCGCGGTCGGATCGACTTCTTCGGCAAGACCGGGAGGCTCAGCTTCATCGTCGACCAGGTCGAGTTCGACGACGTCGGCAAGCTGCGCGCGCGGCTCGAGGAGCTCAAGCGCAGGCTCGAAGCGGAGGGCGCGTTCGCACCGGGGCGCAAACGCAAGCTGCCGTTCCTGCCGAGGGCTGTCGCGCTGCTGACGTCGCCGACGGGAGCGGTCATCCACGACCTTCAAGAGACGATCTGGGAGCGCTACCCCAATATGGGTATCGTCGTA
>DATBZP010000056.1:0-40953 GCA_036513135.1 Candidatus Dormiibacterota bacterium | reverse complement strand
CCCTGTACAGGTTCAGCGCCGGGCGGTTCCACCAGCTCACGCCGGAGGACGGCTGGACGCAGCCCGCCCTTTACCCCGATGGCAGCCATCTGCTCGCCGTCAAGCGCTCGGGTTTCTTCTCCGACGTGTACGTGCTGACGCTCTACGGCGGCGTAACCAGCCAGCTCACCAACAACGTGGCGCCGCCGCGCAGCAGCTGGGACACGGGCGCGAACGCGTGGTCGTTCTACCCAAGGCTCAGCCCCGACCAGGGGACGCTATGGATGAGCTACGACGGGCCCAAGACAGCTGGCGCCGGCTACTTCGACGTCGACCTGGCGGTATGGGCGGTGCCACTGGGCGGCTCGATCCGCCAGGGAAAGGCCTGGACCACCGCGAACAACTACACCGGCGGGGACGTGCAGCCGGTGCCGGTTCCGGGCGGGATCATCTATACGAAGTACACCTACGACCCGGCCGGCAACCGGACCGGGCAGCTGTGGTTCACCAACCGGGCAGGGTCGCCCGGCAGGGCGCTGACATCGACCGCCGCGAGCTGCCTCCAGCCGTCGATCTCTCCCGACGGCGGCAACCTCGCAATGATCTGCACCTACCAGAAGCAGATCTCGTATCTCACCGTCGCCACCTGGAATGGCTCAAGCCTCGGTGCGCTCCGGACACTGATCACGGACCAGCTTGTGGCAGAGCCGATCTGGGCCCCGGACGGGAGCGGGATCGCCTACCTCGCGCCCGGCGGGCCGGCCTCTCCCTTCCAGCTCTGGTTCCTCCCGAAGAACGCGTACAACCCGCCTCCACCCAGCCCCATCCCGACCCCGACTCCGACTCCGGGAGGGCCACATAACGGACCGCTTCCCACCCCGACCCCGCCGGCCTTGCCGACCCCGCCGCCCGTGCGGCCGATCCAGGTCACCAGCAACCTGGGCTTCGACGCCAGCTCGCCGCTCGCATGGATGCCCTAGCAGCCTGGTCCCGCGCTCACTAGCACAGGCTCAGCGGCCGCTGCGGCCGCCTGCTGCCTCGAGATCATGCTGTCCGAGACGAGGGCCGCTAGCACGTGGTCCCGGCGCGTCGCGGCCGCTTCAGGGTCAACCGTCGGGTCGTAGAGCGATGGCGCCTGCGTGACGCCCGCGAGCAGGGCGTACTGACCAAGCGTGAGGCTCTTTAGGGGTGCCTGGAAGTAGGCGCAAGCCGCAGCGGTCACCCCGTACCGGTTGAGACCGGTGGTGATCACGCTCAGGTAGTCCGCCATGATCTGGCCCTTGTCGATCACGCGCTCAACCTTCAGCGCGAGGACCAGATCCTTCAGCTTGTTGTAGCCGCGGTCGGAGCCGCCCAGGTAGACGTCCTTGACGAGCTGCTCGGTAATGGTCGAGCCGCCCTGGCACATGCAGAAGTTGGTCGCGTCGTACAGCAGAGCACGGCCCAGGCCGATCGAGTCGATGCCGTGATGGGAGTAAAAGCGCTCGTCTTCGGTCGCCACCACCGCCTTCGCCAGGAGGGGAGGAACCTCGTCCTCCCGGAGCAGGACCACGCCCATGGAGTCGGTCCGAGCGCGAACTCGCTGCTGGACATCGTCCGCCGACGGTGTGAAGACCCACATCGTGATGAGGCTCGGAGCCACCACGGCCACGAGGGCAATCAGGGTCATTGCCAGCCGGCGCACGGGTACCGGCACCCAGCTCATTGGATCGCGCCCACGCCGACTAGCAACGGACGATCTGATCTCGAGGTTACGAGTCGTATCGGCGGGGCATGACTTAAGCGCTTTGAGTGCCGGGCAGATTCGGAAGCCACGAGGTTCCCTCTCATAATGACTTCGTGGCCATCATCGTCTGCCCGCAACCGCAGGCGGCCGAGATTGGGCTCGAGGTAATGCGCCGCGGCGGAAACGCCGTTGACGCCGCGGTGACGTGCGCCTTCGTGCAGGGCGTGATCGATCCGCAGATGTGCGGGATCGGCGGCTGCGGCGTGATGCTGGTGCACAGCGCCACCGGCGGAGATTCGCTGCTCGAGTTCTATGCCACGGCCGGGTCGCGTGCGCGCGAGGACCAGTGGGAGCAACTCTTCATCCGCGAGGCCGCCGATCGGTACGGCTACGTGCTGGAGGGATGGGTCAACGACGTCGGTTACCAGTCGATCGGAGTGCCCGGAACCGTGGCGGGGCTTTACGAAGCGCTGACCCGGTTCGGCACGATCTCGTGGGAGCAGGCGATTGAACCCGCCATCCCGATCGCGCGCGATGGGTTTCCGGTCACCGGGTTCATGCACGGTTACTGGACCACCGACTACGGACCGGACGTCGTGTCGAACCAGCAGCGAATCCAGGTCACGCCGGCAGCGAAGGCGATCTACACACACGACGGCAAGCTCTATGCGATCGGTGAACGGATGGTGCAGGCGGATCACGCGCGAACGCTGGAACGGCTGGCTCGCGAGGGGCCCGAAGTCTTCTACAAAGGCGAGATCGCGGATGAGATCGCAGCCGACTTCGAAGCCAACGGCGGCTTCGTCACCAAAGCGGACCTCGCCGGCTACACCGTCAACGTGACCGAGCCCCTGAGGGGCACGTACCGCGGGCTCCAGGTCGCAGCAGCAGGCCCGCCGGCCGGCGGCCTGACCCTGCTCCAGATGCTGAACTTCCTCGAAGGCTACGACCTCCGCGCCCACGGATGGCCGAGCAGCGAAGCGGCGCGAGTTCTCGTGGAGGCCATGGCATGGGCGATGGCCGACCGCGAGCTGCACATCGCCGATCCGCGGTTCATCGAGATTCCCACCGGCGCCCTTGCCGACAAGCAGTACGCGGCCAAGGCACGCGAGGTGGTGGCGGCCGGCGCCCGAGCGCACGACCGGGCCGACACCACGCAGGTGTGCGCTGTCGACGACGCCGGCAACGCGGTGTCGCTGACGCACACGCTTGGGTCGGCGAGCGGAGTCGTGACCCCGGGCCTGGGCTTTGGCTACAACGACTACATGAACTGTTTCGACCCGCGTCCCGGCCGTCCCAACTCGGTCCGCCCGGGCAAGACGCGTGTGACCATGATGACGCCGACCTTCGTGTTCGACCGAGGCCGGCTGCGGGCGTCCATCGGTGCGCCTGGAGGCACCAAGATCGTGACCGCGATCCTGCAGGTCCTGGTCAACGTGATCGACCACCAGATGTCGCCGGTCGAAGCTGTAAGCGCCCCGAGGATCGACTTCCAGGGCGACGTGGTCCAGGCCGAGGCCCGGATCCCGCTCGTCGTCTGCCAGGGTCTGGAAAAGCTCGGCTACCAGGTCAACCGGCGCACGTTGAACTACGACTCGTACTTCGCCAGGCCGCAGCTGATCGTCGCCGAGTCGGACGGCTTCCTTCACGGCGCCTCCGACCCGCGCAAGGATGGCGGCACCCCTTTCGACACGGAGACGGTATGAGGTTCCAGGGCAAGGTCGCCCTAGTCACCGGCGGCGGAAGGGGGATCGGCGCGGCGACGGCCCAATTGCTTGCGCACGAGGGCGCGAAGGTCGCCGTCTCAGACCTGGACGTCGCGCCGGCCGCTCTCGTGGCCGGCCCGATTCAAGGTGTCGCCATCGCATGCGACGTCACCGATCGCGTCCAGGTGGACGCGATGGTCGAGCGTACGGTGAAGGAGCTTGGCAGGCTCGACATCCTGGTCGCCTGTGCCGGCATCACGCGCGACAACCTGCTGTTCAAGCTGACTGACGAGGATTGGGACGCCGTCATCGACACCCACCTGAAGGGCACCTTTCTTTGCGCCAGGGCGGCGCAGAAGCACATGGTCGAGCAGAAGTACGGAAAGATGGTGTTTCTCTCGTCGACCTCGGCGCTGGGCAATCGCGGGCAGGCCAACTACTCGGCGGCGAAGGCCGGCCTGCAGGGGATGGCCCGGACGCTCGCCATCGAGCTGGGGCCGTTCAACGTGAACGTCAACGCGGTGGCGCCAGGGTTCGTCGAGACCCGTATGACGCGGGCGACCGCCGATCGCCTGGGCGTCGACTACGAGGCATTCAAGATCGGGGCCGCTTCCCAGATCTCGCTCCGGCGCGTCGGTCAGCCCGAGGACATCGCTTCGGTCATCGCCTTTTTGTGCAGCGACGAATCGAGCTTTGTGTCGGGCCAGACGATCTACGTGCGCGGCGGGCCGTAGCCGGCCGGCGTGGCGAATAGGCCGGATTCACTCCGGCCGTCCCTATCGTGCACAAGGGACTCCCAGCGTCGCCAGGAGTAGGTATTTCGGAAATCCAATCCCGGGAGGATGAGCGCCGGCCCTATCGGTGGCTTCTCTGTTACCTGAGGTGGCTCAGGGCCGGGTTCCCGTCGGCGAAGCCGACCGGGCGATGAGAAGGAACCATCCGGTTCCTTCTCATAAATTGCAGCGACGAATCGAGCTTTGTATCGGGCCAGACGATCTACGTGCGGGGCGGTCCTTAGCCGGCCGCGAGCAGATCCTCGGCCTGCTGTGCGATCCGTTTGACCAGCTCGCCGGCAGGCACGATGTCGTGGACGAGGCCGGCGGATTCGCCTGCGAGCACGAGGTCTCCGGCGGCGAGGGCGGCTTCGAGCGACGGCCGTAGCTCGTCGGCGGCAAGCGCCCACTCTTCCGGGCGCTCTGCCCACTCTTCGAGCAGAGGGTGCTTGATCGTCCGGACCATGGCGCCCGGCCAGACCTGTTCCATCACATCGTCGTAGAACCTGCTCGCCATTGTCTGGCTGCCGAGCGCGTTGAGGATCACGTCCTTGGAGTGGCCTTTCCCGCGCGCCTCGGGCGTGGCGAGGAACCGGGTGCCGATGAGGGCGCCTTGCGCGCCGAGCATGATCACGGCCGCCAGGCCTCGCCCGTCTGCGATTCCGCCAGCCGCCAGGACCGGCACCCCGCCCACGACGTCGAACACCTGGGGAACCAGCGACAGGGTCGACATCATCCCGACGTGCCCTCCGCCTTCGGTCCCCTGGGCGACGATAGCGTCCGCTCCATCGCTGGCGACCTGGCCGGCTTCCTCCGGGCTGCCGACCATGTGGACCACTTTGATGCCGGCCTCGTGAGCCTGGTACGTGAGCTCTGCCGATCGCCCCCAGGCCAGTGACAGAACCGGGACGCGCTGCGCGAGCGTCATCTGGACGGCGGCCGGGTCGATCTGGCAGACGACATGGTTCACCCCGAATGGGCGCGAGGTCAGCTCACGCACCTGCCGGATCTCGCTTCGCAACTCATCCGGCGTGCGGCCCATGCCGCCGATGATGCCGAGGCCGCCGGCGTTGCTCACTGCCGCGACGAGTTCCGGGGTGGTGTACTTCGACATCCCGGCCTGCAGGATCGGGACGTCGATCTCGAAAAGCTCGCACAGGGGCGTGTGAAGTCGGGTCATTGCGCGCGCGTCACTCTATATCCAACGTCTGCTCCTCCATGCGCGCTGTGGGCAGACGGCCGAGCCCTGAACGGCAAGTACCGCGCCCCTTGAGCGTTGGACAGGCTTGTGAACCGGATTCTCGGCCGCGTGAGGCAGCGCTTGGGCGACCGAACTACTGTTCGCCGACGGGGCCTCTTCAGGCCCCAAGCGCGTATTCGAATCGAATTCGGCCAGGTAAGCCCGCCTTCCCTGTCGTGGAGTCCGGTACCATGCCTAACAGGGTTGACGCCCTCGCCGGACCTCTGGTACGGTGACGGCCGTCTCAGGGGAGCCGCCCACCGCGGGGCGAGTTAGCACTCTTTAGGGGTAGGAATTGCGAGTTCATCGATATCTGACGCATGCCATCGTGTTAGCAGTGGCGGTCGCGATCTCGAGCTATGCCACGTTGGACCGCCAATTCCCCACCTCTTTGACCGCCCGGCTGGGCGCCGTGAACGCTGAGGCGACTGTCGTGAGCGAGGGCGGCACGGTCGGCGACGTCTCGCTTGGCCGCTACAGCACGATCATCAAACCGGTCTCGATACCAACCTCGGCGCCCATCAACCATCAGCCCCTCACCTATGGCGTCGCACCGGGCGAAAGCCTGGCCACGATCGCCGCCAGGTACAACGTGACCGTAAGCCAGATTCGATGGTCGAACACGAACCTGACCTCGACCGACTCGGTCGCCACGGGTGACCAACTGATCATCCCGCCGGTTGCCGGCATCGTCGTCACCACGAAGGCGAGCGATACGTTCGAGAGCCTGGGCACCAAGTACCAGGTCGACCCCCAGACCATCATCGACTTCAACCGGCTGCGCAGCACGCAGCTGACAGCCGGGATCGTGCTCGTGATCCCAGGTGGCGTCGGCGGCGCGTTCCCGCCGCCACCGGCCCTGTACCAGCTGCTCGCGCGTTCCGGGAGCGGCCAGGCGTTCAACTCTCACGTCATCGGATGCTGCCTCGGTCCTTACCCGGCCACCGGATTCCCGGCCGGATGGTGCACCTGGTACGTCGCGACCAAGCGCAACGTGACGTGGCGAGGCGATGCCGGCTACTGGTACGCGAACGCCTCAGCCCAGGGTTACCCGGTCGGACCGACGCCGAAGGTGGGCGCGATCATGGTGACCTGGGAGAGCTGGGCCGGCCACGTCGCCTACGTCGAAGCGGTCAACCCGGACGGCTCATGGGTGGTTTCGGAGATGAACTGGATCGCGTTCGACGTGATCAACGAGCGGACCATCAAGCCGGGTCAGCTCGGCGGACGGCTCGTGGGGTTCATTTACTAACAGCCGCCTGCGATCGTTCAGCCCACTCGTCCTCCATCGTCTGGACGTCACGACGCACCGTACGCAGGCCCGTGGCCGCGACGATCGCCGCGAGGACGAGAAGCGTCGGAGAGGTGAGCAGCAGCGCGTTCTGAAGGCTGCCGACGCGGTCTGAGATCCAGCCGACGTCAAACGGCGCATGCGAGTCTCCCAGGATGTGCGAGACGAAGAGCAGCATCGTTACGGCGCTCGCACGTAGAGCTGGCGACACGACGTTCTGGGATACCGCCGTGAAAGGACCCGAATACAGGTAAAGGCAGACGACCGCCAGAAGAAACGCCGGAGCAAAGACGGGTATCGGGCCAATATTCATCGGCGCGACGAGGGCGATCGAGATGAATACGGCGCCGAGCAAGAACCCCGCAATGCCGACCTCGAGATGCGCGGCGGGATTTTTCAAGGCGCGCCGGTCCGCGATCCACCCGCCTGCCAGCGTCCCGATCAGGCCGCCTGCAACCAGGACAACCCCCGCCAGCAGTCCCGCCTTGCTGACCGAGAGGTTGAACCGCCGCGTCAGGACCAGCGGCAGCCAGAAAGCATTGGACGCAAGCACGAAGTAAAGGAGTGTCTGGGAGAAGATCGTCGCGCGGAGGGTGGGAATCCGCAACAGCTGGATGAAGTTGCGCGGGCCGGCATCTTGGGTCTTCTCGACGGCCTGGCCGCGGCTCTCAGCATTCCCGCGTAGCGGTTCGCGAAGGCCGAACGCAAGCAACGCGAAAATGATTCCGGGAACGGCGGCGAAAAAGAATGCACTGCGCCAACCGAACTTCTCGGCGATGTAGCCGCCGCCCGCAAAGCCGACCGCGATGCCGAATGCGCTGCCAGCGCCCCAGATCGACATTGTGCGGCCGCGCTGTTCCTTCGGAAAGTAGTCCGAGAGGAGCGAAGTGCCGGCCGGGTAGTAGCTGGCCTCGCCGATCCCCAGGACGGCGCGGCTGAGGAACAGCTGGACGAAGTTGTGCGCGAATCCCGTGAACAGAGTCGCCACGCTCCAGATGGCGACGCCGGCTGCGACGACAGTCCTCCGGACACCACGATCCGCCCAGTAGCCGAAGGGAAGGGCGGCGACGGCGTAGACGATGAGGAACGCCGAGCCGAGCAGCCCGACTAGGGTGTCGCTGAGGTGGAACTCCTTCTGAATCAGCGGTGAGGCGGCCGCGCCGACGTACCGGTCCATGTAATTGAGGAAGTTGATGCCGACCATGACCGCGAGGACGTATCGGGCATAGCCGCGCGCCACGGAGGCATTCTATGGCCCGGACGCCGACCTCGAAACGGCTACCATTTCGGTCACGCGTCCTGCATGGACTTGCATGGGTCGGCTGGGCATTGGCGAGCCTAACGGTCTGTAAAACCGCCGCGCAAGCTGAGGCAGTTCAAATCTGCCCCGACCCACCACCCAAGACCTCTTTTTCGAGAGGCCTCCGAAGGGTAGTCTGTATACGAAACCTGGTCCCTGGGACCGGGTTTTCGTGTTTTCAGTGCCCGCGATGCCGAGCTCCAAGGAGGCTACAAAGAGGTGGAACAGAGGCTGACCAAACCGCAGAAACCGTTGGGTTTTTCGAAAACCGTTGTCACGCGATATCTGGCTCCCGAGGTGGCTTAGAAGCAACGTCACCAACGGCAGCCTCGTCTCGAGCGACAGACAGTTCTCCGAATCAAAACCTCCAGGGCGTTCGACGGCCGTAAGCGGCCCATGTCAGTCCCAGGTCACGGTAGGCGGTAACCGTCCACTGCCGGAGCACTGGATGGGCAACGTAACTAGTCACGCCCGCCGCGTAAGCGATGAGTATCGAATTCCCCCACGAAAGATGTGCATGAAATACGAATGGCGTCCACAGCACGCTGAACTCCGGTACGTACCAGCAGAACGACTCCAGGTAGTAGTCGTTGGCCGTGCACACGGTCTGCGCGAAGCGGCCAAAAGTCTGACCATCGATTCCGACCCAGACTGAGAGCACAAGAGCTGCAAGCACGACGGTGACAGCGGGAAGCGCGCGAGGTGGGCGACGGACCTGAGCAGCCAGCAGAAGTGAAGCTGGCAACGAGGCGAAGATGAGAAATCGTGGTCCCCACGTGAAGCCGCCGTACCATGCCCACCAGGTGCCGTAAACCAGCACCATGCCGGCCAGATACAGCATCCACAGGACCAGGACTTGCGTAACAGATCGCAGAGCCTCGAGGCCGCGCCCGAAGGCCAGGACCAGTCCGGGTGCGAAGAAGAGCAGCCCTTTGCCGAAAGAAAGAAGGAGCGACAACACGCCATAGAACGTTGGATAGCTGAAGCCAGGCAGCCCCGAATATGGGAGAAGTGTCTGAAAGCCGTGATCGTTCCCGTAACCGCTCGAGAGAGCTGCCTTGCGGCGCACCGTGTTCTCCAGCATCCAAAGACCCGCGCTCGTAACAAGCGGCGCCAACGCCCTTATTCGCTTCACGCGCCACGCCCACCAACCCATGGCCAGAGCAAGGCCCACAAAGCTCGCAGGCAGGTTGGCGACCCCAACGCCAAGCAGCGCCACCGCCGTCTTCCAGCGGCCCGCCGACCAGGCCGCCAAACCTGTACCGACTGCCATCGCACTGAAGGTCTCAGCACCGAACCCAGTGAGGGAGTTCGGAAGCATGGCAGTCGTTCCCAGCAACAACAAGAAGGCACCGAGCACGTCGTGGGGCAAGCGTCCGCGCAGCAGCACGTACAGGAGACCGAGGCCGGCAGCGTAGACGATGACGTTGTAGCGAGACATCCACCATTCGGGTGAGGCGCCGAGGTGGCCCAGGAGCATCAGCGGAATCGAGGGAACTGATCCGACAAGGGGAAACTTGGTGTCCGGCATCCCGTGGCCTGCCAGCCACCCCTGGAGCGCGTCAAACCGCAGTCGGCCGTCGCCTTCGATGCCGTGCGGCAGAATGAAGAAGAGCACCAGCAGGCCAAGCGCCAGCAACCCCCATAGGACACGGTTGGGAATATTCGTGGCCGGTTGCTGGTCCGGGCTCGGCGTTATGTCGGCCAACGGGGACTCAGTATCTCTTGACTCCGGGCGACGGCGCCGGCTGACGCGCCGGCGTCCGGTTTCGATGTCAGCCCTTGGGGCCGACCAGGTCGCTCATCACCGGCCGGGGTTAGTTATCCGCCGGTCTGGTGCTGGGCGTGCTCTGAGGGTTCCGACTCGGGCGCGGGCCCGCCGCCCGAGTACCGGTCGTTCACCTGGACGACCTCCTCGCCGGGCGCCTGGTCGCTGGTCTGTGGCTTCGCCGTCGGTCGAGGTTCGATTGCCTTTCGCTTGCGGCGCGGCATACGGCGAACGGTACACTGGCACGCCGTTGGCGCAACAGGATAGGTTTGACTGCTTGAACACAGGCAGCTGGGCGGACCATCGAGGATTGGCCAACATTGAGTATTGGCCTCCCCCAGGGGTTGCTTTCCGGCAAGGGATTCGAGCAATTGCAGTTGAGGACACGCGCTCACGACGAGAGCCTCAGAGCAGTGCGGTCCGGATCCGGCCGTGAGCGAGCTCGCCGAACTGTTTCGATACAACGCTTGGGCCAATGCGATTGTCCTTGAAACTGCAGAGCCATCGGCTGACCGCGCGGTACATGAAACACTCTCCCACCTTGTTGGGGTCGAGGCCATCTATACGTTGATGATCCGCGGAGAGGCGCCTGGGGAAGGCTCCGATCGCGTCGCCTACATGGCCCGGCCCAATGTCGACTTCGTTCGCGAGGCAGCCCGGCTGGCCGTCGAGTACCAAAGGCTGCTGACCAAAGTGAACATGGAGGAGCCTGTGGCTATCCCTTGGTTCCCCTTCCGCCCGAATACTCGGCAGGCACTCCTTCAGGTGTTGACGCACTCGGCCCAACACCGCTCACAACTGGCAATGCAGCTCGAGGCGCTCGGCGTCGTGGTGCCGAACTTCGACTACATCACCATGGTCGGCAAAGAGCTCATCCCGCCGGCCTGATCCCCGGGGTTGCGCGGCGGGGGGTAGCCGCCGCGCTCCCGGAGAGGTAGATGCCGCTGGCGATACGTGGCAACGTAGGCCCGCATCGTTATGGGACGCCTCGCGCGCGCTTAAGAGGTCGTTATGCGACTGACAAAGGTGTCGAGCGCGCACTGTCATCCTTTTGGCACAGCTCTGGTCTACCGTCACGAGCCAGATCCCATGGAGACCACCGCCCACGACACCCCGGTTCCAACGACGGTCCTCTCGGACCGGATCGGACGATTCCTGCACGTCCTGGTCGAGCCGCGCTCCTATCTGAACGCTCTCTACCTGCTGACCGCATTTCCGCTCGGCCTGACCTACTTCCTTGTCCTGATGGCGGGAATGATCTCGGGCGCTTTCCTCTCGATCGTGGTCGTCGGTCTCCTGATCCTTCTTGCGACCCTGGTCGCGGCATGGGGATTCGCCCTTTTCGAGCGCGAGCTCGCGATCGGGCTGCTGGGAGTCAACGTTCCTCCGCTCTCGCTTCCTGATCCCGACCTGGTCTCGCCGTGGCGGATGCTCGTCCGGCACCTGCGTCAGCCCGCGACATGGAGATCTTTCGCCTACGTGCTCCTCAAGCTTCCGTTCGGCATCTTCGCCTCACTGCTGTCGGGGGTGCTGCTTGGGCTGTCACTCATCGGCATCATCTTTCCGATCGCCCGCATCAACATCGACGGCCCAAGCTCGCAGGCAATCGGAAATCTGATCTTCCCCGGGCTGTTCGCTTTCGCCGGGCTCGCGCTCTCGTTGCACGTCTTGAACGCCGTGGGTCGCGCGTGGGGGCGATTTGCCACGGACATGCTCGGTGTTGGCGAGGAACAGCGCCAGGTGTGGGAGGCGCGCGGCAAGGCTGAGGTGGCGGACCGCAGCCGGCGTGAGCTGATCATGAACGTGTCGCACGAACTGCGGACTCCGATCGCCAGCATCCAGGCCCACATCGATTCCCTTCTCTTGCCCGAGGCGGACCGGCCGGATGCACAGGAATCGGAGCGCCGGCTCAAGGTGACCGCAGCGGAGACGCGCCGGCTGGCCGACCTCATCGAAGATCTCCTGATGCTCGCGCGCGCCGACTCGCAGGAGTTGAAGGTCAGCAATCGTGCGATCCGGCTCGCGCCGATCGTTGAGCAGGTTGTAATGGCGCTGGCGCCGCTTGCCCGCGTCGAACGACAGGTCACCGTGAGTTACGAAGACATGCCCACCGACCTCTGGGCGGCTGGCGATGCCGACCGCCTGGCGCAGGTGCTGACGAACCTGGTGCGCAACGCGATCAACTACACACCTGAAGGTGGAGTGGTGTCGGTCCGGCTGAGCGGGGGCGGCGCTGATCGAGTCCAGATCGCGGTCTCGGACACCGGACATGGGATCTCAGCCGAAGACCTCGAGCACATCTTCGAGCGGTTCTATCGCGCCGACGACTCCCGCACCCGCAATACCGGTGGGTTCGGTCTCGGCCTGTCGATTGCCCGGGAGCTGCTCGAAGCTATGGGCGGCAGCCTGTCCGCCACATCGCAGCCCGGGCTCGGCAGCACGTTCTGGATCAGCCTCCGGCGCGCCGAACCCTGATGGCCAGGATCCTCATGGTGGAAGACGAGGTGGCCCTCTCCGACCTGGTCCGGTCGCACCTGGAGCAAGCGGGGCACGCGGTCGACCAGGCCTTCGACGGCAACCAGGCGCTCGTATCAGCCGACCTTACGCGGCCCGATCTGGTCATCCTCGACTGGATGCTGCCCGGGCAGGACGGCATGACGGTGTGCCGCGAGCTTCGGCGCACACATCTGATGCCGATCCTCATGCTCACGGCACGCGGCGACGTTGCCGATCGTGTCACCGGTCTCCAGGTCGGAGCCGATGACTATCTCGGCAAGCCCTTCTCGATCGTCGAGCTCGCCGCTCGAGTGGCCTCCCTGCTGAGGCGGGTGGCTCTCGACAGCGCAGCCGCGACCACGGACGCCTCCAAGCCGATCACCTTCGACGCTCTGGTCCTCGACCGTGCCGGCCATCGCGCCACGCTTGCAGGCTCATCGCTTGACCTGAGCCGTCGCGAGATGGACCTGCTCGAGCTGCTGCTTCAGCACCCCGGCCGCACGTTCTCGCGCGACTTTCTCCTCGAGCGCCTGTGGGGCGCGGATTTCGATGGCCTCGATCGCGCGGTCGACACCCAGATGGTCCGGCTTCGCCGAAAGCTGGGCGGCCTAGGCGCCTGCATCGAAACCGTCTGGGGCGTCGGGTACCGTTTCCGGCCGGACCTGCGCGACACGACATAGTTTCGGCACAACACGCGGCTGGCGTCCGCCCCGTGAGAGACGCGTCACAAAAGCCTCTTCACCGGTGCCTGCGTTTCGAGTAACACCGAGTCAGGAGGCCGCGCCTGAGTCCTCAACCTCCTCGACGTCGATGAGCAGGTCCTCGTCGCTCGCCGAATACCTGTCGCGAACTTCCGCACCGGCGCTCTCAGAGTCGCCGATGGCTTCATCGGAATCTTCTTCGACCACCTCACCCGCCCGCCCCGACTCCGCCAGCAGCTGCTCGTAAGCTCGCGCGGCCTCGTCCAGGGTGGGATATTCCCAGAACTCGGTTCCCGGCGGCACTTCCGCGCCTTCCGTCTCGTCGATGCCGTGTTTTAGGACGTAGCCGCGCCCGCTGTCGGGATCGTGGATCAGGGAAAGGAATTGCTCGCCGCTCAACTCGGCTCGCCGCTCGGCCTGGCCATCGTTCTCGAGCTGGAAGAGGCGGCTGATGACTTGCTCCTCGCTTCTTTCTTGCACATCCCAATTCTGAACAGTCACCTCGCCGCTTGCCGGGGAGGTCGCCGGCGAAGCCTCCCGGAGGCATGCAACCGCCGCCGAAGCGCGCTAGATTGGAGTCTATGGTCAGAACAAGGAACACGCTTGCGGTGCCTCTTTGGGTCTTCATCGTCGTGGCCGTCCTTTTGGTCGCCCTGATGAGCCAGGCGCGTCCGGTTCTCGCCCCAGCTCCGATTCTGAGCCCGGGGACATCGACCGCACCAGGGCCCGCCTCCAGTCGGCCGGTGAACTCAAACGCGGGGTTGGGTCAAGCCTCGCAGGGGACCGTTGATGCGTCGAAATCAGCCGCCCCGGCTCCTAAGCCGGCAGCGGTCATCCAGCAACCTCGTCCAGTTCTCGCGCTCCCGCCGTCGGTGCCCGTGACGAACGGCTGCATGACCCACGGGCCGGGGCCAACGGTGCATCCCGCGTGCGTGACCGGCGCTCAGGCTCTTATCGGCGGCTGAGCCGGTTGGACCCAGGAAAGGGCCGACGGGGCGGCCCTCTCCTGGAGTTGCGGTCTTAGCCGGGCGACATCGTGTTGGGCGCGTGGCCGTTGGTCGATGACGAGCCGTGAATGGACGCGGGGTCATTGGCTTCGGGATTGCGATCCGAGCCGCCTCCTGCGAGAGCGCGAACGAGGTTGGCGACATTTGGCGTCCCCCACCCGGTCGTCAGGTCATAGCCACGCTTGGCGGAGAAGCCGATCGTTGAGTCGAGCGCGTTGTTGCCAATCGTGATGTCATGGAAATTGGCCGACGAGGACCGCGCACCGGCATCGGGCCTCGACTGCTGCCTGCCGAGGTTGTACAGCGCTGCATTCGCAAACCCGAGCGAGTCGTGCCCGGCCGCCGCGCGCGCCTGGTTCACAAGGGCAAAGATCGCGGCCCACTGAGGCGATCCGACACTGGTGCCACCAACCAGGTAGATGTACGGCGACGCGAAAACCTCGACGCCGCCGTTGATCGCAGCGTTGTAGGCGACATCAGGGATGGTCCGGGTGCGGTGGCCGGTGACCCCCCGCTGCCAGGAAGGGGCCTGGAAGAGGATGCTCGGAGCTCCGCCTGTCGCGGCGTCGAACCACGGCTCGTTCCAGGTCGCCTCTCCGCCGTAGGCCCCCGCTACTTCCAGTCCGCCGGGGTACGGATTGCCCTGGGTGCCACCGACGCTGGTGACCAGAGGATCAGAGGCCGGATAGGAGGCTAGGGCCGGGGAGGCCGTGCCGGTGTACTGGGTCCACGTGGCGCCGGCATCGCCTGCCGACGCTAGTACGGTATCGCCTAACCTGGTCGCCGCCTGGAAGATCTTGTGCTGGTCGGCGAACGACGTTCCGGCCGTGGCGTCGGTCTCCCAGTCGCCAAAGCTCTGCGACACGATCGCTCCCGGGTAGTGCGGGAAGACCTGTGCCTCGGCAGCATTCAGGTCGTAGTTGTTGTCGGTTGCCGCAACGGCTAGCACGATCTTTGCCCCAGGCGCCATCGCATGGGCGTACTCGACGTCAAGCGAAGTCTCGACCTGCCAGCCAGTCAAGGCCCCGGAACCTGTGGCCCCTGTGCCGGCCGCGTTGATGATCGTGAACGAGGGCGGCGCCGCGATCCCGAAGTATGCATCGAACCTCGCGAGGTCGGCGGCGATTGTCGGGGAGCCGTACGAGTCGACGATGATGATCGTCTGGCCGCGCCCGTCGAGATTGGATGGGAAGTTATAGACCTTGCCCAGGTCATACGGTCCGTAGCAAGAGTAGGAGGGCGCGAATAAACAGCCGTGACCGATCGCACTGGATGTCAGGGAAGTGATCGCCGGACCCTGGACAGCCGTGAGATGCGGCGACATGTGCGGCCCGGCGGCTTGGGTGGGGGTCGCGACGCCTGCGAGGGCGAACAGAGAAACGCCGGCGGCAACGGCGGACATGCGGAAACGCACAGAAATCGAACTCACCTTTAGTGACACCCCTTCAAACGGGACCGGGCGGTTTGGCCGGACCCCTATCTCTTCGTTGACTGGAAATCGTATCTGCTACCAGTCAACTTTCAGCATTCTTACGTGCAGAAATCCGTACCTCGTGGGCGTTTGTCCCAGACGGGCCCGGCTAAACCGTTTCGACGGTGATTCCCTGTGGCAGCTTTCCGACCTTGACCTGCTTTCCGTCCACCGCGAAGTCGATGCGGTGGCCGGCGAAGTGCAGCCCGTTCACCTCGATCCTCCGCCACAGCGGAGTTTCGACCGGGGCGATGCGCAGGCGGCCGCGCGTCGCGTCAGCTTCGAGCCCCAGCAGCGTGGCGAGCAGGGAGAACGTGGACGCCGCCGCCCAGTTCTGGGGGCTGCAGCTGTTCCGGTAGTCGTCCGGCGTCGCGTCCGGCGCCCGGTCCGTGCCGCACCATAGCTCCGGCATGCGCCGGTCCGCGAACGCCATTCCCGCCTCGAGGATGGACCGCGCGACCAGCTCTGACTCTCGGGCCAATCCGTAGCGTCGGAGTCCCGCCGCGGCGATCGCGCTGTCGTGCGGCCACACCGAACCGTTGTGGTAGCTGCACGGGTCATAGTTGACGGCCCGGCTCGAGAGCGTGCGAATCCCCCAACCCGAAAGGAATTCGGGAGACACAAGTCGAGACCCAACCGCACGGGCCCGGGCCGGCGGGAGGATTCCAGTCCAAAGGCAGTGTCCGGGGTTTGAGGTCACGGCTTCGACCTGCCGCTTGGTTCCGTCGAGGCCTTGCGCGACAAAGCGCTCTTGCGACATCCAGAAGTCCCGGTTGAACTTCCGCCGCAGGTCCGCGGCGGCCGCCTTGAGCTCGGGTCGCTTTCTGGCCATCCCAAGCAGGGCTTGATAAAGGTAGCCCTGGACCTCACATATAGCGGCCGGCAGAGGCGCCGGTGTGCCGTCGACATGAGTGAGCGCATCGTCGGAGTCCTTCCAGCCCTGGTTGCGCGCGCGGCCGCCCGAGTACTCGATGAAGCCGTCATGGTCAGGATCGCCAAACGTGGCGCACCATGCCAGCGCCGCCTCGGCGGCCGGCCACAGCTCATCGAAGAGCTCGGCATCGGCGGTCCAGCGGAGCGTATCCGCCAGCGCGCAGAGGTACAGCGGAGTGGCGTCCACCGTGCCGAAGAGGATGCTGGGCCACAAACCGTGCTCGACGAGGTCCCCGGTGCGAACTTCGTGCAGGATCTTGCCCGGCTGTTCTTCGGTGTCGTGATCCACCTGCCGGCCCTGGTGCGCGGCGAGGTAGCGCAGCGTGCCACGGGCGATCTGCGGGTTCACGGGCAGGGCGAACATTGACGTGGACAATGCATCGCGTCCGAACGGGACGGCGAACCACGGCAGCCCACCGGTTGGATAGATCCCTGTGGGGTAGCGGTCGCACAGCATGCGCATGTCCTCGCGGCTCTGCTGCAGCAGCTCGTTGAGCGCGGGGTTGTCGGTCTCGAAGGCGGCGCAGTCGGCCGACCACCGGCTGTACTCAGTGCGGATCCGATCCAGACCAACCTCGAACGTCGGAACTTCGAGACTCGCCCCGGTCAGCACGTCGACATCAAGCACGAACTTTTCGCCCGGCCCAAGCTCCAGCCGGCGGCTGCTGCCGGCCGGGCGGAGAATCACCTCGGTCACGCGAGAGGAGCCGCCCGCCTCCCGAAGCTCAATTCCGCGAGCGGTCTCGGCGCTCCCAGCCGGCGGTGGCAAGGGCAGGTTGGGCACGATGCCGCGAATGGCGAGCATGGCGGCAAAGTCCGCTCCGAAAATCAGCTCAAGATCTGCGTCGGTCTTCGAAGAGCCCGGGTTGGTGATCGTGATTCGCTCGTGCAGACCCCGATCCACGTACCGCTCGCGGCGGACTCGCAAGGCGCCAGCAGCCAGCTCCAACACGACCCATCCCGCCTGCACCTGGACGTCCACGGGCTCAGGCTCGTGCCCATCGATGAGCAGGTGGAACTCGGAAAGAAAGCGCGTGTCGCCCAGCCAAAGCCCATGCCCGTCGGGACCATCGGCGCGCATCGCGCCGTCGCGGCCCGAGACCGCGAAGTGGCGATCGTCCTTCAGGGTCACACGCTTTCCGCCAGAGAAATTTCTCAGGTGGAGCGAGCCATGGCTTCCTCGTCAAGGAAGATGGACATGATGTCCGCACCGGAGGCGTGCCGCATGCCGGCGACGACGCCGCGAAGCACAGCCGACAGACCAGAGTTGGTTTCTACTGGCAAGCGCATCTTGTCCTCGGGCGCCTAATCATGGATTATCCGCGACCGATCCTCAGGCGTTCCCGCTGGGTGAACTTGAACGGTGAGTGGGAGTTGGGCGCCCAGGCCACGATGCAGGGATGATCGCGGTCACGGCCGAAGGCCACGGCCGGGTGGGGGGATACAACTCAGTTACGCCGTGAGAGAACGACTCCGCGCGACTTCACCCAACCACGCCGCGCTCGGCTTTGGGTGGCGGGCAAACGTCTGCCGGTCGACCGCGACCAGGCCGAACTTGGGTGCGTAGCCGAGAGCCCACTCGAAGTTGTCCAGCAAGGACCAGTAAAGGTAGCTGCGCACGTCGATGCCGTCGGCCAGGCATGCCTGCACCTCGCGAAGTGCCGTGCGCATGTACGCGATGCGCCTTTCGTCGTGCACTGTTGCGATCCCACTTTCGGTGACGAGGATGGGGATGCCTGGGCAGCTCTTCGCCGCCCGCCGGATCGTCGCGCCAAGGGCCTGGGGGTAGTCCTCGTACCCCATCTGCGTCGTCTGGTCGGTCTCGGTCAGCTCGCGCGTGATGTCGCTCCAGTCGTGGCCGGGGCTGCGCGGTCCCTCGGGCCCGATCCGGAAGCGCGTGTAGGTCTGCACCCCCACGAAGTCGTCCTTGCGCGCCAGCTCGAAGAACCAGTCGTTAACGCGCGATTCAACTTCCAGCGACGTGCTCCCGGGCTGCGCGCCTTCCTCGTACTGAATGTCAGGAAGGGCGAGCGTGACACCCACCGGGATCCCGCATCGGGACCGGATCGCCGCCGCGCCGGCCTGGTGGGCGGCGAGCAGGTTGTCGACTGCCCGCTGCGCGCCGTCCCGGTCATCGGTGTGGCCGGGCGGGTTGATGCCAAGCAGATAGCCGCTTGAGCCCAGGCCCTGCGGCTCGTTGATGGTGCAGGCGCAGGTGATCAAGTCCCCGAGCGCCGCCGCGGCGCGGTCGCAGTAACACTCGAAGAGTGACGGAAATCGTTCTGACGCAAAACCGCCGGCGTCCTGCAGCCACTTCGGAAGCGTGAAGTGGAGGAATGTGACGATCGGCGCCACGTGATGGTCCTGGCAGGCTTCGAGCACCCGCCGATAGTGGTCGAGCGCGGCCCGGGAGAACTCTCCCTCGGCAGGCTCGATGCGCGCCCACTCGATGCTGAACCGGAAAGCGTTCAGCCCGAAGCCGGCGAGCATTGAGACGTCCTCGCGATAGCGGTGGTAGAAGTCGCAGGCGTCGCCGGAAGGCTCGCGGCAGGGCGTCGACTCAACGTGCTCCCACCACCACCAATCGCTGTTGGTGTTACCGCCCTCGACCTGGTGGGCTCCCACCGCGGCGCCGAAGAGGAAGTTCTCAGGAAACCGGGTGGTGTCACTCATCCGGCGGAGTGTTCCACAGACAGGGCTGCCCGTGGGCGGCGTCGATGCGACCTGGCTCTGCGCTCCTCCCGTCGCCACCTTAGAATGGTCGATGACTAGGGGTAGCACCGTTAGCTCACATTCGAAGGGGGATTTGAGAGTGCATCAGTTGTGGTTCAAGCGAAGCCTTATCCTGTCGCTCGCGGCCGTCTTGACGGCCGTTGCCTGCGGCACCAGTTCGACTCCGAGCGCCGGATCCGTGAACGTGATGGCTACGTGGACCGGGGCGGAGCAAGCCTCCTTCTTCGCCGTGATGAAGCCTTTCACGGACCAGACTGGGATCACCATCAACTATGAGGCCAGCCGCGACCAGGACGCGCTCCTGACCACGCGCGTGGCCGCGGGCAACCCGCCCGACCTGGCGGCAGCCCCAAGCCCAGCCCTCCTCACCTCATTCGCCAAGGCGGGCAAGATCAAAGCCCTCAACACCGTCGTGGACATGACCGCCCTTCAATCGCAGTACGCGAAAAGCTGGATCGACCTCGGAGAGCCTCTGGCCGACGGCAAGCTCTACCAGGTCTACTCGTGGGTCTCGCTCAAGGGGCTGATCTGGTACAACCCCAAGAACTTCCAGGCCAAGGGCTACAGCATCCCCAACAGCTGGGACAACCTGCTCGCACTGCAGGACACCATCAAGAGCAGCGGGACCACGCCATGGTGCATCGGTCTCGAGAGCGGGGCGGCCTCAGGCTGGCCCGGCAGCGACTGGGTCAAGGAGATCGTCCTGAGCCAGTCCGGGCCGACCGTCTACGACAACTGGTGGCAGGGCAAGCAGAAGTGGACCTCTCCTGAGATCAAGCTCGCCTGGCAGACGTGGGGCCAGATCCTAGGGTCGGGCGACAGCAACGTCTACGGTGGAGCCAAGAACATGTCGGCGACGAACTTCGGGGACGCCGGCACGCCGATGTTCCAGAACCCGCCCAAGTGCTACATGCACAACCAGGCGTCGTTCATCACGAGCTTCTTCCAGAGCGCGAACGCATCACTGGTGGCGGGGAATGATTACAACTTCTTCTCGCTGCCCGACATCACCGCACAGTACGCAGGCGCCCACGTGGTTGCCGGCGACGCATGGTCGATGTTCAACGACACGCCGCAGGCCCAGAAGATGCTCCAGTACCTCATGACCGCCGACGCCCAGGCGATCTGGGTCAAGCGCGGCGGCAAGATCTCGCCGAACAACCAGGTGCCCCTGACCGACTACCCGGACGCGCTGTCGAAGTCAACTGCCCAGATCCTGGTCGCGACCAAGATCGCCAAGTACGACGCCGGCGACCAGATGCCGTCTGACATGAGGAACGCTTACTGGTCGGCAGTCCTGAGCTTCGCGCAGAACCAAGGGAATCTCAACTCGATCCTCGCGAACCTGGACGCGGTCCAGGCCAAGGCATATACGTCGTAATCGAACACCCGTAAGACATGGACTTCAACGTCCTGCTGACGGACCTGCCGACGCTGATCGGTGTGATCATCGGCGTTCCGGCGGTGCTCGCCGCCTACATCGTGGGCGGCGAGTACCTGGTCCGCCGGCTACCAGACAAGGCGCGACCTTCGGTCCGTCCCTGGATATGGGTCGGGCCGGCGCTCGCGCTGGTCACCGCATTCCTCGTGCTGCCGGCCGTCGGCACGATCTCCACCAGCCTCCAGGATCGCAAAGGCAACTTCGTCGGCCTGAAAAACTTCGCGACGCAGCTCGACGGCTTTCCGACAGGCGGCGCCTGGATAGCCATCCGGGACAACGTCTTCTGGCTCGTCTTCTACACCCTCTTCGTGCTCGCATTCGGCCTGATACTGGCCGTGATCTTCGACCGTGTCCCGTACGAGAAGATCGTCAAGTCGCTGATCTTCATGCCGATGGCGATCTCGTCCGTCGCCCTCGTCGTGATCTGGAAGTTCATGTACGCCTACCAGCCGCCGGGGCAGGCCCAGACCGGCACCCTCAACTTCCTCCTCAACACGGTGTTCCACCAGGATCCTCGGACCTGGGTCCAGGACACGACCCCCCTGCTCGGACTGATCCCGCTCAACAACCTCGCCCTGATCGCCGCCGCCGTATGGGGAATCGTCGGATTCTCGATGGTCATCCTGTCGGCTGCGCTCAAAGGCATCCCGGGCGACCTGCTCGAGGCCGCAAGAGTGGACGGGGCTGGGGAGATCACCATCTTTCGCCGCGTGATCTTTCCCCTGATGATGCCCACCATCGTCGTGGTCGGGACGACGCTTGTCATTTTTGCGCTGAAAGCCTTCGACGTCGTGTACGCGATGACGAATGGCAACTACGAGACAGATGTCCTCGCCAACCGCATGTACAAGCTCCTTTACAACTCCAATGACTTCCCGGGTGCCAGCGCCGTGGCCGTGATCCTTCTCCTCACCGTGATCCCCGTGCTGATCTTCAACCTGCGCCAATTTCGGGCGGTGGAGGCAAGACGGTGAGCGTCGCATCAGCGGCACGAACCGAGTCAACCGCGCTCCGCTTTTCGCCGCGGTGGATCACTGACAGACTCGGGGGCTTCGTGCTGCACGTGGCCGTCATCGGCCTCACCGTAGCCTGGGTCGTGCCCACGCTCGGCCTGCTGGTCACTTCATTCCGCCTGCCTGCCGACATCGCAAACTCGGGCTGGTGGACCGCCCTGGCGCCGCCGTACAAATTCACGTTGGACAACTACTCCCAGATGCTTCAGGCAAGCAACCTGGGCACCGGGTTCTTCAACAGCTTCATGATCTCGATTCCGGCCACGATCATCCCGGTCACCATCGCCGCGTTTGCCGCCTATTCCTTCGCCTGGATGAAGTTCCCAGGACGCGACTGGATCTTCCTGGCCCTGGTCGGGCTCCTCGCCGTGCCCCTGCAGCTCACCTTCATTCCGGTGACCACGGTATTTGTCAAGCTGGGCCTCACGCCCCAACACCTCACGTCGCTCGGACTACCGCCCTTCATCCCGCTGTGGCTCGCACATGCGGGGTACGGCCTGCCGTTCTCGATCTATCTGCTGTCGAACTTCTTCCGGGCGCTCCCAAGCGATCTCTTCGAGTCTGCGGAGATCGACGGCGCCGGCACGCTGACCGTGTTTTTCCGGATCGTGCTGCCACTTTCGGTGCCTGCCCTCGCCTCCTTAGTGATCTTCCAGTTCCTGTGGGTTTGGAACGACCTCCTGGTCGCACTCATCTACGTCGGTGGAACCGCTTCTGTGGCGCCGGTGACCGTGTCCCTCGTCAACCTGGTCGGCTCCTATGGTCAGAACTATCAGCTGTTGACCGCGGCTGCGTTCTTCTCGATGATCGTGCCTTTGGTCGTGTTCCTCAGCCTCCAGCGATACTTTGTGCGCGGAATCCTGGCCGGTTCTGTGAAGGGATAGATAGAGATGGCATCAGTCACCTACGACCATGTTGTGAAGCGCTACACCGCGGACATCACCGTGGTCAAGGACTTCAATGTTGAGATCAAGGACAAGGAGTTCATGGTCCTGGTCGGCCCGTCCGGCTGCGGCAAGTCAACCGCGCTGCGCATGCTCGCCGGCCTCGAGGCGATCACCGAGGGCCAGATCCGGATCGGCGACCGCGTCGTGAACAACGTGGCGGCCAAGGACCGCGACATCGCGATGGTCTTCCAGTCGTACGCGCTCTACCCGCACATGAGCGTGTACGACAACATGGCTTTTCCATTGCAGATGCAGCGCATGAAGAAGGACGAGATCGACAAGCGAGTCAAGAACGCGTCTCGGATACTGGGCCTCGACAACTTCCTGAAGCGCAAGCCTCGCGCCCTGTCCGGCGGCCAGCGGCAGCGCGTCGCTCTCGGCCGGGCGATAGTGCGCAGCCCCAAGGTATTCCTGCTCGACGAGCCGTTGTCCAACCTCGACGCCAAGCTGCGCGGCCAGACACGCATCGAGCTGCAGAAGCTGCACCGCGACCTCGAGACGACCTTCATCTACGTTACGCACGACCAGGTCGAGGCCATGACGATGGGTGACCGGATCGCGATCATGAACGCCGGCATCCTGCAGCAGGTTGGGACGCCAGGCGACATTTACGACCACCCGGCCAACCTCTTCGTCGCCGGCTTCATCGGCAGTCCCACCATGAACTTCGTGCCGGCGTCGGTTCAGAACGGCACAGCGAAGGCCTCGGGCTTCGAGGTCAAACTGCCGAAGCCCATCGACGCGGCCAAGGGCACGCTCGGGTTCAGACCCGAGGCGGTCACCGATCGCATAGTCGACGGCGGCACCGCGATGGAGATGAAGGTCGACGTTGTGGAGCGGCTCGGCTCCGACCAGTTCCTGTACGGGCAGGTCGGCAGCGACCAGGTCACGGCACGCGTCGATCCGCGCCTCAGCGTGCAGCCCGGCGACAAGGTTCGCCTGGGCCTGGACACCCGCACCCTGCACTTCTTCGACGCGGAGAGCGAACAAGCCCTGCTCTAAGGGCAGGCCTTCAGCCTTGGAGCGGATCCGGGCGCTCGAGGACTTCGACGCTGCCCGTTTTCGCGCCTTCAGGCGAGCGATTGGCTCCATCCTGACCCGGCGAGCCCGCCGACTCCAGTCGATTGAGCCGGTGCTGGAAGCGGCAGGTCTCGAGGGCAGGTCTTTTGGCGGCGTGCAGGAGATCCCGCTGGACAGGATCGTGGGCTCTGCGGCGCCGCCTTCGAAGCTCGGAGATTTTGATCCCCTGTTCCTGCCTGTCAACCGTCGCCTACGCGGCCGATGGACGCGGATCTACCAGGAGATGGTCGAGGGCGACGAATTGCCTCCGATCGACGTGTACAAGGTGGGAGACGACTACTACGTGATCGACGGGCACCATCGCGTATCGGTCGCGCGCAGCCTCGGCCGCGCCACCATCAATGCTCGCGTGGTTGACGTGAAGACTCGCGCGCCCCTGGGACGCAAGCTCGATGCCGCAGCACTGCTACGTGCAGCCGAGTACGCAGCCTTTCTCGACACGACGCAGCTGCATCGCACCCGTCCCGAGGCGCGCCTCGAATGCAGCCGGCTCGGCCGCTATGACGAGATCCTGAAACATATCCTCGGCCACGGTTACTTCCTCGGGCTCGAGCAGGGCCGCGCTGTCGCGCTGCCGGAGGCTGCCGCGAGCTGGTACGACCGCGTCTACCGACCGGTCGCCGAGGCGATCCGGAAGCACCGAGTGCTGGAGCAGCTTCCCGGCTGGACGGAAGCGGACCTCTACGTGGAGATCACCCATCGATGGCTCAAGATGAGCCAGGGTGGCGAGGCCTCCGGTCCCGACCCGGCCGTGACAGCGCTTCTGGACGAGCATGCCAACAACTGGTGGCGGAGTCGCCACGCGATCCAGATCCCTGACCGGCGCATCAAGAACCGAGTCGATCCGTGATCGGGATCGTCTTCGGCCCGCCTGGCAGTGGGAAGGGGACTCAGGCCGCCCGCATCGAAGCTGGGTTCCACCTGGCCCACCTGTCGACGGGCGAAATCCTTCGCGCCGAGGTGGCCCAGGGAACTGAGATCGGCAAGGAGGTCGCCCGGATCATCGCCGCCGGCGACCTGGTGCCAGACGACCTTATCGTCAGCATCGTCCGCCAGCGGCTGCCCGAGTCGGAGGCCGGTCCTGGCGTGCTGCTCGACGGGTTTCCGCGCACGCTCCAGCAGGCCATGGCGCTGGACCAGATGCTGGCCCAGGAAGGCCACCGCGTGGAGTTCGTGATCGCGCTTGAGGTGCCGGAGAGCGTGCTTGTCGATCGGATCCTGCATCGAGCGGCGGTCGAGGGGCGCGCCGACGATACCCGTGAGGCGATCGCCGAGCGGATGCACGAATACCACAAGCTGACGGCCTCCGTGCTGGATCACTACCGCAAGCGGTGGGTGCGGGTCGAGGTCATCGATGGTGTGGGCGATGTGGGCGAGGTTTTCGAGCGCATCCGAGGGGCCATGGGCATCGCCCCTCGATAGCCGTGACCGTTAAGCGCTGCCCTCGCCGGGCGCCGGTTTGAGAAACAATGCGGCCAGCGGAGGCAGCGTCAGCGTCAGGCTGTGCCGGTGCCCGTGCACGCTGATCGGGACAGCATCCACTCCGCCAAGGTTGCCCTGACCGCTGCCTCCGTACAAAGGCGCGTCGCTGTTCACGAGCTCGAGCCATCGTCCAGCCTGCGGTATGCCGATCTGGTAGTTATGTCGGGGAACGGGCGTGAAGTTGAACACGCCAACGACGATGTCCTCTGGTGAGCGGCCTCGGCGGATCAGGCTCACCACGCTCTGGTCGGCGTCCGTGACATCGATCCATGAGAAGCCGGCCGGGTCGAAGTCCAGCTCGTGGAGCGCCTTCTCTTCGCGCAGGATCCGGTTCAGGTCGCCCACCCAAAGGCGCATGGCGGCGTGCATCGGATTGTCGAGCAGGTGCCAGTCCAGGCTCGCGTCGTGGTCCCATTCGCGCCACTGCCCGAACTCGTCCCCCATGAACATCAGCTTCTTGCCCGGCTGCGCGTACATGTACGCGTAGAGCAGGCGCAGGTTGGCGAACTTCTGCCAGTCGTCGCCCGGCATCCTGGAGAGGAGCGATCCCTTTCCATGGACGACTTCGTCATGCGACAGAGGCAGCATGAAGTTCTCCCCGAACGCATAGAGCATCCGGAACGTGAGGTTCTGGTGGTGGAACTTGCGGTGAATCGGCTCCTCCGACATGTAGTGGAGCGTGTCGTGCATCCAGCCCATGTCCCACTTCATGCCGAACCCGAGGCCACCCAGATACGTCGGGCGTGAGACCAATGGAAACGAGGTGGATTCCTCGGCAATCGTCTGCACCGCGGGCTGTTCCTTGTACACCTCGATGTTGAAGCGGCGGAGGAAGTCAACCGCCTCCAGGTTCTCGTTCCCGCCGAACTTGTTCGGGATCCATTCACCCGACTTGCGCGAGTAGTCGAGATAGAGCATCGACGCGACCGCGTCCACGCGCAGTCCGTCGGCGTGATAGCGGTCGAGCCAGCACAGCGCGCTGCTCAACAAGAAGCCGCGCACCTCGTTTCGACCGTAGTTGAAGATCGAGCTGCCCCAGTCTGGATGCACGCCAAGGCGAGGGTCCGCATGCTCGAAGAGGTGCGTCCCGTCGAAGTTCTGCAACCCGAACTCGTCGGCCGGGAAGTGCGACGGCACCCAGTCGAGAATCACCCCGACACCGTTCTGGTGCAGGTAGTCCACCAGGAACATGAAGTCCTGCGGCGTGCCGTACCGGCTGGTCGGGGCGAAGTACCCCGTGACCTGGTATCCCCACGAGCCGTAGAAGGGGTGCTCCATCACGGGCATGAACTCCACGTGCGTGAAGCCCATCCGGCTGACGTAGTCGGCAAGACGAGGTCCCAGCTCACGATAGGTCAGGGACCGGTTGCCTTCCTCCGGCACGCGCATCCACGAGCCCAGGTGCACCTCATAGACCGCCCACGGCGCTCCGCGCCCGTTGCTGACCTGCCGGTTCCCCATCCAGCCTTCGTCGCCCCACCGGTAGCCCAGGTCCCAGACGACCGAAGCCTGCCGCGGCGGCTGTTCGGAGTAGACGGCGAACGGATCTGCCTTGTCGGCGCCCGCGCGCGTGACTCGCGAGTGGACGTGGTACTTGTACATCGCGCCGTGCTTCACGCCTGGGATGAAGCCTTCCCAGATTCCCGACTGTTCGCGCGGAAACAATCCGTTGGCGGTCTTGTCCCAGCCGTTGAAGTCGCCGATCACGCTGACGGAGTCGGCGTTGGGCGCCCAGACGGCGAAGGAAGTCCCCTCCGGCTCGGTGGAGAGATGCGCGCCCATCTTGTCGAAGAGATGGCTGTGCGTGCCCTCGTTGAAAAGGTGCAGGTCGAACGGACTGAGCAAAGAGCGTGCGATCACCGTGGTGTTACCACCTCCAGGATGCCACGCAGCGGGATGCCGACCCATTCCGGCCGCGTGTTCAGTTCGTAACGCAGCTCGTACAGCGCTTTCTCCAGCAGCATCGTAGTGAGCTGTACGTCGAGGTCGTCAGCCGTCTGCGGCGCGAACGACGCCGTCCCGGCGGTCGCGAGGTAGCTTTTCATGAATGCCGCCGACACGCATTGGACCCAGAACCGGCCCCAGCTCCGAAGGCCTGGGAGCGCTTCGGCGGCGATCTGGCCCGAGTGAAGCGCCCACTGGCTCGCGTAGTCGAAGGATCGCAGCATTCCAGCGACGTCCCTCATCGCGGGACGCTTCAGCCTGCGCTCGTAAAGAGTGCGGGTGGGCTCGCCTTCGAAATCGACGATGACAAAGTCGTGTCCGGTGTAGAGCACCTGGCCCAGGTGGTAGTCGCCGTGAATGCGGATCCTGGTCGTGGTCAGGCGCCTGGCCAGAAATGACTTGAATGTGCTTGTGATCCGCGGTTCGAGCTCGAGCACCTGTCGCGCCTCTTCTCGAAGCTCCTGCGGGAGCTTGTTGAGCTGGCTGCGCAGCAGGTCGGTCGAGCGCCTGGCCATACCGCTCATCGACTGATAGATGGACCGCTGGTCCTGCTGCGTGATCCGCTCGGGCGCGAACGCCGGGTCGTCCGGATCGGACGCCAGTGCGATGTGCAGCTCGGCGGTCCGCCGGCCGAGCAGCCGCGCCGAATCGAGGTAGGAGCCGATGGTACGCGCGGCCACCTCGGGCAGCTCTCCGGCACTGGCGTGCAGCAGGTTTCGCGGCATGGCGGGCGGTTCGGTGTCGAGGAGCTCGGCGCCATGGTAGAAATGGGAGAGCGTATTCAAGGTGTACTGCCAGGCGTCTCCCTGGTTGGGCACATACCCCAGGAGCACGGCGAGACTCACGGGTTCTCCGCTGTCTCGCCGGTACTCGAGGCTGCCGGCCAGCGGTGCGATCTGCCCGAAGCTCGTCTTCTCGGTCAGGAAGCGGCCGACCTCGAGCTCTGGGTTGACTCCTTCCTCGAGCCTCCGGAACACCTTGAGGATGAGACGCTCGCCGAAGATGACCGAGTTGTTGCTCTGCTCGGACACGGAAATCGCCGCCTCCAGCCGCACCGTCGCCGGTCCTCGCAGGCGATTGAAGGCTCGCGTCGTCGAACCGACCAGCGTTCCCCTGCCGCCCGTCGCTCGCCGCCGCCTTGCGATCGCTCCGAGCACCGCCTCCGCGAAAGCCGGCGGGCCGAGGGCGTCGTACAGCAGCCCGCGCCCTTCCTCCCCCTGCACCCGCAGCCATGCGATCGCGGAATGCGGCCAGCGCTCGAGGATGTGCGGCGCCTCCGCGTGATTGGCGTAGGCGAGCGGTATCTGGTAAGTGTCCGGGTCCCCCTCCGCATACGAGATGACGACGGCCGCCACGTACGCGCCGCCGACGGCCCCGGGGACGGGTACCAGGTCGGAGATCTGTGCCGACTTGAGGCGGCGTGCCTTGCCCCCGAACCACCTGCGATTCCGTACGTAGCCGAGCAGAACGGCGTCCAGCCGCTCTTTCGCCGCACCAACGAATGCGGACTCCCAGTCGCCGGCGACCCGGATCTCGGGCACCGAGACGGCGGCCTGGGCCCCGTCGCCCTGGATGTTCGGCGTCGCACGGGGCTGCATCGAGAACCAGTAGAAGGAGTGAGGGCCGAGGGTCAGGAAGTAGGGCGTGTCCCCGACTACGGGCATCTCGTTGCCGCTGAAGAGCTCCACGGGCACCGAGCCTTTCCACTTGCTCAGGTCCAGCTCTACCGCCTGCAGGAATCGAGAGAGGTTCGCGATGCACAGGATCTGCTCCGATTCGTAGCGCCTCACGTAGGCGAGCACCTTGCGGTTCTCGGGCCGCAGCAGCTCCAGAGTGCCGCGGCCGAATGCGCGATGGCGCTTGCGAAGGGCGATCAGCCTCTTCATCCACGAGAGCAACGAGTGTGGGTTCTGTCCCTGGGCCTCGACGTTGACCGTCTCGTAGTGATACTCGGGATCGGTGATCACAGGGAGGTAGAGGCGCTGGCGGTTGGCCCGTGAGAAGCCGGCATTTCGGTCCGCGCTCCACTGCATGGGCGTCCGAACGCCGTTCCGGTCACCCAGGAAGATGTTGTCGCCCATGCCGATCTCGTCGCCGTAGTACAGGACCGGGGTTCCCGGCAGCGAGAAGAGAAGTCCGTTCATCAGCTCGATGCGCCGGCGATCGTTGCCGAGCAGCGGAGCCAGGCGCCGCCGGATGCCAAGATTGATGCGCGCCAACCTGTCCTGCGTGTATGCGCGATACATATAGTCGCGTTCCTCATCCGTGACCATCTCGAGCGTCAGCTCGTCGTGGTTGCGCAGGAACAGGGCCCACTGTGAGTTGTCGGGGATGGCTGGGGTCTGGGCCAGGATGTCGATGATGGGAAACCGGTCCTCCATGCGGATTGACATGAAGAGGCGCGGCATCAGCGGGAAGTGGAACGACATGTGGCATTCGTCGCCTGCACCGAAGTAGGTGACGGCGTCCTCGGGCCACTGGTTGGCCTCCGCCAGCAGCATGCGATTGGAATAGTTGGCATCGACATGCCGGCGCATCTCCTTCAGGAACTGGTGCGTCTCGGGCAGGTTCTCGCAGTTGGTGCCCTCGCGCTCGTAGAGATACGGGATGGCGTCGAGCCGCACGCCGTCTATGCCCATGTCGAGCCAGAAGTCCAGCGCCTTCAGCACCGACTCCTTGACCTTCGGGTTGTCGAAGTTCAGGTCGGGCTGGTGCGAGTAGAACCGGTGCCAGTAGTACGCGCCCGCAACGTGGTCCCACGTCCAGTTGGAGGTCTCGAAGTCCTTGAAGATGATGCGCGCGTCCTGGTAGCGCTGGTTGGTCGCGCTCCAGACGTAGAAGTCGCGCATAGCGCTGCCTGGCCGCGCCCGGCGAGCCCGCTGGAACCACGGATGCTGGTCAGACGTGTGATTGCACACCAGCTCAGTGATGACTCTGATCCCCCGGCGGTGTGCTTCTCTTACGAAGGCGTTGGCGTCGCCCAGCGTGCCGAACCTCGGGTTGACGTTCGTGTAGTCAGCGATATCGTATCCGTCATCCCGCAGGGGTGATGGATAGAACGGGAGCAGCCAGATCGCGTTGACGCCCAGGTCCTGCAGGTAGGGAAGCTTTTCAATCAGGCCGCGGAAATCGCCGCTGCCGTCAGCGTCGCTGTCGTTGAACGCGCGGACGTGGACCTCGTAGACGAGCGCGTCCTTGTACCAGAGCGGATCGTCGTCCAATCGGGACGTCTCGAGCGTGCGGCGTCGCGGCGACGAATTGGTATGAAGTGCGCCCTGCTCGCGCCCCGCGATCACAGAAAGTACTCGAAATCGTGCTCGCTTCGGATGCGTCGCCGGAAGCGGAAGATCTGCGCGGGAATCGCTCGCGGGTTGATCTCGACGTAGTTGCGCGGGCCGTTCCACAAGTAACGTGCGCCGCTCAACAGCTCGTGGGCCTGGTAGCCGCGGTCGCGCCTGATGCCGAGCTCCTCGATCGGCAGCGTGACCATGCCGGCCTGCGTGTGATGGGGGTCGACGTTGACCACAGTGAGCACTACGTCGGCGAGGTCGGGCGTGCTCTTCGTGTAGGCGATCAGGTGGTCGTTCTCAGTCGGGTGGAATCGGAGGCCACGATCGCTCTGCAAGGCCGGGTTGTCGTGCCGGACCTTGTTGACGAGCGTGATCAGCTCGCGAAGGCTGTCCGGGCTGTCGCGATCCCAGCCGCGAATCTGATATTTCTCCGAGTCGAGATACTCCTCTGACCCCGGCTCGCGCGCGCCGCCGTCGCAGAGCTCGAAGGCCGGACCGTAGATGCCGTAGCTCGCCCCGAGCGTGGCGGCCAGGATGAGTCGCGCGGCGAATGCTGCGCGCCCGCCGGTCTGCAGGTACTCGGTCAGGATGTCCGGGGTGTTCGGCCACAGGTTCGGCCGGAAGTACTCGCGAATGGGTGGCTGCGACAGTTCTGTGAAGTACTGCACAAGCTCTGCTGCGGTGTTGCGCCAGGCGAAGTACGTGTACGACTGCGTGAACCCGAGCTTGGCCAGGCGGTACATGACCTTCGGACGGGTGAACGCCTCAGAAAGGAGGATCACGTCTGGATGCTGGCGCTTGACCTCGCCGATGAGCCACTCCCAGAACGCGAACGGTTTGGTGTGCGGGTTGTCGATTCGGAAGGCGCTGATGCCCTGGTCGACCCAGTAGATGACCACGGATAGCAGCTCGTCCCAGAGGTCGCGCCAGGCCTCGGTCTCGAAGTCGAACGGGAAGATATCCTCGTACTTCTTCGGTGGGTTCTCGGCGTACTGGATCGAGCCGTCAGCGCGGTGCTTGAACCACTCGGGGTGCTCGCGAGTGTACGGGTGGTCCGGCGAGCACTGGAAGGCGATGTCGAGGGCCACCTGAAGGCCGAGCTTACCGGCGGCGCCGATCAGGTGGTGGAAGTCGTCGAGCGTGCCGAGCTTGGGGTTGACCGACTTGTGTCCGCCGTCTTCAGAGCCGATCGCCCATGGGCTGCCGGGCTCGTCGGGTCCAGCTGTGACCGAGTTGTTGGCGCCCTTTCGATGGGACCGGCCGATGGGATGGATGGGCGGCAGGTACAGGATGTCGAATCCCATCTCCGCGATCTCCGGGAGGCGCAGCTCGACGTCGCGGAACGTCCCGTGAATTGGTGAAAGTGCGCCCTGCGCGCGCCCGGCGCCCGGTTCCCCCGCCGAGCGCGGGAAGAGCTCGTACCACGCGGAAAAGCGCGCTCTCTCCGGCTCGACGACGACCTCGAGCTCCTTCGAATAGGTCACCGCAAGGCTCTTGTCAGAGTAGCGATCCATCAACTGGGCGAGCTCATCGCCGAGTGCGGAGGATGCGGCGGCGCGGCCCTTTCGGACTGAGCTGGCGTATGCCCTGAGTCGGTTGGAATCCGAGCCGTCGGCGCGGCCGGCAGCCGCCTCGATCATTCGTGCGGCGACTTCCAGCTCGAGCGTGATGTCCTGGCCCGCCTCGATCCGTTTGGCGAACTGCCGGCTCCAGGTCTCGAAGGCGTCCACCCAGGCCTGGATGGAGTAGAGGTACCGGCCGAGCTCCCCGACCATGAACTCGCCCCTCCAGCGGTCGTTCACCACGGGCACCATCGGAACGTCGTTCCAGAGCTGAGACGACTGGTGGCGCCAGCGCAGCATGCACGACAGGGCGTCGTACCCGTCCGCGAAGATGTCCGCCTCCACGGTGACCCGCTCGCCAAGAGCCCGCTTGGCCGGGAACCGTCCGCCGTCGATCTCGGGCGCGACCGATTCGATCACGACTCTACGCCGGCCGTCCGCGACGCGATCGGGCGTGATCGCCTTAAGGACGGTCGGGCGCTCGAGGCGCCGTTTCACCGGTGCGCGGGCCACATGCTGAATCGTGCCATGATTCGACAGGGTGCTGAAATCCATCGATCCGGCCACGGGCCGGGAGCTGGCCACATTCCCGGAGTTGGACGAGGCCGGGATCGAGGCCGCACTCGCACGAGCTTGGACCACCCGGCACGCCTGGCGGGATGCGGGCCTGGAGGTCCGGGCAGCCATGATGCGCTCCGTTGCGGGCGTGCTGCGGGCGGGCAAGGAGAGGTACGCGGCGCTGCTCACGTCCGAGATGGGCAAGCCCATCGTCGAGGCCGAGGCCGAGGTGGAGAAGTGCGCGTGGACCGCCGGCTGGATCGCCGATAACGTCGCCCGGCTGCTCGCCGACGAACCGATCGAGAGCACCGCGGCCGAGAGTTACGTGAGGTTCCAGCCGCTGGGGGTCGTGCTGGCGGTCATGCCCTGGAACTTCCCCTTCTGGCAGGCATTCCGCGCCGGGCTGCCGGCGCTCGCCGCCGGGAACGTGATGCTGCTCAAGCACTCGTCCAACGTTCCCCAGTCCGCCCTGGCCATCGAAGAGGTGTTCCGGGAATCGGGCGTGCCAGAAGGGGTCTTCCAAACATTGATGATCGGATCGGGCGCGGTGGAGCGAATCGTCACCGACCGCCGCGTGGCGGGGGTCACCCTGACCGGCTCTGATACGGCTGGCTCCCTGGTGGCGGCGGCGGCGGGTAAGGCATTGAAGAAAGCGGTGCTCGAGCTGGGTGGCTCGGACCCGTTCATCGTTCTGAAAGATGCCGACCTCGCGGCTGCGGCGACCGTGGCGTGCCGCGCCCGCAACCAGAACAACGGCCAGAGCTGCATCGCCGCCAAGCGGTTCATTGTCGAGGAGTCCGTCGCGGATGACTTCGAGGGCCGGCTGGCGAAGGCCGTCGGCGCGCTGAAGGTAGGGAACCCAATGGACCGCGGAAACCAGGTGGGCCCCCTGGCCCGGGCAGACCTGGTCGGCGACCTCGAGCGCCAGGTGACCGACTCGGTGCGCCTCGGTGCGCGTGCCCTGACGGGCGGTAAACGCCTCGATGGCGGCGGTTACTACTTCCAGCCGACCGTGCTCGCCAATGTCCGACCCGGCATGCCGGCGTACCACGAGGAGACCTTCGGGCCGGTTGCCGCAGTGATCCGCGTCAAGGACGCTGACGACGCGCTGCGCGTGGCGAATGACACCGACTTCGGGCTGGGCTCGAACATCTGGACCGCGGATGTAGAGGCGGCCAAGAAGCTCGCGGAACGCATCGAGGCCGGACTGGTGTTCATAAATGGCATGGTCTCCTCCGATGCGCGACTGCCATTCGGTGGCGTGAAGCGTTCGGGTTATGGCCGCGAGCTGGGCTCATATGGGATCAAGGAATTCGTCAACATCCAGACGGTGTGGGTGGGCCCGGCCAAAACCTGAGTCACTGTTCGGCAGGGGGTTGGGCTATGCAATTGCAGTGACAGGAAGGACGCCTGTCTTCGAGGCCTTCCTCTTGTTGGTAGCCAGGAATTTGCGGGCCAGGACCGAGTAGCTCTCGAGCAGCGCGTGGTCCGGATCCAGTCCGAGGCTGAGTGCCATCTCGGGTAGGACGGCCAACGGACCTTCGAGCTCGACGAACCACCCGAATTCCAGCACGTCGAGCGTGATGGCCACGCCGTCCAGCATCCACATGGTGCGGCGCTTCGGATAAGCCCAGGCGACCTGGAACCCGAGCTGCATCAGAAGATCCAGCGTTGCGTGGGCGTCTGCGACTCCGATCTCGGTCTCCTCGCGCATCTTGACCCGGCCCTGAAACTTGGCCGGGCCCTTGGCCGTGAGAACTCCACGCGGCCCACCGTCGAGGACCCGAAGGCGAAGAGTGGTGTCACGCGTGGATGTGCCGGGTCCGGTCAAGCGATAGTTCTCCTCCCGGTATCTCCCATCGAGGTGAGCGCCTCGCTGCCGCAACATCGCACGAAGCTTGGTGTGGTCGCGGGGGCCCTTCAGTCGAAACTTCAGCTCGCATTCGATGCTGCGGTCTCGGAGCAGTCGGCGCGGGCGACGGCGAGCCACGCGTCGAGATTAACCAAACGCGCAGAAAGTCGCGGCCAGAACCCCTCGGCGGCCTCTCGGGTCAGGCGGCTGTCTGCTTGCGGATCCGGTAGAGAGAACTGACCACGGCCGTGCACTCGTTCTCGACGTAATCCAAGCCGGCCGCCTCGGCGATTTGCCGCGCTTCTGCAGAGCGGATGTCGAGCTGCAGCCACACTGCTTGGGCGCCAACGGCGACCGCCTGGCGCGCAATCTCGGGCGCGTCGCTTGCCGGCCGGAACACGTCGACGATGTCGATCTTGAACGGCACCTCGCTCAGTGACCGGTAAACACGCTCGCCGAAGAGCTCGTCCGCGAATGGATTGATCGGGATGATGCGGAAGCCGCGGCGCTGCAAGCCTGCAGGCACGGAGCCACCCGCTTTGCCTGGGTCACGTGAGGCGCCAACCACCGCGATCGTCATCGAGGCTTCGAGGATCTCCCTGCCGGTCTTGTTTGCTTTCTGGCCGCTCATTTCAATCACCAAGCCTGCGACCGGCGGGCATATTCCCCGTCCTGACTCCGAGCAGTGGCTGGCCCGCGGCGTACCGGCGGATCTGTTCGCCGGCGAATCGATACGCTCGGGATTCCCAACGGGCGACGGTGCCGGCGATATGTGGAGTGATGAGCACGTTCGGCGTTCGCCACAGCGGATGGCCGGCGGGTAGCGGCTCCGGATCGGTGACGTCGAGCGCCGCGCGGATGTGGTCGGCCCGTAGAGCGCCAAGCAGAGCATCGGTGTCGACTGTCCCCCCGCGCCCGGCGTTCACGAACAGCGCACCCGGCTTCATCCGGGCAAGGAATTCTTCATCGACGAACTTCTGCGTGTCTGGCGTGAGCGGCAGCAGATCGACCACGACGTCCGCATCGGGCAGAAGCGCGGGTAGTGCGTCCGGTGCCTCAGCGCCCTCGCGTGCGTGCTGGGCGATGCCGACCACACGCGCGCCAAACGGCGCGAGCCGCAACGCGAGCGCCTTTCCGATCGACCCATGACCGACCACGAGCACGGTTTTGCCTTCCAGGTCAGCGACAGGGTGGTTCGAAAATTGATCGGGCTCAGCGATGGCGCGGTTCCATTCCGCACGGCGCTGAGCGTCGCCGAACTCGGGTAGGCGACGTCCCATCGCCAGGATCGCGGCCACCACCCATTCGGATACCGAAGCGTCATGCACGCCCACGGCGCTGCACAGAACCACGCCTGGCGGGATGAGCTGAAGCAGGTTGTCCACGCCTGCGCTGAACGCCTGCACGACCTGCAGGCCGGGTAGCTGCTTGAAGAGCGCGGGCGCATCCTCCGCGAATTCGGGACCGAGCACGACCATCTCAACGTCCGGAGCCGGCTCTGCGACGAGTTCAACGTTCTCGGGCAGCGGCTTCATCTCGCCCCGGAAGGCCGAGTCGGGAACGAGCACTCTCACGGGTGAATTGTCGGGCTGCTATCCGGAGATACGCGTCAGCCGCACGATGGGGATCTCCCGGTCCGTCTTTTGCTGGTAGCCCCCATAACGCGCCGAGATGCCGGCGATGTGATTGAGCGCCTCCTCTCGGTCATGTCCGTTGAGGGAGTCGCCTCGGACTTTCATCTTGCGGTTGCCAACCTCGAGCCAGAGGTCGTCCGGGTGTTGAACCATGTTCGTGAACCAGGCTGGGTGGCGGGGCGCGCCGCCGTTCGAAGCCACGACGAGCCAGGCGTCATTCCCATCCGCAAAGCCTCCGAGGGTGGCCGTGCGTTGCTGTCCCGATCTGGCTCCCTTGGTTGTGAGCAGAACGACTGGGAAATTCATCATGCGGCTCATGCGGTTGGTGCCGCCGGTCCGCCGGTAGGCGTCGATCTGCCTCTTGGCCAGCGGCTCGATCAGCCTCTGAAGCCACTTTCCTCCGGGCATCTTGGTGCCGTAGGTTCCGTTAGGCGAGGGCTGGATCGGCACTCTATTCACCTCCCCGCTTGCCGGGGAGGTCCGGCCGCGCGGCGGCCGGGGTGGGGGGGTTCACTTAAGTTAAGCGGCTTGGGTCTTGGCGTTGGCGGACGGCTCGAGCGCGAACTCGAGCACCTCACCCACGCGGCTCGCGAAGTGGAAAGTCATCTTCTCGCGCACGCTCTGCGGCACGTCGTCGATGTCCTTCTCGTTTCGGCGCGGGAGGATGACCTCCGTGAGTCCCATTCGGTGAGCGGCCAGCACCTTCTGCTTGACGCCGCCGATTGGCAGCACCAGGCCCTGCAGGGTGACCTCTCCCGTCATCGCGACCGTGCTCCGCACCGGCCGTCCGGTCAGCAAGCTCACGATCGCGGTCGTCATCGTCACACCGGCCGACGGGCCATCCTTGGGCACCGCGCCCTCGGGCACGTGGATGTGGAACGACTTGTCGGCGGCTCCTTTCTCGATCTTCAGCTCGTCCGTGTGGGAGCGGACGAAAGACAGCGCGATCTGCGCCGATTCCTTCATCACGTCGCCAAGCTGGCCGGTCAGGATCACGGTGCTGCCGTGCCCGTTGTTGTCGGTCGCGGTCGCCTCTACGAAGAGGACGTCCCCGCCCGTGCCTGTCACAGCCAGCCCGGTGGCCACGCCTGGCACCGCGGTGCGTGCGGCGACCTCGTTGTCGAATCGCGGCTTGCCCAGGAACTCGCGCACGCGCTCGACTGTGATCGCCACGGGTGGCGTCAGCTCGGCCTTGGCGACCTTCGTCGCGACCTTGCGCGTGATCTTGCCGAGCTCGCGCTCGAGGTTGCGAACTCCGGCCTCACGCGTGTGGTCAGTGATCACCTTCATGATCGCGTCCTCGGTGACCGTCACCTCGTCCGGGTTCAGCCCGGCCTGCTTGACCACGCGCCGGAGCAGGTGGTCGCGCGCGATGGCGACCTTCTCCTCCTCTGTATAGCCGTCGAGGCGGATCAGCTCCATGCGGTCCAGCAGCGGAGGCGGGATCGTCTCCGACACGTTGGCGGTGGGGATGAACAGCACTTCAGAGAGGTCGAGGTCAACCTCCAGGTAGTGGTCGCGGAATGTGTTGTTCTGCGCCGGGTCGAGGACCTCGAGCAGCGCGGACGACGGGTCGCCCCGCCAGTCATTGCCGACCTTGTCGATCTCGTCCAGCATGATCACCGGGTTCTTCGTGCCGGCCTCTTTCAGGGCGCGCACGATGCGGCCGGGAAGGGCGCCGACGTACGTGCGCCTGTGGCCGCGGATGTCAGCCTCGTCGCGGATGCCGCCGAGTGAGACACGCGTGAACTTCCGGCCCAGGGCACGGGCGACCGACTCGCCGAGCGAGGTCTTGCCCACGCCTGGAGGCCCGACCAGGGTGATGATCGCGCCGGAACCGCGTCCGCCCAGCACCTCCAGTCCGCGCTCCTTGCGCAGCTTGCGCACGGCGAGGAACTCGATGATGCGGTCCTTCACGTCCGATAGACCCGTGTGGTCCTCGTCCAGGATGCGGCGCGCTTCGACCAGGTCGTAGTTGTCCTCGGAACGCACGTTCCAGGGGATGTCGAGCATCCAGTCCAGGTACGTGCGGATCCAACCGTATTCGGGGTTCTGTTCGCTCGTACGCTCCAGGCGGTCCAGCTCGCGCGTGACCTCCGTCAGCACGCCCTCCGGCATGCCCGCCTTGGCCACCTTCTCGCGATAGGTGGAAACGACGTCGCTGGTGCCCTCGTTCAGCTGCTTCTTGATGGCTTCCATCTGCTGGCGGAGCAGGAACTCGCGCTGAGTCTTCTCCATGCCCTCCGCCACGTCGCTGCGGATCTTCTCTTTGAGCGAGGCGTCGGCCAGGATGGATTTCGTCCACTTGATCAGCAGGGTGAGCCGCTGCTCGAGGTCGAGCGTCTCCAGGACCTCCAGCTTCTGCTCCGTGGAGAGGTCCGGCGAGTAGCCGGCCAGGTCGGCGAGATGTCCTGGGGTCTTGGCGGCGCGGAGGAACTGCACCACCTGGGGGACGCCTCTCGACTCGACGAGGTTCTCGAGCTGGGCGCGGTACTCGCGGGCGAGCTCGAGCGTCTTCTCGGTGGGGGGGTCGGGTTCGACGATGGGGTCGGCTTGCACCCACAGCGCACCGCCGATGTCGGCCTGGCCGCCGCCCAGGCGAGCGCGGTACTCGCCGCGGATCATGAACGCCTCGGCGCCGGTCGGAAGCTCGGCGGACTCGCCAAGCCGGCCGGCGGTGCCGATCGTGCCGAACTTGCCGTCGATTCGAGGCACGAGCAGGATCAGGCGGTTGCCCTGGCGGGCGGCCTCGATCGCGGCCTTCTGATCGTCGCCCTCGACCGCGAGGGTGACGGTCATGTGAGGGAGGACGACGACGTCGTCCATCGGGAGGACCGGCAGGAGCTCGGACTTAGGAGTTGCCATCTTTAGGAGAACGTTTACCCAGGAATGCTGATTCCAAATCACCCAGTCGGGTCACTTCTCCGCCAGCAGGGAAGTACCGGGCGAAGCCGCAGGATGGGGAGGCCCAAGCTGGCACAGCGGGCCGAGCCGGGAATGAGACTGGGGCTTGCCTAGACCCCTGCCCTCTGTCTGCCCTGCCTGGCCACGGCGTCAATCGTCACTGCGGCCAGCAGCACGCCGCCAGTGATCATGTACTTGATGTCGGCGGCCACTGAGAGCAGCGCCAGGCCGTTGTTGATCGAGCCGATCACCAGGGCCCCGGTGAGCGCCGACCAGACCGTCCCGCGTCCCCCGAACAGGCTAGTGCCACCGATGACGGCCGCCGCGATTGCGTTGAGCAGGATGTCGCCCGTTCCAGACGAGTAGTTCACCGCGAAGAGCCGAGAGGCGCCCATGACGCCACCCGCAGCAGCCATCGTCCCCGACACCGCGAAGACGGCGATCCGGATGCCGTTGACCGAAATGCCTGCCCGGCGGGCAGCCTCGGCGTTGCCTCCGACCGCGAAGATGTGGCGCCCGAACGGCGTGCGGGTCGTGATGATGTCGAAGCCGACAATGAACCCCAGCAGGATCAGGAGCGCCAGGGGCACGCCCCGATCGCCGGCCAGCACCGCGGTGGCGCCGAACACGACCGCCGCGATGACCACGAACTTGGCGACGTCGCCGAGCAAGCCGATGGGAGGAAGGCCCGCCGCGGCCCGCCGGCGCCGGCGGATGAAAAGATCGACGCCCAGTACGACCACGACCACCCCGGCGAGCACCCAGCCCACTGTCGGAGCGAAAAACCTACCCGCCAGCTGGTCGATTGACGGGTCGTAAATGTTGAGCGTGCCGGTCTCCCCCAGCACGTGCAGCTGAGCACCAAACCACGCCAGCAGGCCGGCCAGAGTCACAACGAAGGATGGAATCCTGAAGCGCGTGAAGAAGAAGCCGTGGAAAGTCCCGATCGCCGTCCCTGTCAGCACGCCCGCCGCGATGGCCGGAGCGGCCGGCCACCCATTCTTGACGCTGAGCACGGCCATCACCGCCGACCCGAGCCCGTAGACCGACCCCACCGAAAGGTCGATCTCGCCCAGCAGCAGGACCAGCACGATGCCGGTCGAGACGATGCCGATGTCGGTGATCTGGACCGTGAGGTTGGTCAGGTTGCGGGGACTGAGGAAGTTCGGGTTGAGGTACTGGAAGACCGCCCAGATCAGGACCAGGCCCAGGATGACCGGAAGCGACCCGACGTCGCCCGACGCAACCCGACGCCGGAGAGATCCGAGACCGGCTCTTATCCCCTCTGCAGCCGCCGGGGGCTGAGCCTCGCTCATTCCTGGGGCTTGAACTTGCCGAACTCGGCGCCGGTGATGGCTCCGACCACCGATTCTTCCGAGGACTCGGCGCGGTTAAAGGTGCCCGACCGCCGGCCGAGCCGCAGCACGATGATTCGGTCGGCCACCTCGAACACATTGGCCAGGTTGTGGCTGATGACAATGACGCCAAGCCCTTGAGTGCGAAGTCGGAGCACCAGCTCCAGGACCTGCTTGGTCTGCTGCACGCCTAAAGCGGCGGTCGGCTCGTCGAGGATCACGATCTTCGCCTTCCACATCACCGACCGTGCGACGGCGACCGACTGCCGCTGCCCACCCGACAGGCCCGCGACCGGGCTGCGGGGGTTCGGGATCTTGACGTCGAGTGATTTGAGCACCTCGCGGGCGCGGAACTCCATGCGCTCCTCGCTGATCAGCAGCGCCGGCCGAGCCACCTCCTCGCGGCCGAGATAGAGGTTGGCGACCACGTCCAGGTTGTCGCACAGCGCGAGGTCCTGGTAGACGGTGGCAATCCCGAGCGCGGCCGAGTCTCGAGGCCCGTGCACCGGCACGTGGCGGCCCTCGAACCAGATCTCGCCGGAGTCGGGGATGTAGATGCCGGCCATGACCTTGATTAGCGTGGACTTGCCGGCGCCGTTGTCGCCGACGAGGGCGACCACCTCGCCGGGATAGACCTCGAAGTCGACGTTGGAGAGTGCCTGGACGGCCCCGAACGCTTTGCTGATGCCGCGCAGCTGGAGCAGCGGCTGGCGTTCGGACGGCGGAGGCGGCGTCGGAGTAGGTGGCGGGTGGCCCTCAGGCCACCC
>DATBZP010000055.1:0-4447 GCA_036513135.1 Candidatus Dormiibacterota bacterium | reverse complement strand
AGTCACGCCTGATCGAGGGCAACGAGAGCCGCACATGAAAATCCTGCTCTCCGCTCTCCTGCTCCTCGTCACCTTTCCTGTGGTCGTGGGCACCGCGGCGGCGACTGTCGCCTCCGCGCCCCACCCCGCGCCGGCTGTCCGGCTCTTCTCGTCGGTGCCGGCTGACGGCTTCCCGGACCGCTTCCCTTACGGCCAGTGCACCTGGTGGGCGGCCTACAACCGGCACGTCACCTGGAACGGCAACGCGGCTGACTGGCTTGCGAACGCTTCTGCACAGGGATTCCACACCCAACCCACACCCAGCGTCGGCGCGATCGCCGTCTACCGACGCGGCGCCCCCTACAGCGCCCTCTACGGCCACGTCGCCGTCGTGATCGGGGTCGGCCCCGGCACCTACACGGTCAGCGAAATGAACGTCGTCGGCTGGGGCCAGGTCAGTACGCGAAAAGTCGGGTGGCCGGACCCGCACATCGAAGGCTTCATCCCACTCCAGGAGGACCACCAATGATTGCCCGACTCCACATCGTCGCGGAACTGGTCTTGATCGTCTCGGTCGGAATTGCTGTTTGCGTCGCGGTTCTGCGCGAGCGCGAGCACCGGCGCCCCGGGGTTCTCCTCGACCTGCTGCCACCCGAGGGCGCTACCGCCGACGTCCGCGCATGGTTGCTCTTCTTCCAGAGCCTCTACGCGATCGCGCATCCCTGGTGGAAGCGCTGGCTACTCGGCCAGCCCCACATCGTCCTCGAGCTCTGGTCGGAAGCCGGCGACCTCGGTGCTCGCTGTTGGGCGCCGGCCCGTCTCGAGCGGATGGTCTCCGTCCTGCTTCGCAGCGCCCTGCCCGGCATCCAGGTCCGTCCGTCAGTAGCTGCCGTATCGATGCCCGATCCAGCGACTCGAACGCGGCTCCGGCTGGATCGCGACCCGCTTCACTCTCTGGCCGATCCCAAGCCGGAGTCGCTGCGGTCGGTGATGCTCGCCTTGGCCGAGGCGCCTGCCGCCGTGGTCCAGCTGGCGATCTGTCCCGACGTCAGCTGGCAGAAGCGCGCCCTGCGCCAGCTCGATCAACTCGCCGGCCTGGAGCCCGAGCGGGGCCTGGTGGTGAGCCTACTCGGCTGGGTGGTCGACGGCTTGTTCCACCTCGTCCTGCCGGAGCAGCCCGATCCGCCGCGGCCGGCGCGGCGGCCGTCGCGGCCCGCGCCGCCAGCAGAGAAGGCATGGAGTCCGGGTTACTGCGCCGATCTCCGGCTCAGGGTTTCCGCATCGAATGACGCGGCCGCCCAGGCGCATATGCACGCGCTACTCGCATCGTTTCGAGGCTTCGATGGCGCCAACGGCTTTCGGCCAAGACGCGTGTGGCTCGGTCGACGTTTCGATAAAACGGTCGCCGGGCGAGTGGCGCCATCCGGCGGGATGGTCCTGGTCGCCAGTGAGTTGGCCGGCCTCTTCCATCTCCCAACCGACGTGGCTGGCTTCGACACTGCACCGACGAGCCTCACCCCCGCGCGCCGTCCGGGCAACGAGGGCAAGATCCTCTGCCTTCTCGAGGACGGCCGCCAGACCCCAGCAACTCTCGACGCTGCTGACGCCCGCCATCACGTCCACGTCCTCGGACCCACCGGCGCCGGGAAGAGCACCCTGCTGCTCAATCTCGCCCTTGACGACATCGAGGCCGGGCGCGGTGTGGGCGTCATCGACCCCAAGGGCGACCTGGTGGCCGCGCTTCTGGAGCGGATTCCGAAGCGGCACTGGGATCGCATTCAGCTCATCGACCCTTCCCTGCGCGACCGGCCGGTGGGCCTCAACATCCTCGACTGCGAGGATCCCGATCTGCACGAGGTCGCGTGCGATCAGCTGGTCACCATCTTCCGCAAGGCGTATGAGCGCTTCTGGGGCCCGCGCACCGATGACATCCTGCGGGCGGCGGTGCTGACGCTGCTCCTCCGACCCGGAAGCACGCTCTGCGAGGTCCCGCTGCTGCTGCTTCAACCCGGAGCTCGGAAAGTCCTCACCGCAGGCATCGAGGACCCGGTCGGTCTCGGTCCGTTCTGGGACGAGTATGAGCGGCTGCCGGACGGGCAGCGCCTTCAGATGGTGGGGCCCGTCCTCAACAAGCTGCGCTCGGTGCTGCTGCGGCGGACGGTCCGCAACATCATGGGTCAGCCGACCTCGACCATCGACTTCGCCCGCTGCATGGACGGCGGCGGCATCCTTCTCGTCTCGCTGGCCAAGGGCTTGCTTGGCGAGGAGACGAGCAAGCTGCTCGGCTCTTTCCTGGTCGCCCGCCTCTGGCAGGCGGCGATGGCGAGGGCGGGCCGGCCGGCGTCGACTCGGACCGACTTCTGCCTCTACCTGGATGAGTTCCAGAACTACCTGCATCTGCCGCAGAGCCTGGACGAGATCCTGGTCGAAGCCCGCGGATACCACCTCGGCCTGGTGCTGGCCAACCAGCACCTCGGCCAGCTCTCCGGACCGACTCGCGAGGCGATCGCTGCTAACGCGCGCACGCGCGTCATCTTTCAATGCGGACAGGACGACGCTCGCTACTTGGCGCGCGAATTCGACCCTTGGCTCGGCGACCTGCAGCTCCGGAACCTTCGTCCCTATCAGGTCGCCGTGCGCCAGTTCCACGCCGGCCGCACCGAGCGTCCATTCACCGGGGTCACGCGGCCCGAGCCACCAAGCCTGGGCGCTGACCATGGACGAGGGCTGACAGAGGTCGCGCTCGCGCGCTGCGGGCGGCCGCGCTCGGAAGTCGAAAGCGAGATCGAAGAGCGCCTCCGGACATATGCGAGCGCCGCCGGCGACCGCCGCGATGTCGCGGTCGGCGAAGAGGGTGGTCGCAAAGGGGTTCGCAATAGGGTGCGCAGAGGACGATGACGGCAGACCCATTTCCCGTTCAAATCGAGGGCCTTAAGCGCGGACTGTCTCCGTCAACACATGCGCACCCTCGACCGCTCTCCGACCGTGACCTCGCCATCCTGCTGGCAATCGATCAGTACCGCTACCTGGATCGCGATCATGTCACTGACCTCTTCTTCCCTGGTCGCAGAAGTGCGGAGCTCTGCCTAAAAGACCTGCTCTGGCGAGGGCTCATCTACCGCTGGCCTGTCGTGCGCTGGCAAGGCTCACCGATCAAGCCCTCTGTGTACGGGCTGACTTCGTCTGGAGCGAGACGAGTCGCCCAGCTCCGTGGGCAAGACCCAAGGCCGATACGCGACCGCGCTCGCCGCGCCCGCGAACAGACCTACCACCTGAGACACGACCTGGAAGCCAACCGGTTCTTCACGAAGCTGGCGGCGGGGGCGCGCGACCTGCCCGACCAAGGTCTCTATCACTGGCTCGGTGAGGCAACGTGTCGCGCCGCGTACGAACGCGACGGCAGCCCGACATCTGATGGATGGGGTCGCTATCTGCTCGCCGACCGCGAGATCACCTTCGACCTGGAGTGGGACCGCGGCACGGAGCACGCGCGGCGCATCCGACAGAAGGCGATCGGATACGTCGCCTACTTCCGCGGCCGCAGAAACGCCGCCCTCAACCACGTGTTGTTAGTCGCTCCCACGCGCGTGCGCGAAGGTGAGCTCCACGACCTGATCTCTCCGATCCTTCCCCAGCACACCAATCTATGCCGCTTCTGGACCACGGCTGTCGAGACGGTTTCGGCAATTGGTTGGCTGGGTGCGGTGTGGCTGGAGATCACAGGACCGCCGGGCCGATACGCCTTCGCCGACATGCCCGGCTACCCTCGCGGCATCCGTGCGGCAAACGACTCCATCGCCAAAGGCCGCTGGTGGGACCGGCGTCCGGGCGGAGGCGAGGGAGCATGAGCGGTCGCCGGCCTCGCCTTCGCGTGATCGATGGAACGAGGGGGCCTGACTCTGACCCCTGCGTCATGGGGCCGCAACAGCCGCTGTTTCCGATCGCGCAGGGAGCTCGTGCACTAGGAAATCTTCATGTCTGGAACCGCGAGTGGACGCAAGGCGAACACGGCGGACCCTGGTTCACCTCGGAAACCGCTCACGTCGATGTCGTTAACTCGCGACCGACCCAGCGTCCAAGGATTTTCGCTGGCGGCAGCCGCACTATCGCTGATCGCTCGGTCATCGACTCCAGGATCAAGGCACTTCCTCGTACCGCGATAGTCCTGACGAGCCGAACGCGCGGCGCATCAGCGGCCATTCGAGATGCGGTCATGCGGCGCGGCCTCCAGCTGGAAGTCTGGACCGCAATCACCGATCGGCACCCCACTGTCGAGGCGGCATACTTCGCGCGCGACGAGGAGATGATCCGGTCGGCCGACCGGGTTCTCGCCTTCTGGGACGGCAAGAGCAGCGGTACGTCGCACGAACTGGCATATGCACAGAAGCTCGCCAAGCCAATCGATCTGGTTGTCGTCAAACGAGAGCCGTCGCCCAATAGCTTCACCGGAGGCGATGCCGCGTGATCG
>DATBZP010000054.1:0-3918 GCA_036513135.1 Candidatus Dormiibacterota bacterium | reverse complement strand
GTATAGACCTTCGGGTGACATGTCGCGGAGCTACTTCGGGTGATGTGTCGCACTTCCACTGAATCTATCTCCTCCGGGGCGCCGTGCCGTCGGCATGCAGCTTGCGGACATTCCCCTTGCTGGTCCGAACCACGGTCTTGAGCAGTTCGTTGCCGACCCAGAACTGAAGCAGGCCGTCCGTCACGAGCACATCGCAGGCGCTGCCACCGAAGTGTTTGCCGACGCTGACCTGCTGGTATCCGACGCTCACGAGTCCATTGCTAGCCACCCTTCGGCTGACCCACTGCTCACCGTTGCGCTCGGGCCGCGGAGTCAGACGGTGCTGCGGTTGGTCGTCGCCGGCGCGAAAGCGGCTCTCCGGGGTAGCGTCGGCCAACGATTGGTGCGGACGCTGCGTGTTGTAGTAGTTAACCCATTCATCCAGCGCCTCCTGTGCTGTCTTCAGGTTGCGGAACACCTGCCTGGTGTCGAACTCGACTCGGAGGGTCTTGTGAAAGCGCTCGATCTTCCCGGTGGTGGTCGGGGAGCGCGGCGCCGTGAGCAGGTGATCGACACCGTTCTCACGACAGATGCGGTCGAAGAGCACCTCGACCGGCGGCTGGGCAAAGCGCCCGGTGAAGACCTTTCCGTTGTCAGTCAGGACCTGGGCCGGCACGCCATAGGTCTTCAGAGCTGAACTGAACCCGTCGCAGACCGACTGGGTTCGCTCCCTGGCCATCAGCCGAGCCGACACGCAGTACCTGGAATGGTCGTCAACGCCGGTCAGCGCCTTGGCTGAGGTCCCATCGGCCAGGAGAAAGCCATGCACCGTGTCCAGCTGCCAGAGCTCCATCGGCGCACCTCTCTCCCAGCGTTTCCAGGTTTCCCGGCGCCGCTGTCGACTGACCGGGTCGATGACCGCAGCACGGACCAGGCAGCGGTAGACCGCCGACTCTGAGGGCGCCCGCTCAACCCGCTTGCGAACCTCAAAGGCTATTCGGCGCGCTCCCCAGTAAGAGTGTGAGCGGCGCATCTCGAGCACCATCGCCTCCACTGCCGGTGGCATCTGATGCGGGCTTTGGGCCGGCCGGTGCGACCGATTATTCAAGCCTTCGAGTCCGTCGCCCTCATAGCGCACCAGCCACCGGTGCATCGTTCGCCTAGACACGCCCCAGTCTGTGGCCACCTCGCTCACCGTCCGACCGTCGCCAATTACTGCCAGGACCGCCTTGTACCTCTGCTCAGTCACGCTCATCTCCCTCATGCGCGGGAGCGTGACAAATCAGCCGAAGTAGGTGTGACGCATCAACCGAAGGTGTGTAACCCATCAGCCGAAGGCCTTTTGGGACCTATCAGCCGAACTTGCACAACATATTGGTGCTCGCGCAGGGAATCGAACCCTGAACCTTGGGATTAAGAGTCCCCTGCTCTGCCAGTTGAGCTACGCGAGCGCGCGGTGGTTGGAACCGAGAGTCGATTCTAAGGAACCCAGGCCATTAACAACCGGGGTTCCCCGTGCCGCACTCCCGCCGTACCTTGCTTCACATGCCGGCGCGGGTCCCGCTCGACGTCGACCTCGAGGATAGGCTGCTCTACGGCCTCACTCCCGCGCGGTTGGCCTACGCGGTAATCGCGCTGCTTGCCGGATTCGCACTCTGGTCCGCGTCATGGGGGCCCATCGCGCTGCGTTCCGTGGCTGCCGCGTTGGTCATCGGGATCGGCGCCGTCGTGTCCTGGGGACGGTGGCGGGGCACGCCGGCTGACATCTGGGTGGTCGACCTAGCGCTGTTCGTCGCGAGGACCCATCGCGTGACCTGGACCACGCGGTGGCTGCGAGTCAAACCCTCGAGTGAACCGCCGTCAGTGCGTCCGGCGGAGGCGGTCACCGCACTGGCGTGATCTCGGAAGTCAACCTCGGATTTGTGCGAGTCGTCTCTCGGGCCCCGGCGCCGTTATGGAAGGGAGGGCCGGGCACTGCCGTGATCAAAACCGGATCGCTCGGTTTTGCCGGCGCGGCGGAGGGCGACCGCTCGCGTTGGATCAACTCTTTCCGCCGCCTACTCGACGGCCTTGACGGTCCACTTCAAGTTCTGACCGAAGTCATTCCAGGTGCCGGACACGCCGATCCAGACCATACGTCGCCCGTTGACTTCGATGACATGCGCGCTGCGGACATGTCTTTTGTCGATCAGGTCGCTCGGACGCCATCGGCGCATCGATTCGTGACTTCGCTGGTCACTTCCGAAGTTAATGCCCAGCACCTCGAGCCGGCGCTGCGGGAGATTGGCGTGGCTTTCGAAGTGGCGTCTCCCAACGCTGATGTCTACTTCGGCAAGGAGTTGGCCAATCGCTACCTGCACTCAGGCGGGCACAGCCGCACCTGGTTTGTCCATCGCTTGCCCGGCACGGAGCTCGAGGCGGGTTGGCTGTTCCGCCTTTTGCCCCCGGGCCTGAAGCTGCGGCTCGCATGGCACGTGACCCCGCTGCCGGTGGCCTGGATCGTCGACTACCTGCAGCGCCAGCTGATCAACATGCGTGCCACTCGACTCCTCGAGCATGACGCGGGGTCGGCGGATCCACTTCTGGCCGGCGCCCTGCCGAACACCGAAGATCTCCAGCGCCGGCTGGCCTCGAGCCAGGACAAGGCGTTCCACGTCGCGGTCTACGTGACACTCACGTCCCCGGGCCTCGACGAGCTCGAGGCGGGCGCGGTCAGGGTCGAGTCCGCGGCCCGGGCCGTTCTCTGCGAGCTCCAGCCCTGCACCTTGCGCATGTTCGACGGCTACCTCGCGACGCAGCCGTTGGGCGTCGAGCGCCTTGGGCGCAAGCGCGTCCTCGACACGAGCGCGCTGGTCACCTTCTTTCCCTGGCTCGAGTCGGACCTTCAACAGCCCGACGGGCTGGTCATCGGGCGGAACGTCGCGACCGGAGCGCCCGTGCTCGTCGACCCCTTCGACCAGCGGCGCTACTCAAACGCGAACATCGGCGTGTTCGGACATTCCGGGGCGGGCAAAACGTATTTGCTTTCATCGCTCGCGATGGGCGCGCTTGGCAGAGGGGTCCAGGTGTACGTCATAGATCCCGAGCATGAGTACGGCAGGCTCGCCAGGGAGCTCGGGGGTGTCGACGTGGAGCTGGCCCTTGGTTCAGGACATGCGCTCAACGTGCTCGATCTCCGACCGTCGGATAGCCGCGATGAAGTCTGGCTGGGACCAGCCGCAGCCGACGCCGTCGACCTGTGCGCGACCATCTGCGGCGGGCTTGACGAGTCGGAGCGAGCATTGCTCGAAGGCGCGGTGCGGGCGGCCTACGGCGAGCTCGATCAACCAGTCTTGCGCGACGTCGCCGATCATCTTTCCAAGGGCTCGCGCATCGCTACCATCCTGCAGCGTTGGGTTCACGGGAGCCTCGGCCAGATGTTCAGCTCGCCGACCAACGTCGACCTGGAAGCGCCGATCGTGACCTTCGGAATGCGCGAGCTCCGCGAGGAGATGGTGGCCCCAGTGCATTTCCTGCTTGCGGAGGCGCTGTGGACGCGCATCAAGCGCAAGGACCATCGGCGGATGCTCGTCATCGACGAGCTGGGCCTTCTCTTCGAAGATCAGACGATACGTCGCTTTGTGGTCAGCCTCGCCCGAAGAATCCGCAAGTACGACGGTTCATTGGTCTTCGCCACCCAGAATCCAGGCGACCTCCTGAGCTCAGAACAAGGAACGGTGGTCGCCACCAACCCAGCAGTGGTCTTCTTCGGCGCGCAGCGTCCCGGCGAGGCAGCCAAGCTGCAGGAGACATTTCACCTGAGCGCACGCCAGCGGACGTTTCTCGAAACCGCCCACCGTGGCGATTTCCTGCTCGCTGCAGGAGCCGAACGACTGGCCGTTCAGGTGCAGGCGCCGCCGTGGCAGGAAGAGACGATGCGCCGTGGGCGCACAGAGGCTC
>DATBZP010000053.1:0-9063 GCA_036513135.1 Candidatus Dormiibacterota bacterium | reverse complement strand
CGGGGCGGACGCAGTCGGCGGGGCGGACGCAGTCGGCGGGGCGGACGCAGTCGGCGGGGCGGACGCAGTCGGCGCGAACGCGGCCGGCGGCACGGTCGCAGCCTGAGCCTGGGGTACGGTCGCAGCAGGTGGCACCGTCTTGACAGGCGGCACTGTCTTGACGGGTGGCCCGGTCTTGGCGGGCGGCACTGTCGCGGCCAGCGGCACGACCGCAGCCGGCGGCACGGTCTTGGCGGGCGGCTCGGTCGCGAGGGACGGCGCGGCAGCGGACGGCGGCTCGGGCGGGATTGTCGGCGCGGTCGGTGGAGTTTGCGTCGGGCTTAACTTGCCTTCCGCCTGCGCCGGAGCCCCAGGAGGTGCTGCCGCTGGTGCGGGCCCGGCAGCGGGCGGCTTGGTTTCTACCGCCGGCACGGAGTCGAACGAGTCAGGCCAGCTGGCAATCGGATCGGCGTCTGGGATGGTCGAAGGCTCTGGCAGTCCCTCGCTGAGGGTTGAGGACGGCGGCCAGGCCGGCATCGAGTGCTCGGTGGGCGGTTCCGGTGGCCAGACGTCTGTCTCTTCGGGAATTGCCCCTTGAGCGGGAGCAACGTCCTCCTGCATTGCGCTTAGACGCGCATCCTGCGCGCTGTCGACCTGAGGCACATCCTGCGGGCGCGTGGCCGGCGGCCACGATCGCTGGTTATCGCTCTCGGGAACCACCGTGGTGGGGACCTCGTCGATGGCCTCTCCCTGCGGCGAGGGAACAGTCTGGGCCCACTTCGGGGCCGGCTTCTGCATGGGCACCGCCTGCTTCGGATCGGTCTCGTTTGCAAGCTCGGCCGGAGCCTCGATCTTCGCCCAATCGGGCGCAGTCTCCTTCTGCATCGGCAGCGCTGGTAGAGGGTCGGCCTCCGGAGCCGTGTCCAAGGCAGACTGCGAGCCGTTATCGCTTAGCGGTGGTGCGACAGGAACCGTGCGGGCCCATACCGGGGTTGTTTCGTGCGTCGGCACTGCCGGAGCGGGCGCTTCCGGCGGCGTCGATTCCTTAGGGCTCCCGGACTCGGATTCCAAATCGTGGTCAGTCTAGCCCCGGGATGCCGAGTTGTATCCGAGGTTCACGCGAATACGTTGGTCAACGCGTCTTCGGGGGCCGGATCGGGCTGCTGCTCCGCCCAGTCGGCGGCGTCCGAGGCCTCCCTGTCGCATTCCGCCTGGACGCTCGCCGCCTCCTCCGAGGCGATCCAGCCACGCTCGATGAGCCAGGCCACGTAGCGTTCGATAGGATCGTGTTCGGACGCGTCCGCGATCTCCTCTTTGGTCCGGTACTTGAGCTGGTTGTCCTCGGAGGTATGCGAGTTGATGCGCCAGATCTTGGCGTCGACGAGGGTCGGCCCCTCTCCTCGGCGTGCCCGATCGACGGCCTCCCGGCAGACCGCGTAGCACGCCGGCACGTCGGTCCCGTCCACAGTCACACCTGGAATGCCGTATCCGGCGGCCCGGTCGGCGACGTTGGGATTCGCCATCTGAAGCCGGATGGGCACAGAGATCGCGTAGCTGTTGTTCTCGCAGACGAACACGATCGGCAGGCGGTGCACGGCCGCGAAGTTGACCCCCTCATGGAAGTCTCCCTGGCTGGTCGCACCGTCACCGAAGGTGCACAGCGTGACCGAGCCTTCGCCCCTGAGCTTGGCCGCGTAGGCGATCCCCGAAGCCTTCGGGATCCAGCTCGCGACGACCTGCGAGACCGGCGCGATCTTGAGCGCCCGGTAGCTGAAGCAGCCACCCGGGATGTTGCGTCCCCCTGAAAGCGGATCAGCCGCCTTGGCGAAGACCGCGAGCATCCATTCCTTCATCGTCAGTCCGCGCACGATCGAGTTGGCGAGCGCGCGATAGTGAGGGACGAGCCAGTCCTCTGCTCCGATGGCTGCCGTGGATGCGACCTGGATGCCCTCGTGCCCCCGGCTCGAGCCGACGAACGGCGCACGGCCCTGTTTGACGAGGATGTGCATCCGGTCGTCGAGCGCTTTCGCCATGCACATCCAGCGATGCAGATGGAGATACTCCCCTTTAGTCGACTTGTCGGCGCGGGTTGTCGTCGCCATCAATTTTTCTTGTGGTCAGCCAGAGCGTGGGCGATGTCGGCCACCTCGTCGGCGCTCAAGCCCATGTGATTCAGATGATCGTAGTACCGGCGGTGGAAGTCGGAGAAGTCACTACGCTCCGCGCGTTCCTCTCGGATCCTCTTGACCTCCGCCAGCACCGCGCCCACGAGCTCCGGCTCGGGTCGGATTCCTGCGTCACGCAAGGCGTGCTCGATCCCCAGGGCGCCGGAATGCTTGCCGTAGACATAAGAAATCTCGGCGCCCAGGTCCGCAGGCGGCATGAACTGATAGATCGCGGGATGGATAAGCATGCCGGCGGTGTGAATCCCCGACTCGTGGGTGAAGACGTTCAGCCCGATGCCGGGCTCGTTTGGCTGTACGGGAATCCCGCTCACCTTCTCGAGGTGACGCGCGAGCGCGCGGAGCTTGTCGTACTTGAAGCGCGGGATCTCGATGCCGAACAGGTATCGCAGCTGCAGCAGCACCTGGTGCATCGGAGCGTTGCCCGTGCGCTCACCGATGCCATTCACGCTCGTGGTGAAAACCTCGGCGCCGGAGCCGAGCGCCATCACGGTATTCCACGCGCCAAGTCCCAGGTCATTGTGGAAGTGCACGACGAGCGGCGCGTCCGGTGCGGCAGCCTTGATCGCCGGGATGTACTCGCGCACCGCAAACGGCGAGTAGCAGCCGACTGTGTCGGGAGTCGAAGGTCGAGTCCCGCCCACCTTCAATCCCTCGCGGTGGATCTCGGCGATGTAGTCGACGTCGGCACGGCTTCCGTCTTCGCCGCCAAACTCGATGGACTCGGCGCCTTGCTCCCGCGCGTAACGGATGGCCTCGCACATCATGCGGAGGTTCGCGGCGCGGTAATGCGACACGGGCAGCTCGAGCCACTCGGACTCCGGGATCCCCTCACGGTGAAGCAAGGTCTTGCCCAGCTTGTACTTGACGTGCAGGTCGGAGGCTGATGTGAAGATGAAATACGTAACCTCGCTGCGCTTGTGACCGAGCGAATCGATCACGCGCATCGTCGCGTCGATGTCGCTCTTCGTCGAGCGCATCATGCAAACGACCTCGAGGTCAGCTCGCAGCTCACCCCGCTTTCGCCCTTCGAGGATGAGCTTCAGCGTCTCGCGTTCACCCTCCGAAACGGAGGGAAAGCCCACGTCCATGATGTGGACGCCGATGTCGGACAGCATTCGCGCAAGCTCGTACTTGTCCTTCGGCGTGATGGCGACGCCCGGCATCTGCTCGCCGTCGCGAAGCGTGTCGTCGTAGACACGGATCTTGTCGGACGGCGGGAACTTCAGGTCGTGGGCGAAGCGGGTGGGGTCGCGGGCGAGCTCACCAAGCGGCTCCTGCAGCTCGACGGGCTTATCACCTCCCCGCTGGCCGGGGAGGGGCGGTTTCTGAGGCACTAGACGTGCGCAGCAGCGCGCCGCTCTTCCAGCCGCTTGCGCACCCACGGCACGAGCCCACCCATGTGCAGCAGCTCGTTCATGAAGTTCGGGAAGGCCTCGCATCGGTACTCGTTGCTCTTGCTGAAATTGCGCACGATCCCTTCCTCGAGGTCGACCTCGAGCTCGTCCCCTTCCTCAACTGCATCGGCCGCCTGCGGCGACTGGAGGATGGGGTAGCCCATGTTGATCGCGTTGCGAAAGAAGATGCGCGCGTACGAGTCCGCGATGACGAGCGAGATGCCCGCGCCTCGAATCGCCACCGGCGCGATCTCACGTGAGGACCCGCAGCCAAAGTTCGAACCGGCGACCAGGATGTCGCCCGGCGTCACGTGCGCTGCCCAGTCCTCCCGGCCGGGAACGCCCTCCATCGCGTGCTTGCCGAGCTCCGCCTCGTCGAGGGAGTAGATCGCGTACTTGGCCGGGATGATCTGGTCGGTGTCGATGTTGGCGCCGAACTTCCATGCCCGGCCGCGGATGACTTTGGGCAGCGTCACGACGGCAGCTCCGTAGCACCCCCTCCCCGCTTGCCGGGGAGGGTCGGGGTGGGGGGACTCAAGCTGGTCAAGCCAACCCGGCCGGCATTTTCTTGAGCACTTCTCGCGGATGCGTGATCATGCCCGCCACGGCGCTGGCCGCGGCGACAGCCGGGTTGGACAGGTAGACCAGCGCCTTGGGGTGGCCCATCCGGCCGGGGAAGTTGCGGTTCGTCGTGCTCAAGCACACCTCCCCCTCGCCGAGTACGCCCATGTGCCCGCCCAGGCACGCGCCGCAGGTCGCGGTCGTCCAGGCGGCCCCGGCGGCGAGAAAGACTCCGATCAGCCCCTCTTTTTCCGCCTGGATCGCGACCTGGTGCGATGAGGGCGTGATGATGAGCCGCACGCCCGGCGCCACCTTGTGTCCGTCGAGCACTGCGGCCGCTCGGCGCAGATCTGTGATCCGCGAGTTGGTGCACGAACCGATGAACACCTGGTCGAGCTTCGTGCCGGCGACCTCCGACAGCGGCGAGTAGTTGTCAGGTGACATGGGTCTGGCGACGCCAAGCTCGACCCTCTCGGCATCGAACTCGAGGACCTTCTCGTATTCGGCGTCGGGGTCTGAGCTGACCGGCGTGTACGGTCGCTTCGCGCGGCCGTCGAGGTACTTCTTGGTCACCTCGTCGAACTCCATGATCCCGTTCTTTGCGCCGGCCTCGATCGCCATGTTGGTCATCGTCAGGCGAGCTTCCATGCCGATGTGTCGCAATGCATCGCCTGTGTGCTCCATCGCTTTCGAACGCGCGCCGTCCACGCCGATCTGACCGATCACGTAAAGGATGAGGTCCTTCGCCTCGACCCATTCCTTGAGACGGTTGTGATAGACGAACTTGAGCGTCTCCGGGACGCGGAACCACAGCTCACCCAGCGCGAAGACGCAAGCAAGGTCGGTTGACCCGATGCCCGTTGCGAAGTTGTTGAGCGCGCCATACGTGCAGCTGTGCGAGTCGGCGCCGACGACCAGCTCGCCGGGAAGCACGAGCCCGTGCTCGGGCAGCACGGTGTGGCAGATACCTCCCTGGCCGACCTCGAAATACCACTTGACGCCCATCTGCTGCGCGAACTCTCGCGTGAGCCGGCCGAGCGTTGCGCTGGCGGCGTCCTTAGCCGGCTGAAAGTGGTCCTGTGTGACGGCGACACGCTCCGGATCCCAGATCTTTTCCGCCCCCATCTGCTCGCGCATGATCTTGCCGGCGGGCGGGATCGTCAGGTCGTGCCCCATCGCGAAGTCGACCTTGGCCAGGACGAGGTCGCCTGGGCGCACGCTTTCGCGTCCGGCTGCACGAGCCAGGATCTTCTCCGTCATCGTCATACCCACAGGCAAATCAGTCCCTCAACCTTTTCGCGATCCCGTCGCCGCACTCACCTGTCGACAGGTTGCCACCAAGATCACCCGTACAGTCTCCCGCGCGGATGGCAGATTCGACCGCACCCTCGATCGCTTTCGCCATGTCCTCATGGCCCAGGTGTCTAACCATCATAGAAGCGCTCAAAATGGCCCCGATCGGATTGACGATCCCGCGGCCCGCGATGTCCGGAGCGGTGCCGTGCACGGGCTCGAACAGGCCGCGCCCCGATCGCGGGTTGATGTTTGCCGACGGCGCTATCCCCATGCCGCCGATCAGCTCAGCGGTCAGGTCGGAAAGGATGTCGCCAAACAGGTTGCCGGTGACGATGACGTCGAACTGGCTCGGGTCCTTCACCAGCTGCATTGCGGCCGCATCTACGAACAGGTGGCGAGTCTTGACGTTCGGATGCGCAGCCGCGACTGCCTTCCAGCGCTCCTGCCAGAGCCCGCCGGCGTGGGTCATGGCGTTGGACTTGTCGACCATCACGACCTCTTTCCGCGCGACCTCGAACGCGTACTCGAGAATGCGGGTGACGCCGGGGTACGTGTTGAGATCCTCCTGGATCGCCACCTCCTGCTCGGTGCCCTTCTTGAAGCGACCCCCCATGCCGACGTAAAGGCCTTCGGTGTTTTCGCGGACCACGAGCAGGTGCACCGCCCTTCGGTCTTCGCGGCGCAGAGGTGACAGGCGGTCGTCGTAGAGCGTCGCCGGCCGCAGGTTGACGTACAGGTCGAGCTCGAAGCGCAGCCTAAGCAGGATCCCCGCGAGATAGTCGGCTTCCGGCACGCGGGGATCGCCGACGGCTCCGAAAAGAATCGCGTCCGCCTTCTCGAGCTTGGACCACACATCATCGGGGATGGCGACGCCGGTCCGCATGTAGGCATCCGCGTTGACGTCGAACTCCTCGAATTCGAAGTCGGCGCCGGCGGCGCGCAGCACCTTGACGGCTTCGGGGACGACCTCCTTGCCCGCACCGTCGCACGGTAGGACCGCGATATGTTTCGGCATTATGCCGACGCCGTTTCGCGAGCGGGCTCGCGCAGCTTGTAGCGCTGGATCTTGCCGGTCACAGTCTTCGGCAGCTCTGACACGAACTCGATCATGTGCGGGTATTGGTAGCGCTGAAGGCGCGACTTGCAGTGCTCCTGTAGGACGGCGAAAAGCGCATCTCCCGCGGCCGCGTCCTTCTTGGTGATCACGAACGCCTTGATCTTCATGAACCCTCCGACTCCGATGCCGACCACCGCGCTCTCGGCAACCGCCGGGTGCTCCATGAGCACAGACTCGATCTCGATCGGCGAAACCCACAGGCCGCTCACCTTGATCATGTCGTCGGACCGTCCCTCGTACCAGAAGAACCCGTCCTCATCGACCCGGTACCGGTCGCCCGTGACGAACCAGTCGCCGAGCACCGAACGCTTGGTCTTCTCATGCTGAGCCCAGTAGAGCGCCAGCGCGCTGTCACCCTTCACGTAGAGCTCACCGGCCTCTCCAGTCGGCACAGCCTTGCCCTCGTCGTCAAGAATCTTCAGCTCGTACCCGGGCACCGGCTTGCCGCTCGAGCCGGGCCGCAGCTCGTCGAGCCGGTTCGAACAGTAGATGTGCAACATCTCGGTCGAGCCGACGCCGTCGAGGATGACGAGGCCGAAGGCATCCTTCCAACGCCGCCACACCTCCGCCGGCAGCGCTTCGGCGGCGGCGATGCAGTGACGGATCGATGAGAGGTTGCGGCCGGCGGCGCCTTCGAAGTTGAGGATTGCGTTGTAGAGCGTCGGCGCGGAGAAGAACAGCGTCGGACGTCGCTTCTCGATCGTCTCGAGCACCGTTGCCGGCGTGTGACGCCCGGCATGCAGCACCGTCGTCGCGCCGACCCAGTAGGGCAAGGAGAGATTGTTGCCGAACCCGTACGCGTGGAAAAGGCCCGTGGTCGAGAAGGTCGTGTCGCGCTCGGTGATGCCGAGCACCTGCTCGCCGTACGTGACACAGGTGTACGGGATGTCGTGCTGGAGGTGCACGACGGCCTTCGGCTTGCCGGTCGAACCGGAGCTGTACAGCCAGAACGCCATGTCGTCCTTGCGAGTGGGCGCCGCGGCGACCTCGGGGCCCGGCGCGATCTGATCCGCGCGCAGCAGGCGTGGGGCGCCTGCGGCCCGAGCCAGCGCCGGCTTCAGCTTCTCCTCTGTGCTGGCGTCGACGACCACGACACGGGCAAGTGAGTCGTCGATGTAGTGGTCGTAATCCTCGCTCCGCTGCAACAGCGGGTTGACGGGTACGGGGATGGCGCCAAGCAGGACCGCGCCGAGGAATGACGCGACCCAGCCGGGACCGTCGTATCCGACGATGAGGACGCGCTCTTCGCGCCTGACCCCCAGGTCGCGCAGCTCCTGGGCCGCCCCGCAGGCAAGCTTGTAAAGCTCTCCATAGGTGAGGTCCCCAGCCGCGGATTGGATCGCCAGCTTGTTCTCCCGACCTGCCTTGAGGTTGCGCTCGAGGAGATCGGCGCCGACGTTGTAGCGGTCCGGAACCTCCAGCACTGCTGGTCAGTGTAGTTTCGGACGGTGGCGGATGGCCGGTTGACCCTTGTGTACGACGGCGAGTGCGAATTCTGCACTCGACTCGCACGATGGGTTGAACGGCACGATCGCAATGAACGCGTGGCAGTCCGCGCGAACCAAGAACGCGGCATCGAGTCGCTGGGCCTGACTCGCGAAGAGGTCGGACGAGCCTCTTGGGCCGTCGGGAGGGACGGCCGGTTCGAGGGGGCGGCCGGTATCAATCGGGTGTTCAGGGAGCTGGGCGGCGGGTGGCGAGTTCTGGGTTCTCTGTATCTCGTCCGGCCTATCGGCTGGCTGGAAGACAGGTACTACGCGAGGGTTGCACGGAGGCGGCGTTGGTGGTGAGGAGAGGGACTGGAAAGTGGGTGTCGGGTGAGGCGTCCGAGGCGCGGCGCGACGAGTGAAAAGGGACTGCGAAAGGGGTGTTGGGGTGGGGTCTGGTGGCAAATCAGCACGCATCGTGTTCTAGCGTGTCGGGAAGGACTGGGAAAAGGGTGTTGGGGTTGGGCTTGGGCGCGAAATTCACGTGCCAGAGTATTGACATACGAACGTTTGTTTGGTAGTCTGTTTCTATGCTCGCGACGCAAGACGTCTGTGTCTCCAACGACCTGCTTCGCGAGCGCCTGATCCAGCGCCGGCGGGTGATCGACCTGCAGGAAGTCGCCTTCGCCCGGGAGGCGGCCGAGTTCGCCGCGTCCGACGTCTGGGATGAGGATGGCTCGGTCAGCGCGATCGACTGGCTTCGTTTCAACTGCCACATGGCTGCCGGCGCGGCGGCCAACGCTATCGCAGTCGGCGAGATCTTGGCTCAGCTTCCGGAGAGTCATCAGGCGGTTGTCGATGGCGAGATCGGTTTCGCCCACCTGGCGGTGATGGCCCGCACCGCCGAGGCGCTTCAAGAGCGCTTTGACGAGAGGCTGCTGGTCGAGAAGGCCAGAGAGAACTCGCCCGGCAAGTTCTTCTACATCTGCCACCACGCCCGGCACGCGGCTGACCCCAAGACCTACGCCGCCGAGCAGGCGGAGCAGGTCGAGCAGCGCAAGCTCAAGTTGAGCACCTGGATGGACGGCTCATTGCTGATCAGC
>DATBZP010000052.1:0-10311 GCA_036513135.1 Candidatus Dormiibacterota bacterium | reverse complement strand
TCCGAGCGCCACCGCAGCCCGGCTGTCGAGGTCCGTGCCGAGCTCGTCGATCAGCGCCGGCAGAAGCCCGTAAACGCTCATGAAACGTTCTGGCCCGCTGCGCTCCAGCACCAGCTCCGAAGTGACCTGCTCCCAGCCCTTGCCGATGGTTCCCACCACCATCGAGTCGGGAACCAGGACGTCGGTGAAGACGATCTCGTTCCAGTGGTGCTCCCCGGTCATGTACCTGATCGGGTTGATCTGGATGCCTGGGGCCTTGAGATCCACGATGAGCTGACTGAGACCGTCGTGACGGTCGTCGGACTGTGAGGTTCGGCAGAGGGTGATCATGTAATGCGCCTGGTGGCCGTGCGTGGTCCAGGTCTTGAGCCCGTTGATCAGCCAGCCACCCTCGACCTTGCGGGCGGCCGTCCGGACAGCGGCCAGGTCTGACCCGGCGTCAGGCTCGCTCATTCCGATCGAGAAATAGACCTCGCCGCGGGCGATCCCAGGCAGGAACCGCGTGCGCTGCTCCTCGGTCCCGCGGCGAAGGATCAACGGGCCGCTCTGCCGGTCGGCGATCCAGTGCGAGCCGACCGGAGCTCCAGCCGCCAGAAGCTCCTCCGTGACCACGAAACGGTCGAGCACCGAGCGCTCGTGGCCGCTGTACCTCTTGGGGAACAGCATCCCGATCCAGCCCCTGGCCCCAAGCTTGCGGCTGAAATCGGGGTCGTGGTGACTCCATGTGTCGGCGGAGCGGCCGCGGCGGGGGCCGAGCTCCTCGACCAGGAACTCCCGAACCTCGGCCTGGAGCACGCGGCAGCTTTCCGGCAGCTGGATTGACCGAAGGTTTACCGGACTTCCGTCCCTCATCGAGCGCCCCTGATACTACCTGTATAGATCACTCGTTACCGAAGGCCGGGACCGTGCCCGGGAAGCCATCAAAATCAATTCTGTCTGTAGCGTTCGTCCTGTGCTAGGATTCCGCGCGAATCGCTGAGCAAACTCAGCCTCTGGTCCGACCACGCTTTGAGGAAGGGGGTCGGCAGGTAGTGGAATGCGTGCAGACGACATGGGAGGTTATTGCATGAAGAGTCGCTTCCTGGGACTGGTTGGTGCCGTGGTCATGGTTGCCGCGGCGTGCGGCGGCAGCGGTGGTGGCACCGCCGCCAACTCGCCGAGCAGCTCGGTTCCGTTCAACGTCATCAGCGTCGCCGGGATCAGCGGCTCAACGGGTGCTCTCGCTGCCTCGTTTCACTTTGGCATGCAGTCGGCTGCGATCGTGCTCAACCAGCAGGGTGGGATTCTTGGTCACAAGATCAAGATCACCACGTACGACACCGGTGGCAGCGCCACCAACGGGGTTAGCCTGCTCACGCAACAGCTGACCTCCACGCCGCCCGACGGCGGGACCTGGAACTTCTGCCAGTGCGGTGGAAGCAGCGATGAGGCGCTTGCCGAGAACCCGATCGCTGGTCAGTACAAAGTGATCAGCGTCACGAACACCGGCGCGACGCAGCTCCAGGACCCCAAGCAGTTTCCTTACCACTTCAACAACTCCACGGATGCCCGCCTGACCGCCAAGTACCTGGTCGCGGACGTCCAGAAGATGAGCTTCAAGAAGCTCGCCCTGTTCACGTCGGACGCCGCTTACGGGCAGACCGAGAACCAGCAGATCGGAGCTCAGCTGAAGGCGGCAAACATCCCCTACATCAACCTGACCTTCTCCGCCACCGCAGTGGACGATTCGCCTGCCCTCCTGCAGCTGCAGTCTCAGGGTGTTGACCTGATCATCTGGTCCGGACTTGGTGCCAACATCGGCACCGTCTTGAAGGACCGCAAGAAGATCGGATGGAATGTGCCGATGGTTGGCGACCTGGGCGTCTCGTCGTCCGACGACCTCGCGCTCGTCGGTGGTGACAAGAGCGCCCTGACAGGCACCAGCATCTTCGCGTTCACCGCCGACGTCGCCGGCAGCTCGATCTCGTCCACCGCTTCCTTCAAGAACTTCGCTGACACACTTCAGACCGTGGCTCCGGTGATCACCGGGCCCCTCCACAACTACCTGTCGGGTTGGGACGCGCTGCAGTTGATGAAGCTCGCGGCCACGCAGGCCGGCTCCCTGGACAACGACAAGATGAAGGCGGCGCTCGAGAACCTCACGGTGCCGAGCAGCGCCCAACTACTGCTCTCACCATCCGGCTTCGGCTGGACTTCGGCCAGCCACGCTCCGGTGAACCCGGCAGACGAGTTCGAAATCGTCAGCGTCGGCCCATTGGTCAACGGGCAGTTCGTGCCTCCAACCTCCTAAACGAAGGTTCCCTCCCAGTCGGCTTGAGGCGGACATACGATGCGGGCGAGTGGATCCTCGCCCGCATCATCCGTCCAGGCGTGCGGTGTCAGGTCGCGTTGCGCAGGAAGGGGTTTTGTGGCATGCATTCGGCGACATCGGGGTAATCGATGACGACGATCTATTCGGGCCTCGTGGGCGGAGCCCTGTACTCGCTCGTCGCCGTCGGCTACAACATCGTCTTCGTCCCCACCGGAACATTCAATTTCGCCCAGGCACAATTCGTGATGGTCGGGACGTTCGTTGCGTGGCTGGGCCTGGCCTTTTTCCACTGGCCTCTTGCCCTCACGATCGTGATCGGGGTCGCGGTCGGTGGGCTGTTGGGACTGATCGAGGAACGCACCGCGATCAGGCTGCTCCCGGGTTCGGGAGTGCAGGGGGAGCTCGTGACCACGGTCGGAGTTGGGGTCGTGATCGAAGGTCTCGCCAATGTCATCTTCGGCACCAACGCCCAGTCGGTGCCAAGCCTGATTTCGAGCAACGGTGCGGTCACCCTGCTGAACGGCCGCATTTTCCCCTCCGAGATCCTGATGATCGTCACCGCGGTGGTGGTCGCGATACTCGCGGACCAGGGTTTGCGGAGGACGAGGGTCGGGCTTGCCAGCCTTGCCACTGCCGAGGACAAGACTGCAGCCGTGCTGCGCGGCATCAACGTCGGCCGTCTGTCGATCGGCGCTTACATGCTCGCGGGAGGACTCTGCGTGGCGTTCGGGCCATTCATCGCTTCCGCCACCTTTGCCCAGACGAGCCTCGGTGACGCCCTTGCGCTGAAGGGTTTCGTGGCTCTTGCGATTGGCGGCTTCGGCAGCCAGCGAGGAGCCCTGATCGGAGGCATGACCGCCGGACTGCTGGAGGCGTTTGTGGCCCGATACCTGAACGCAAATTTCCAGAACCTTGCCGTTCTGCTCCTCCTCCTGGTCGTTCTCACGATAAGGCCCCACGGTTTGTTCGGCCGGGGTGAGGGCCGAGTGGTCTGATGAACGCCCTGCGAGCCGACACAGCCGCAGAGGTCAACAAGGTGCCCAACCCGCGATTCTGGAGCGGTTTGCGACCTCCGTGGGTCCTGGTTCCGATCGCGGCGGCGGTGGTCGCGCTTCTGATGCCGACTCTGGCTCCTGGGCCATTCATCCTCCGAGAGATCGAGCTTATTTGCATATACGGGTTGGTGGTCGTGGGACTGAACTTCAGCTACGGCTTCGCCGGCGAGCTGGCCCTCGGGCAGGCTGCAATGTTCGCCGCCGGCGCCTACACGGGCGCGCTGCTGTCGATACACGGGTACGACAACCTGCTGATCACGGTTCCGGTCACGGGTCTGGTGGCCGCCGTGATCGGTTTCCTGTCGGGCTCCCCCGGGTTGCGGCTAGGAGGTTGGGCCCTGGCCATGTGCTCTTTCTTCCTGGTGCTCCTGGTGCCCGACATGGCAGGAGCGTTTCCGAACCAGGTCGGCGGGTTCACCGGCCTCTCGCCAATACCGTTCGCCGCGATCCAGGGCGTCACTCTCGACTCCACTGGACTCTACGTTTCGATCGTCGTCGTCACGATCGTGGGTTTTGCCGCCTTCAGAAACCTCGTGAAGTCTCGACACGGTGTCGCGCTCCAGGTGCTCAGGCAGAGCCCGATCCTGGCGTCGTCGTTGGGCATGTCCGTTTACCGGCTTAAGCTGATGGCGTACGTCATAGGCGCGGTCCCGGCCGGGATCGCGGGGGGCCTTCTTGACTACCTGAACAGCTGGGTGGGACCTGGCGAGTTCGACTTCACGACCACCATCGCCTTTCTTGCAGCTTCGATCATCGGCGGATCGCGGACGATCTACGGAGCGCTGGTAGGCAGCGCGATCCTCCAGCTCGGACCACTGCGCACGGCGCAGTTCCAGCAGTGGTCACTGGTCACCTACGGAATCTTCCTTGTGGCCGGCGGGGTCTTGCTCGCGGGTGGCAGCGGCGGGACGCTCGGCAACCTGGTAAGGCGATTACGCCGCCGTATCTTTCGCCGGCCCCTTCCCGAAATGCGGCCCAAGGGCGAGGTGAGCACCTTCGACCTCGGCGAGTTTCCGGGAGAGGAGCTCACTGTCGACAATGTCAGCAAGAGATTCGGTGGACTGCAGGCTCTGGCCGACGTGAGCATCGCGGCCCGACCCGGACAGGTCACCGGGATCATCGGGCCCAACGGGTCGGGGAAGACGACTCTGCTGAACCTGATCTCGGGCTTCTATCGGCAGGAGCGCGGCGACATCAAGCTGGGAGCGCGATCGATTGCCTTGAAGAGTCCGCCGGTCGTGGCGCGCCTCGGGGTGTCACGAACCTTCCAGACCCCGATGATTCCAGACGGCCTCACCTGCCTGCAGATAGTCGCATCGTCCCGCTACGCCCGCGACGCCTCAGGGCTCGTGGCGGCCATGTTCCGCCTGCCCTCCTACCGGCGTCGGGTACGCACTGACGAAGCGGAGGCGGCCCGCCTGCTCGAGGCCGTCGGCCTCGGTCATCTGAAGAACGTGGAGGGTGCTTCGCTGCCCCTCGGCACCAGGAGGCTGCTCGAGGTGGCCCGAGCGCTGGCTGCGCGCCCTGCGCTCCTGATGTTCGACGAGCCTGCGTCGGGGCTCGACCTCGAGGATGTCAATCGCCTGGCCCGCCTGATCCGCGCCACGGCGGCGGCAGGAGCCTCGGTGGTGGTCATCGAGCACAACTACCACATGATGCTCGAGGTCGCAGACGTCATTCACGTACTTCGCGAGGGCCGGCTCATCGCCACGGGCACCCCTGACGAGGTGAGAAAGAACCCAGCGGTCCTCGAAAGCTACCTCGGCGAGCCTGCGCGTGGGATGAGCGCATGACGGACCGCCTGGAGGTCAACGGAATCTCGACCGGGTATGGCGACCTGCAAGCGGTGTGGGACATCTCGGTCAGCGTTGGGCCGGGCGAGGCGACGGTGATCCTGGGACCCAACGGAGCCGGCAAGACCACGACCCTGTCAGCGATCATGGGTCTCCTCCCGCTCTGGAAAGGCAGCGTCAACTGGCGGGGAAAGAACATCTCGAAGGTGCCCGCGTTCAAGCGCATCGGCATGGGTCTCGGGCTGGTCCAGGAAGGGAAGAAGATCTTTCGCCAGCGAACTGTCGAAGAGAACCTGCTCATAGCGAGCTACTACACCATCAGGCGTCGCCGCGACATCGGGGCTGCCATCGAGCGCCAGTACGTTCGGTTCCCAATCCTTCGCGAGCGAAGGCGGCTGGCCGCGTCCACCCTCAGTGGTGGCGAGCAGCAGATGCTTGCCATCGCGCAGGCCCTGATTCCGTCGCCGTCGGTGCTGATTCTCGACGAGCCCACGGCGGGCCTCGCGCCGGTGATCGTGAAGCAGCTGTTCGCGGCGATCACGCAACTCAAGAACGAGGGCGTTGGCATCCTGCTGGTCGAGCAGGTGGTCCATGACGCGCTCGCCCTCGCAGACAAGGTGGTCGTGCTCGACGTCGGGCACAGCGTGTACACGGCGGCCGCGAAGGACGTCGTCGACGCGAACCTCATCCAGGAGATCTACTTCGGCGGTACGAAACAAGCGGCAGCCGAGGCGGGCGGCAGTTGACGTCCTCAGAGATCCAGCCGGTCTCACCCGGCCTGGAAGCTCAGCCGGAGCGCGCGAGGCCGTTCCAGTTCTTCTTCTCGGCGAGCGGCGTTCCGGCACGGCTCCTGACCGATGTCGCACGCCGTGCTGAAGCGCTCGGCTTCGACGGAATGTTCGTCGCGGACCACCTGCGCAACATGCTCGGCCCGATTGCAGTCATGGCGCACGTCTCGGCCGTGACCGAACGACTGCGCGTCGGAGTCGCGGTGATGAACAACGACCTGCGCCACCCGGCGGTTGCGGCCCAAGAGCTGGCCGCAATAGACCAGCTCAGCGGTGGCAGACTCATCGTCGGCCTGGGCGCCGGTTGGGCCGAGCCTGAATACCGCCAGGCGGGACTGCGATATGACCCGCCGGGCGTCCGAATCGACCGTCTGGAGGAGGCGCTCGCGATCTACAAGGGTATGTTTCAGGGCCCGGTCGACCTGGTCGGCAAGTACTACCAGGTCACAGGGTTCGCCAAGTACCCACGCACGATCCAGCAGCCCTATCCGCCTTTCTTCATCGGTGGTGGCGGTCGTCGCCTGCTGCGGCTGGCCGCGCGGGAGGCGCAGCTCGTCGGGATCTCCCTGCGCGCGGCGGCCGACGGCAGCATGGACCTGAACAACGGCACGGCCACCGCCACCGACGAGAAAGTCGGATGGGTGCGCGAGGTGGCTGGTCCGAGAATGGCCACTCGCGATCTCCACACGCATGCCTTCTATCACGGCGCCATGATCACCGACGACGCGCGAGGCGAGCTGCGACGGCTGTCCGAATGGCAGGCGGCGAACCTTGGACACGGCTTGAGCGAAGCCGAGCTGATGGGCTCACCCCACGTCTTCATCGGCTCCGTCGAGAGTGTCGCCGAGAAGTTGATCGAGATTCGCGACCGGTGGGGTATCAACTGCCTGACCCTGGACGAGGTCGAAGGACACGGACGACCTGAGCAGTTCGAGCCGGTGATGGCCCGTCTGACCGGCCGCTGATTCCTGTAACGACCGCTCCAGGCCTGCTAGCATGGACGCGATGGTGACCCCACCAGCGGTGGAATCGGCTTTGGTGCCGTTGTCATCTGCCCTCGAGGCCGACGGGTACCGGATGGCTGTGTCGGCGCCTGACCGCGACTCGCTGAGGGTCGAGGTCATTGCCGGACCCGAGGCATGCGAGGACTGCCTGGTGCCCAAGACGATGATGGTCGAGATGCTCAGGGCGGCCCTCACCGCGGCCGGTTTGAAGGACCTTTTGCTCGATCTCGTCTACCCGGATGGCGGTCCCGGCACCAGCCACTGACCTCTCGAAGTAGGCACCCAGTTCCGAGGAGATGAGCGATGAGCAGGGATGATCTCGAGAGCCGGGTGGAGGCGCTCGAAGCGAAGGAGGCGATCAAGGAGCTGAAGCACCGATACATGCGGTGTCTTGATCGAAATGACGTCGAGGGCCTTGCCGGCTGCTTTGCCGTGGATGCGAACACCTGGTACACGGATGGGAAGTACACGTTCGACGGGCGCGACGCGATCGTCCAGTTTCTCGGCAGGAGAAAGCGCCTGTCCCTGCACACGGCGCACCACGCCGAGATCTCCCTGCTCACGCCGACGACGGCGAAGGGAATCTGGGCTCTCGAAGACACCAACTACAGAGAGGACGGGACGGTCCTCCACGGTGCCGGCTATTACCAGGACACCTACGTCAAGGTTGAGGGCGAGTGGAAGATCCAGTCGAGCGGTTACGACCGGACGTTCGAGCAGGTGGTGCCGGTCGTCGGGACCCTGAAGAAGGGACCCAGAGCCTGGGTCGGAGACCGCGGCGAGGAGACTTGGCCGGTCACCTGATTCCGGGCCGTCTGCCGGCACCTCGTGCTCAGTTCACGCGCCGTGAAACACCCTGCCAGTAGCGCTCGCGAAGTTCGCGCCGGAGGACCTTACCGCTCGGATTCCGGGGGATGGCCTCGACGAAATCGATCGACTTCGGGCGTTTGTAGCCCGCGAGCCGCTGGCGTGACCATCCGATTACGGCATCCTCGGTCAGGCCGGCCGCTTCGGGCCTTCGGACCGCGATCGCCTTCACCGCCTCGCCCCATGCCTCGTCTGGCACCCCTATCACGGCGATGTCTGCAATTCCCGGATGAGCCGCGAGTACGGACTCGACCTCCGCCGGATAGATGTTCTCTGCCCCCGACACGATCATGTCCTTGACGCGGTCCTTGATATAGAAGAATCCATCGTCGTCCACCGTACCGGCATCGCCCGTGCGCAACCAGCCCGGATCGTGGCCGCAGTCTCCTCAGGCCGCTTCCAGTAACCGGCCATCGTCCCGGGTCCGCGATAGACGATCTCTCCGATCGCGCCGCGCTCGACAGGACCCATATCCGCGTCCACCACCTTCAACTCGGAACCGAACGTCGGCCGCCCGCAGCTCAGGAGGCGTTCTCCCTGGTGGTCTTCGTTCTGGAGGAAGGTGACCGGTCCGGTCGTCTCCGTCAGTCCATAGCACTGAAGGAAGTTGCACTTGAAGGTCGCGATCGCTTTCTCGAGCACCGGCAGCGCGATCGGCGACGCTCCGTAAAGAATCGACACGAGGCGCGAGAAGTCGGCCCTTCGGGCATATTCGCTCCGGGTCAAGGCTCGGAGCAGAGCAGGGACCACGAAGCCGACGTGAACCTCCTGTTCGGCCATGGTGCTGAGCACGTTGTCGGGATCGAGGTCGCGCATCACGACCGCAGTACCTCCGAAAAGCAGGACTGCCGTGCACCAGCCGCATCCGCCCGTGTGGTACAGGGGCATAGGAACCAGGCAGCGAACACCCTGACTCATCTCTGGCATCTCGATAGCGAAGTTCGAGATGGTGCTGAAGAGGTTGTGGCCGGTGATCATGGCTCCCTTGGGCAGACCGGTCGTCCCCGAGGTGTAGAGCTGCCAGAACGCCTGTGACTCATCGTCCTGGTGTGGGTCGGCGGCGCCCTCCACCTTCGGCAGCTCTTCGAAGCCGATGGCCCGGACGCCGCTTGATGCCGCCGCGGTGCTGAAGGCGTCGCCGGCGACGACGCATGTCGCCTCGGCGTCCGACAACAGTCGCGCGACCTCACCGCCGGTCAGGCGCCAGTTGAGCGGAGTGGCAACCGCACCCGCCTTGTCGCAGGCGTAGAGCAAAGCGACATAGTCATCGCTGTTCCTGTCGAGGATCCCGACACGGTCGCCAGGCTGGACGCCCAGGCGTTCGACCAGCCCGGCCGCCAGCTCAGTCGTCAGCTGGTCGAGCTCAGCCCACGTTCGGGTCCGTCCCTCGAACCAGGTGGGCGGCTGCGCAGGGCGGCGCTGAGCCCAGAAGCGAACCAACTCGGCCGTGGTGCGCAACGATCAGACCACCCTCATCGCAGCACTTTCATCCGGCGTACAGGAGGTATGCGCCGCAGTCATTGCTTCCGCCGCCGGCGACGAGAGCCACCTTCGCATTGGGGACCTGGCGACCTCCGGCGTCGCCGCGCAGCTGGACGACGGCTTCGGCCACCAGTCCGATGCCCTGCAAGCGCCCTTCCGCAAGCATTCCGCCTGATGTGTTCAGGGGCATCGAACCGCCAGGACCGATCGTCTGGCCGCCCATCGCCCAATCGGCGAACTCGCCCTTTCCGCAGAAGCCGAGGGCTTCGATCCACGAGATCGGAAGGTGTGTGAAGCCATCGTAGATGGCAAGGGTGTCGACATCGGAAAGCGTGAACTGCGAGCGCGACCACAGGCGCTTGCTGCAGTCGATGCTTCCGCCGTAGAGGTAGTCGTCCATGAAGTTGAAGTCCGCTCCGGCTCCGGTTCCCCAGGCGATGGCGTCGAACAGGACCGGTCGATGCGGCAGATCCCGCGCTCGCTCGGCAGTCGTCACCAGCACAGCGCAGGAGCCGTTGATCGGATAGTCGCAGTCGTAGATGAGGAGCGGGTCGACGATGACGCGGGAGCCGAGGTAGTCCTCCATCGACAGAGGTGTGGCGAACAGCGCCCGATCGTTCAGACCGGCCCAGCGGTGCGCGTTAATCGAGATCAGCCCGTACTCCTCGGCGCCCCTCCCGAACTCGGCCATGCGCCTGCGCTTCTTGAGAGCGTAGTTGCCGAGAATTCCTGCGCCATGGCCGAAGACATCCGAGTACTGGGCTGGACCGGCCGCCTTCAATGACTGCGCGACGCGAGCGTTGTTCCCCTGGCGCTGCGGCAGTGTCCGGTAGGCCAGCGCGACGTCGCACACCCCCGCCGCGACCGCCGTGGCCGCCACCATCGGGGGTCCCAGACCGGACGGTCCGTTGCTGAAATCAAGGTATGCGTTCAGGTTGGGAATCCCGAACTGGCGCTGGACCCAGTAGCTGGGCGGTGCCTCTCCTTCCTCGTGGAAGTACTCGAAGATGC
>DATBZP010000051.1:0-38663 GCA_036513135.1 Candidatus Dormiibacterota bacterium | reverse complement strand
ACGCGCGTGCAGCGCTGACGGCGGAGCAGGGCATGGTCGATGATGGTCGAGCGCCTGCCAGTCAAGAACCAGGCGTAAATGGCAGCGCACCCGGCAACGATCAATGCGCCGCAGAGAGCAAGCGGATACCTCCCCGCGGCGCCCTAGCTGTTCTCGTACCAGGAGACGATGCGCGCGCGGCCCAGCGTGTGCGTGAACAGATTGAAGCCGAGAAACGCGGGCGTGGAGTCGGGGCCGATGCCGAGCGACGGGACGTCGACGGCGTGCACCACGAAGTGGTACTGGTGAGGGCCGTGCCCCGGCGGCGGCGCCGCGCCGAGGTAACCGGCGAGGCCTCCGTCGTTGCGAAGATGGAAGGCTCCCGATGGCAGGCCCTGACCGGCCTGGTCACCGGCGCCGGCCGGCAGACTGGTGACGCTGCTGGGAAGGTCGACGATGGCCCAGTGCCAGAACCCGCTTGCCGTCGGCGCGTCGGGGTCGTACACAGACACAGCAAAGCTCTTCGTACCCTCGGGGAAGCCGCTCCACGAGAGGGCGGGTGACACGTCCTCTCCGCCGGCACCGAGGATCCCGCTTCGCTGCGCCGACGGCAACTGCTCGCCGTCCTTGATGTCATCGCTCGACAGGCTGAACCACGGCACCTGAGGAAGATCGGCGTACGGATCACGACTCATTCACGCACCTCCAGCGCGCCAGCGTACAAGAAGGACCTGTCATCGGTGATGGAGCAGTATGGACGCCGGTGATCGAGCCCCAGGCTCCAAGTAGGGTGATCGAGCCCCAGGCGTCGATACGGTTCGCTCACGCCCTGTGCCGGAGCGCTGTGGCACTGAGAGTATGACTCCACGCCGGCCGAGAGACCGACTCGAGCCTCGGGGTCGGTCAGCGGCGTCGGATCACATGGCCGTACCAGCCACGGGGGTACGCCGGTGATGTCATGCCACAATGCGATGGTGACTCAGGATGTGACGCCTGTTGCACCCCCTGAGTTTGTGGCGGCCTCGGTCCCGACCGCGATCGAAACCCACGAGCTGACCAAGCGCTTCGGAGGGCGCCGTGCCGTCGACTCACTCTCGATCCAGGTGCCCCGGGGTGTCATCGTCGGTCTGGTGGGACCGAACGGCGCGGGAAAGACGACCACTCTGCGGTTGCTGCTCGGTTTGATTCGCCCGACAGGTGGCGACGCCACGGTCTTGGGTCAGTCGATTCATCACCCGCGCGCATTCATGCACAGAGTTGGCGCACTGATCGAAGGGCCCGCCTTCTACCCGACTCTCTCGGGGAGAACCAATCTCTCGACGCTTGCAACGCTCGGTAGACATCGCCACGCAGACATCACTGAGCTACTGCAGACCGTAGGCCTCGCGGATCGCGGACGGGACATGTTCCGTACGTACTCACTCGGCATGAAGCAGCGCCTCGGAATTGCGGCTGCGCTGCTTTCTGACCCCGAGCTGCTGATCCTTGACGAGCCGGCCAATGGCCTCGATCCGCCGGGGATCATCGAGATGCGCGAATTGCTGAGGCGCCTGCGAGATGACGGTAAGACGCTTCTCGTGAGCAGCCACCTCCTAGCCGAGGTGGACCAGATCGCTGACTGGCTCATCGTTCTGGTGGCGGGCAAGGCCGTGTACTGCGGCCCGGCGGCCAGCCTGCCAGGGCGTCAATCCTCGGAAATACTCGTGGCCACCGAGTCACCCGCGCAACTCGATGTCGTTGTCAGGATCGCCCGCGATCGCGGCTACGCGGCGGTGGTGGAAAACGGCCACGCGCGCATTGCGGCTCCGTCGTCCTTCGCGGCCGAGCTCAATCGGCTCACGATGCAGTCGGGCGCAACCCTCGTAGAACTGCACCAGGTCCAGAGCACACTGGAAGAGAGCTTCCTGCAAATCATCGGGAGCATCAACTGATGCTCGCTGCGTTCATGGCCGAATGGCCGAAGATTCGTCGGCGCAGTATCCTCCTGGCGCTCGTTGCCATGGTGGGCATCACCGCGCTCGCCGTCGGTATCACCTTGGCGCGAATCCACAGGCGCTCGCTGGAACAACAGGTATTGATCAATACCGATGTTGGTTTGACCGGCACCCTTCAACCCAGTGCGACCTTGGTAGCGGTGATCGTGCTCATCACAATTGCGGCGGTCCTGGGCGCGGACTGGACTCAGGGGACGTGGAGAAGCCTACTGGTACAAGAGCCAGGCCGGCTGCGACTCCTCGCTGGAAGGGTTCTGGCACTGCTTCTGTACATGATCATCTCAGCCGTGCTCACGGTAGGTCTTGGCACGCTGGTGGCCATGGTTGTCGCCCCGCACGAAGGCGTGAACACGGCGACGTGGTGGGATTCCACCGGAACCGCCGACTACCTTGCATTTCTGGGCAATCTGGTTCTCGCCGTCGTGGGCTGGACGATCTTCGGGACGCTTGTTGCCGTGCTGATCCGCAACCCCGCCGGGGCGGTGGGTGCCGCGATAGCCTGGTTGTTTGTGATTGAAGGCCTCGCCAACCAGGTCTGGTCGACGGTCGGCCAGTACCTGCCGGGCCGGATTCTCTCCGTTGTGCTGACGGGCGGCCAGGCATCCGTGCTCAGCAACGAAACGTCGACAGGGGTGCCGTATGCCACCGCGCTACTGATTGCGGGTCTGTACGCTATTGGAATGGCCGTTGTCGCCGGGGCGAGCTTCCGGTACCGCGACCTGACCGCCTAGCTTTCTGCCGGCACCTCAGTAATCGACGCCAAGTACTTACGCACGCGGCTTCGCGGTCGTGAGGTGCTGCTCAGAATGCGGCGCGGACTCGGCGAGGTTGCTGTATGCCCGCCGACGATGGTCGGCGGCAATGTATCCGGTGAGGTCGCCGTGATCCCGCTGCTCGAATCCATGGACCCGGAATTTGTGATGTATGCACTGGCCGCGCCAAGTAGACAGGACTTATTGTGGCGATTCTTCACGGGTGGAAGCAGCGACGGCCTGTTGACGCCTCCGTGAGACTATGGCTAACTGAGAGCATGGCAACAACGGAGGGCGCATCTCCTAACGATGGCCTCATGAACCCGGAGAATTGGCCCGGACGAAGCCTGCCCATTAAGCTCTTGGCCATTGATGGCCATGGCGGGTCAGGCAAGTCCACCCTGGCGGATGCGCTGGCAGACAGGCTCAGCGCCGAAGTCATCCGCACCGATGACTTTGCTAGTTGGGACAATCCCTTCAGTTGGTGGCCGTTACTCATCGAGCAGGTGCTCGAGCCGATTGGCCAAGGGTCAGTAGAGCTCAGCTATCCCCGCTCAAAGTGGTGGGCCGATCATCACCCTGAACCAGTCATTGGCCAACCCGTCACAGACGTCATGATCTTGGAAGGCACGGCGGCGTTACGCAAAGAGTTCAGGCCGTACATCAGTTACGGGATCTTCGTAGATACCCCCAAGCAGCTTTGCCTCCAACGCGGCCTCGCCAGGGATGCAGGCATGGACGGGAAAACGGACATGGAAATTGAGGCCATGTGGAATGTCTGGATCGCCGAAGAGGACGCATACATGACTCGCGACAATCCGCAGGAATACGCCGACAAGATCGTTGATGGGAGCCGCCCGTTTGCCGGGCAGATCTAGCTCTGCTTACCAACGGCTCACTCCATGCCACGTGCAGGCGAACCCCTCATTCGCCTCCGGCACAGGGATGGCAGACCGAGGTCAGGACGTGCAGGATCAACGCCTGATGACCGACGCGCTCACCTTCACCAATCTCGACGCGCCGCTCTTCGCCGAGGCCGGCGCCACCAAGGGCGACCTCGTCCGCTACCTCGATGCCGTGCGTCATCGGCTCATCCCCGACCTGCGCAACCGGCCGCTCTCCGTGATCCGCGCCGTCCGGGGGCAACAGCCGTTCATGCAGAAGAACGTCCCCAAGTACGCGCCGTCATGGGTGCGCACGGTGACGATGTGGGCGGACGCATCCAAGCGCGAGGTGTCGTACGCGCTGTGCAACGACCGGCGCACTCTGCTCTGGTTCGCCAACCAGCGCGCGGTGGAGTTCCACCCCGCGCTGTTGCGCGCCGGGCGGCTCGACAAGCCCCTCTTTCTGGTCCTCGACCTCGATCCGCCATCGGGCGAGGGCTTTGCCGCGGCCGTTTGCGCCGCGCACCTGGTCCGCACGGCGCTCAGCGAGTACGGCCTCACCGGAGCCGTGAAGACCAGCGGTGCCAAGGGCGTGCACGTCTTCGTGCCGGTCACCCGCGCCAGCCATGAGGACGTTGCCGCTGCCGCGCGCGGGATCGCGGCGCGCGTGGAGCAGCTCGATCCCTCTCTGGCGACCACCGCGTTCATGAAGGATCAGCGCGGCGGCAAGGTCTTCATCGACGCCACCCGGGTCGGTGGCGCGACCGTCGTCGCCGCCTACAGCCCGCGGGTGCGCGCCAGTGTGCCCGTGTCTTTTCCCCTGGACTGGGACGAGCTCGACCAGGTCGCCCCAACAGATTTCACCATCCACACGGCTCCGCAGCTGGCCAAAGAACGCCGCTCTTGGACCGATCTGCTCCCCAAGCCGCAGCGCCTTCCCGCAAGCCTCATCGGTGCGGGCAAGGCGATCCCACCGGGCCGCGTGCAGGCGATGCACGAGGGCAGACGCCGTGCGCGTGCTGCCCGCGCTGCACGCTGATACCGCGGGCGTCCTCAGCCGCGCGCGTCGCGCACGAGCATCCAGCGCGCCCTGGCCGTTGACGAGCACCCGATCGGATCCAGCGCCGAGTTGCCACGACACTGATTCCAAAGATCTAGACTGCCGCGGTCGGGCTCGTGAGGGCTCGATCACTCTTGAGGGACAATGAGATGGCGTACGGAATCGTGCATCACTTTCCGGGCGGCACGAAGGAGCAGTACGAGGCGTCGATCGCGGCGGTACACCCGTCCAGGGACAGCCTGCCCGAAGGCCAGATCTACCACGCGGCCGGACCGTCGGATGGCGGCTGGACAATCATCGCTGTCCACGACTCGCGAGAGAGTTGGGAGACGTTCCGCGACGGCACCCTCATGCCCCGCATGCAACAGGGGATCGAAGGCGGCTTCACCTCGCCACCGCAGGAAACCGGCTTCGAGGTCCATAACCTGGCGTCGTGACTTTCGTTTGTCTTGGCGGATCGCCGGCGGTCGGACTTGTGGATAGGGTTCTGGGATCCGCACCGCCCCGGACTGCCAACGTTCCGGGGACACGAAGCCAGCTGCCCCGGGACAGGTTTGGGAGGAGTGCGATATGGCCCAAGGCGTAACACCGGCGCAGCCGGCCACCCCCGGGGTCACTGGTCAGCTCCGACGCGAGGTCGGCCTGACCGCGCTGATGTTCATCTCTCTGGGCTCGATCATCGGCTCGGGCTGGTTGCTCGGTGCGTTGCTCGCCGCTCAGATCGCCGGGCCGGCCTCGCTTGTGGCCTGGATCCTTGGTGGCTCGATCATCGCGCTGCTCGCGCTGATCCACGCCGAGCTGGGCTCGACCTACCCGATGTCAGGCGGCACCGCGCGCTTCCCGCATCTGGTCTTCGGTTCCATTCCGGGCTTCGCCGCAGGCTGGGCTGCGTGGCTACAGGCCGTGACCATCGCGCCGATCGAGGTCGAGGCTGCGCTGTCCTACCTCAACAACAAGGCGCCCGGACTGGTCAACGGAGACGCCACGCTGACTGGTAGGGGACTGGTCGTCTCAGCGATCATGATGCTCGCCTTCACCGCGCTCAACATCCTCGGCGTTCGCTGGCTGGCCGAGAGCAACAAGATCACCGTGATCTGGAAGGTGGCGATTCCGGTGCTGACGGTCATCGTGCTGATCGCGGTGTCCTTTCACGCGTCCAACTTCACCGCCGGCGGCGGGTTCCTTCCCTTCGGGGTCCACGGAATCTTCGCCGCTCTGCCCGCGGGCATCGTGTTCGCGGTACAAGGCTTCGAGCAGGCGATCCAGATGGGCGGCGAGTCGAAGAACCCCGCCCGCGACATGCCGAGAGCCGTGATCGGAGCGATGGTGATCGGCACGATCATCTATCTGCTCCTGGAGGTCGCCTTCATCGGCGCGCTGGATCCAAAGAACCTCGTCCACGGCTGGGCGGGTGCGATCGTCGGCAAGGGCGACTTCGGTCCCTACGCCACGATCGCCACCGGTCTCGGACTCGGCTGGCTCGCCGCCCTCCTCTACGTCGACGCCTTCATCTCGCCGGCCGGAACCGGCCTCGTGTACCTGGGAACCTCGTCGCGGCTCTCCTACGCGATCGGCCGCAACGGTTACATCCCCGGCGTCGTCGACAAGGTCAGCAAGCGCGGGGTGCCCTGGGTCTCGATCCTGCTGGCGTTCGTGGTCGGGCTGATCGTCTTCCTGCCCTTCCCGAGCTGGCAGAGCCTGGTCGGCCTGGTCACGTCCGCGACGGCGATCATGTACGCGTTCGCCCCGGTGTCCCTGGGTGCGCTGCGCAAGTCGGATCCAGATCGTGTGCGTCCATACCGCCTGCCGTTTGCGGCCGTGCTCTCGCCGCTGGGCTTCGTGTCCGCCGACTTGATTGTGTACTGGTCGGGCTGGACCACCGTCGACAAGCTGTTCGGCGCCCTCATCATCGGGGTGGTGCTCTTCGGCATCTCGATGGCCTTCCGCAAGCCTGACAAAAGGCCCGTCGTGGACTGGAAGGCGTCGATCTGGGTGCTGCCCTGGCTCGCAGGCATGGCGGTGATCTCCTACCTGGGCCAGTTCACCGGAGGCCGCGGCACAATTCCGTTCTACCTCGACCTGGTGGTTGTGGCCGTACTCAGCCTGGTCATCTACTACATGGCTGTGGCCCTCTCCATGCCGGCGGCAAAAGTGCAGGCAGCCATCGCCGCCGAAGAGTTCGACGCTGACAACCAACCTGAGCTGAAGGTCGCCGGATGAGCGACGAGCGTCGCCGTCCAGGCGGGAGGCCCTCATGACACCCGCGCGCATCGTCGCCGCCATCGACGGGTCTCCGGTCGCGCAACGCGCTCTGAACTTCGCGGTCGAGGAGGCGGAGGTGCGGGGCTTGCCGCTCAGCGTGGTGGTCGCCCGGCCCACTCTGTCGGCGCGCTGGTCGGGGGACGCTCGGCTGGCACCGCCGCTGGACACCGAGAAGGCCGAGGACATGCGATCCCTCGCCGAGGAGATGCTTGCCAAGGTGGAGCAGGAGCGGGGCAAAGCCAACACCGCCCCCACCTCCATCGAGCTTCTCAATGGGCCTCCCGCAGAGATCATCGAGGAGTTTCTCCGCCCCTCCGACCTGCTCGTCATCGGCTCGCGGGGCATCGGCGGAGTGCGCCGACTGCTGCTCGGGTCGGTGAGCAGCGCGCTGGTGCAGACTGCACCTTGCCCGGTCGTGGTGGTCAGGCCAGAGCCGGCGCCCGGCGGCGACCGTCGGAGCAGGCACTGACCTGCGGACTGGCCGACGGTGCCGCGTAGTCCCCACAGAGGGCGGACGTCGCGATCGCGGCGCATCACCGGCCTCGGACCCACACTCTGCTGGGCGGTCGTGTTCGCCGACCTCGGAACGTCCGTCTATTACACCCCGGGGATCCTTTTCAATCAGGTGGGCGCGCACGCCGCACTCTTCGTCGCCCTGACCCTGATCGTCTTCGTGCTTCTTGCCCTGAAGTACGCTGAGGTGACGATCCGCTACCCCGAGGGTGGCGGCGTCGTCGCCGTCGGCGCTCACGCCGTCAACGGCTTCGTGGGCCTGCTCGGCGGCCTGTTCATCCTCGTTGACTACTTCCTCACCTCGTCGCTGAGCGCGGTCTCGGGGATCACGTACCTCGGCACCGTTGTGCCATCGGTCCTGAACCTGCTGGTACCGTGCACGATCGCGGCTCTGGTGGTCATTGCTCTCCTCAACCTCAATGGCATCAGCGCCGATGCCAAGGTCACGGCGGGCATCGCGGCTCTCGCTCTGGTCAGCCAATTCGCCGTGATCGTCGCCGTCGTAGCCCGCGCGGGCTTCGGCGCGGCCGTCGGGGCGGTTCCGAAAGTACTCGCGCACCCCATTGGTGGGGTGGGCCTACTCACCGGCTACGCGGGTGCCTTCCTGGCATTCTCGGGCCTCGAGAGCATCTCGCAGCTCTCACCGGCGATGGCCACGCCACGACGTCGCGTGGCACCGCGCGCGATGGTCCTCGTCATCGTGACAGTGGCCCTCACCAGCCCCCTGCTCACGCTCTGGTCCACGACGCTGCTCGACACCCGCCGGAGTGATCCCAACCAGTTCATCTCGCTGCTCGCCGGATACGCGGCTGGACCTCTGCTGCGCACCGAGGTGGCGTTGACCGCCGCGCTCCTGCTGATCTTCGCCAGCAACACGGCGACGATCGGCTGCTACCACGTGTTCCTTGCGCTGTCGAAGATGCACTTTCTGCCGGCCCTGCTGCAACGCCGCAACCACTTGCGCGACACGCCTCACTGGGCGATCCTTTTCGCCACCGTCATCCCGATGGCGATCGTCATCGCGACCCGCGGGAGCGCGGGCATCCTCGGCGACCTCTACGCCTTCGGCCTGCTGGGAGCCTTCAGCGTCACCTGCATCTGCGTGGACATCGTGCGCTTACGCGAACGGCGCCACCGGGTTCGCACCGTGGGACACGGGGCGACCCACGTCCATCTGCACACTTCCACGACCACTTTCTGTGTCGGCATCCTGACATCGGTTCTGGTTGTGCTGGCATGGACAACCAACCTGTTCGCAAAACCGTTGGCCACGTTGTTCGGCGGCACCGTCACGCTCCTCGGCCTAGGTGCCGTGGGGATCACCCAACTGCATCGGCGCCGTCGCGGTCTGCCGGGTCCGATTCCGCACGCCGAACGTCTCGAGCGGGTGCATCTCCCCGTCGATGAACAGGGCCGGCACCCTCTGGTCGCCCTTGTCCATGGCACCGATGCTGAGCTCGATGCCCTGGTCGACGTGGCGCTTGAGGCTGCCGGCCCCGCACCACCTGTGTTCCTCTTCATCGGCAGCCGCGGTCATGGCCGCAGCGCCAAACACCTGCGCGAGATAATCGATCCCTACCTAACCGACGGAGACGCGCACACGGTATTCCGGGAGGTTGAGCGTCGGTGCGGCCGTCGCAGGCGACACCGGGTCGTCTACGCCGCCGGTCCCCATCAACGATCGGCCGGCACAGTCCAGGCGCTCCAACGCCTGCACGCCGGCCGGCTCCTCGTGCTCGACGGCGACACGGAGCATCTCGCCGGGCTGAACGCCAAGCACGAGCGCACCATCGAACACCAATCGATTCGTCTTCATCTGTGGCTGCTCCCGCATCCCTCGCAGCACCACTAGGCGCGCGTGGAGAGTTCTCCCCTTTGACGATCTAGCCGGTGGGGCCGGGCGGGTGTTCAAGGGTAGATGCCGCGGTCCATCGTGGCCTCGGCCACCCGTTCGATCGCCTGGAAATACGCACCGTGCCGCAGCGACACGTGGTGCGCATGCGCAGTCTCCCAGGTCTCATGGAAGGCGCGGTACATCACCTTCTCCAGGCGCTCGTTGATCTCGTCTTCGTCCCAGAAGAAGGACTGCAGGTCCTGGACCCACTCGAAGTACGAGACGGTCACACCCCCTGCGTTGGCGACCACGTCCGGCACCACCGTGATCCCTCTCCGCTCGAGGATCGCGTCGGCGTCCGGGGTCACCGGCCCGTTTGCCGCCTCTAGGATGAGTTTCGCCTGGATGCGGCCGGCATTCTCGGAGGTGATCTGGTGCTCGAGGGCAGCGGGGATCAGCACATCGACCGGCAACTCGAGCAACTCGGCGTCGCGGATCGTCTTTGTCCCGGGGAATGCGGATACGGACCCGGTGCGTGCTTTGTGGGCGATAACGGCAGCGATGTCCAACCCTCCCGGTGCATAGATAGCGCCACCAGTGTCAGAAACGGCGCAGATGGTGAAGCCACGCTCCGCCATCAGTCGGGCTGCCACCGATCCTGCGTTGCCGAATCCCTGGATAGCCACGGTCGTGCCCTCTGGGCTGCGCCCGAGCTTGTTACAGGCTTCGACGGCCACGAACATCACGCCGCGCCCGGTCGCAGCGAGGCGACCCTGGCTGCCACCCACGGAAAGCGGCTTGCCGGTCACCACCGCAGGGACCGAGAACCCGCGCTCCATCGAGACGGTGTCCATGATCCATGCCATCACCTTGGGGGTGGTGTTGACGTCGGGCGCAGGGATGTCGGACTCAGGGCCGATGACGATGCTGATCTCGGTGGCGTACCGGCGCGTGAGCCGCTCCAGTTCACCCACGCTCAACGTCTTGGGATCGACGATCACCCCGCCCTTGGCTCCGCCGAATGGCAGCCCCGCGATCGCGCATTTCCAGGTCATCCACATCGCCAGCGCTTTGACCTCGTCGAGTGTGACCCTCGGGTGGTATCGGATTCCCCCCTTGGTCGGACCTCTGGTCATGTTGTGCTGCACGCGGTAGCCCTCGAACATGCGCACCGAGCCATCATCCATCTTCACCGGGAAGCTGACGATCAGCTGACGCTTGACCTCGCGCAGCACCACACGCAGTGCGGGGTCGAGGCCGAGCAACTCTGACGCCTCGTCGAACTGGCGCTGGGCATTGCGCCACGGGTTCTCGGCAGCTACAACCGGATTGGAATTCACTGCTGTCACTTGAAGCACCTCCGCGAGCTCGCGGCGCTCACCGCTGGTTGGGCTCGCCGTTAGGCAAGCCTACGCCAGAGGCAGCCGCGTCAGAACGGCACCCGAGTGGCGAGCAAGCCGCTTCCTGGGGCTCGGCCGGCAAGGATCCAGCAGAACTCCGCGGCCTCGAGCTCGATGCCCTCGCCGCCAGTGCCGGACCGCCAGCTGCCGCCTGCTGGGCCGGTGAGGAGGAGCGTGAACGGCTTGCCGTGACGGCGGCCCCACTCGGCGACAACGTCGGCAACGATGCGGCCGTCGTGCCCGGCTGTCAGCGACATCTCGCGGCCGGTTGCGCGCGCGATGTCGAGGCGGTGGATCCACGGGTCGCGCGTGAAGATGATGTCTAGAAGGAAGCCGTAAGGCCAGCGCTCGGTGTCGAAGGGCGCGTCCTGCTTCATCCGCACCAGCGAACGCACCGGCGTCGGGCAACGGCGGCGAGCACGCACCGCACGGGGAGCGGCGGCGGCGAAGCGCTCGATGACTTGAGTGATGGTGAGATGTGAGCGCTCCCTGACCTGGGTGGCTGTCATCTCGTCGATCATGGCGCCGCCGTTGCGCTTGTTGGCCACTCGGAAGTCGTGCACGAATTGGCGTATGGACGCCTGGGCCTCCACCATGCCCAGAATGTGGCCGACCATCGCCCGGACGTCCCAGAGCTCACAGACGGTGGGCTGTCGCCAGTCGTCTGCACTCAGTTCACGCAGCACGGCGAGCGTCTGAGCGAACTCCGCGGCTGCCAAAACCATGGCCTCGCGGTGCTCGATAGGTGGGATGACCGCCAACTGCGTCGTGGTTGGCGATGCTGTCGCCGTTGTCGGCATGGTCGTGGTCACGTCTTTCTCCTTGCCCCCTTCTTTCCCAGTACATGGTCTGTGTACATCTCGGACGCCTCGTCCGTGAGTCGGAGCCACCGATCGCCGCCCGGCTGGTTGGCAGTCTGCTGCGCGGCTAGCCCGGCCACCAGCGCGGTCCACAAGTCGAGGTGCGCCGGGTCCTTTAGCCCAGCGGCGGCGAACCGCTCCCTCATCTCCTCGAGCACCCGCAGGGCGAGGGCGTACGACTCGGGCGAGGGCTCGAAGTCCGGGATGCTCCGCTGGAACATCAACTGGTATCGGGCGACGTCCTCGGTGCCGAACTGGACGAAGAAGCGCGCCACCGCCCGGAGCAGCTCGCGGAGGTCTTCCGGCCATTCCCGCGCCGCGATGCGCTCGAGGAGCTGACGGTTGGCCTGGGCGAACATGGCGTCATAGATGGCGTTCTTGGAGGGGAAGTACCAGTACAGCGAGGGCGGTCTGATGCCGACATGGCGAGCCACGTCGCCCAGCGAGAGACCGCCCACGCCCTGGGTTCGCGCTAGCTCCCAGGCTGCCTGGAGGATCTCAGCCCGGGTTGCCTCGTGTCGCTCGGCGCGTCTATTGCGAGTTGGTGCCTCTACCATACTTCGGATTATCTACTACCAGTAGAGGCTAGGTCAAGGGTGGGGTCCTCGGCAAGGGCGGCATCACCTGTGGAGACCGCAGCCCACAAAGGCCACGCTGGTGGGGTGGCCACCCCACTGCCGGGAACCGGCACGGCGACGGCCCTCATTCCCGGCCTGATGCTGTTGGGACGGTGGGGAGATGGAGGTGTAGAGGTCCGCCACCTCCTCGGCGTTGTCGATGCACCACAGACACGGACGAATTGCTTGCATAGCTGGTGTCTTTTTAGAGCGCTGCCGCGCTCGATGAGTTGTTGCGGTTATTGAGAAAGCGGTCGAGCTTCTGGAGGCTCTGGGTCCATCCGGCTTCCATGCCGGGGAGGTACTGACCGGCCACTGGCGTGACGGTGAGCACGCGGGTCTCCAGGCTGAGATGGGTGACGTCGCCATCGGCGGCGAAGGTTGCGGTGTACAGCACTTCGAACATTGCCTCGCCGGCATGGTTGAGCGCACTGCTCACGAACACCAGCCGTTCCGGCTCATGCACCTCGCGCACCACGCCGGCCATCGGGTAGGTGACCCCGTCGGGGCCTTGCATGTCGATATGGATGGCGCCGCCAGGACGCATGTCGACCTCGCAGCGCGGGTTGGTGAAGGACTCCGGTCCCCACCACTCGGCCAGGTGCTCAGCCTGGGTCCATGCCTCCCACACCAGTGCGCGCGGCGCGTTGAATGTGTGATCAAACGTGAGTGTGTGGTTCTCCCACATCTCGGGCGTGCTGTGCACCATGTCATCGTTCCTTCAGGTGTTCCAGATAGCTGTCGAGCTTGCTGAGGCGGTTCTTCCAGTGGCGTTCGAATGAACCCAGCCAGGCATCCAACTGCATGAACGCCTCGGGGCGCAGCACGTAGATGCGCTGCTGTGCCACCGGGCGCACCGTGACCAACCTGGCGCGACTGAGCACCTGGAGGTGCTTGGACGTCTGGGGCTGGCGAAGGTTCAGCTGGGCGGCGATGTGGTTCACCGACGACGGCCGCTCCCGCAGCAACTCCACGATGCGGAGGCGGTTGGGCTCGGCGAGAGCGCTGAACATCGTCGGATCCACGCGGGTCAATATCCTCGATGAGGAATATTCCTGTCAAGGCATGGAGCTGCGTGGATGTGCTTGGCAAGGCGCTCGGCGGCTGCCGAGTGAAAGGACCGATCTCCTCGGGACGCCTTTTCGCTAGGCCCCAATGGCTGAACGTTGGGGACCTCTGGCCCTAGCGGCAACCAGTAGACGGTGGCAGGCTCGTCGAGGACGAAGCGCTCGACCGAGGGCCGGGACAGCTTCCGCCGCCGACAACACGGGGCAAGGATGACGGCTACATGAGCGCAGCGAGCTTTGGAGAAGCGAGACCGCAGACGCGGCAAGCAACGCGGCCGAGCCGACTACGTGGCATGCGCTGTCGGGCGGTGGTAACCGCCCTCAACCTGCACCGCGCGCACAAAGGGCGCCTGCCCAGCGCTGGCCTTGCTGAACCGCAAGCGGCGCGCAGCACAGTTCGGGGAAGCCAGGATGGACGGCGATAGGAGCGTCATCGGAGGGACCAACCAGCTTCTGGATGCCCTCCCAGCCGATGAATACCAGCGCCTTCTGCCTCGGCTCCGCGCGGTCTTCGTCGACATCAAGACTGTCCTCTTCGAGGTGGGAGCGCCGATTTCCCAGGTCGACTTCCCGCGCAACTGCGTGGTGTCGCTGGTCACGCCGCTCAATGACGGCGCCGTCGTGGAGGTGGCCACGGTGGGGAACGAGGGTATCGTCGGGGTGCCGCTGCTGCGCGGCGGCGCACTGACCTTCCGAGCCGTCTGCTCGGTGGCGGGATGGTGCGATCGCATGGATGCGCCGACCTTCCTCAGCGAGGTCGAGCGCGACGGCCCTTTCAGCGCCCTCGTGACCGACTACCTGCAGGCCCTCTTCGGCCAGATCTCGCAGGCGGCGGCGTGCAATCGGCTCCATTCCAACGAGGAGCGCCTCAGCCGCTGGCTGCTGATGAGTCAGGACCGCGTCCGCACCGACGAGTTCGCCATCACCCATGAGTACCTTGCCCACATGCTCGGCTCGCGGCGGGCCACCGTGAGTCGGTCCGCAGGAATCCTCCAGGCGGCGGGGCTGATCAAGTACCACAGGGGACGGGTCACCATCGTGGACCGGGCCGCCCTTGAAGCCACGGCGTGCGAGTGCTACGGCACGATCGAGAGGGCAATGGACGGCGTCGTGCAACGAGCGTTTCGGCGCTCTTCGTCAGGGGCCGTGCCGACGACCTGAGTGAGTGCAGTCGCCGACAGGCTGGCGTACGCCAGGTTTGCCTTATCTCGGCAAGCAGCGCCGTCAATGAGGGCGTCGCGGCAACCAGGACGCGCTCACGGGGCAGGTGTCGCCATGCGCAGTGCGGTTCGGCTGTCCGTGAGAGGTAATTCGGGAAGCGCCCTCGGCGACGGCTCGAACGTGAGGTCAACCGTGTCCATGACGAGCGCGGCCGCGGGCTGTCGGGCGACCGGTGAGATGGCACGGAGCAGCCAGCGAGGTACGTGACGGACCTTCCGCGAGCGTCCGGTGACATTCTGCAACTCGGCCACCAACTGGTTGAAGGTGAGGTTGTCCGGGCCGCCCACGTCGATGATCTGACCGCGCAGGTTGGGATCGATCACCGCGAGCTCGACCACGGCGGCGACATCGTGTACCGACACAAAGTTGATCGGGTTGTCGCCGCGGCCGAAGACGATCCCCTTGCCCAGGATCTCCGCCCACATCTCGACGAACGCAGTGGCGCGCACGATCGTCCACCGCGCTGTCGAGGCCCTGAGGTGTTGCTCGGCCGCGTGTTTGGCGCGGAATAGCTCCATCGGATGGCGCGCAGTCGCTCCGACGACGGAGAGCATGACGACGTCGGCACCGGCAGCCGCGGCCGCGTCCACCAGGTGCCTGTTGCCTTCATGGTCGACCGACGCGGGAGTGACATTTCCCGGCCCGGCAAAACCCTGGACAGCTGACACAACCGTGGTCACCCCGCGCATCGCGCGGTCGAGACTCGCGCGGTCTCGCACATCACCTACCACGACCTCGGCGACGTCGCCGAGGTGCTGGGCCCTGGTCACGTCGCGGGTGAGCACGCGCACGTCGAGGTGGCGGCGGGCAAGCCCACGCACGACCAGTGTGCCCAGCCGTCCGCTGCCCCCGGCGACGAGGATCACGCCGGAACCACCTGGGCACGAACCGCCTCGTCGACGGTGCCATCGCCCTCAATGACCGGCTCGAGGTAGAAGCGCGCCCACTCAGCCATGCCATCACGCACGCCAAAGATCACCACGCCGCGCATGTGATGTGCCGTGCCGTCCCGTCGGGTTCCCTGCATCTCCCACTCGGTCCACGCCGTGTTGCCGGCGACCGCCAGCCGCGTGACCTCGGCAGTCAGGTTGGCGACGAAGCCGAAGATCTGCTCCCAGTTGCGGCGCACCTGGGCACGCCCGCGGAAGCTCCGCGCCGGATGCGCGGGCGTCTCGTTCTGATAGTCGTCGGTGAAACACTCGACGAGCGCTTCGAGATCGTGCGTGTTGGCGGCATCCACCAGCCGGTTGACCATCTCCGCTGCCTGCTCCGCCATCGCTGACCTCCGCGTAAGAATTCGTTCCAGCATGCTAGAATCAAATCGTGACTATGGGCGCACCCGAACCTGTTGTCAAGCGCCGTGCGTACAACGCCAGGGGTCGTCGGGCGGCTGCCGCGGAGAGACATGCGGCGCTCATCGCCGCCGCGGAACGCCGGTTCCTCACCGTCGGGTACGGCGCGACCACCATCGCCGCCGTGGCGGCCGATGCGGGCGTCTCCGTGGACACAATCTACAAGTCGTTCGGCGGCAAGCCAGGGTTGGTTCGGGCCCTCTGGCAGAGAGTGCTCGAGGGCAGCGGCCCCGTGGCCGCGGAGCGGCGATCAGACCGCCTGCAGAAGGAGGAGCCGGATCCCCGCAAGATCATCCAGGGATGGGGCACCTTTAGCGCGGAAATCGCCCCGCGTGCCGCACGGATCCTCGTGCTGATCCACGCAGCAGCGGCCGCCGACCCCGAGATCCGCGCGTTGCAGGACGAGCTCGATGCGGGGCGCCTTCGTCGCATGACCACCAACGCACGCCGACTGCGCGCGCGCGGTCACATCCGCGCAGGAATCACACTCGCCCAAGTGACCGACGTCCTGTGGACGTACAGTTCTCCCGAGCTGTGCGAGCTGCTGGTCTTTCGCCGGGGTTGGTCGCCGGAACGGTACGGTCGCTTCATCGCGGAGGCGATGATCGCGGCACTCCTCTGACCAGAGTCGAGCGGTGACCGCCCGAGGCTGGCTGGTCGCTCGTCAAGAGGCACGATCCTCGTCGGGTCACTGCCCGACGTCCGGCCGCGTCATCAGTCGCGTCCAGAGGTCGCCGAGCCACTGCGCGAAGCGCTCATCTGACCAGCCGCGCTCGTTGATGAGGCGGTGCCACAGCGCGCCGTCACAGGTCGACCAGAGCACGTCGAGGCACTCATGCTCGCTGACCACCAGCTGCCCGGTCGCCGCGGCGTCGCGGGTCATCACGCCGTAGCCAGCGAGGCGCTGACGGCCAATCTCCTCGAGCATGGCCTCGGCAGCGGGTTCTGACCCGCTCGCCGCCTGCAGCGCCAGCGTGAAGGGCACGATGCGGTGCGCCGTCTCGGTGTAGAGGGCTGCTTGCATGTGGAAGCGGCGCGCCAGGTCGGGCTCCGCGCGGACGGCACGCACCTCGGGGCGCTCATGGTATGGCACGTCCTGGTCGTCGCCCCCGATGGTCACGTCCCATGCACGGTGGAGCAGGCCTGCCTTGGTGCCGAACGCCGCGTAGACCGTCTCCACCGACACGCCCGCGCTGCGCGCGACGTCGGCCATGGTGGTGCGCCCGTAGCCCTGCGCGATGAAGAGGTCGTGGGCGGCTCGCAGGACGGCCTGCTGCGTCTCGCGAGCCTGGGCACGCCGTCGGGAGGAGTCGTAGGCACGCGCCGGCTTGACGGCACGGTCACTTATGGCTACAGTCCACCGGTATTGAATACCAACCACATGGAGTGATTATCTCATGACCACCACAGGAACGTTCGACTGGACCGCAGTGGCATCGGGCTGGGACGCGCATCGCGGTCACGTGGAAGGGATGAAGGAGGAGCTCTCCCGGCGGCTGCTCGCCCAGCTCGACCTCCAGCCCGGCGACCGGGTCCTCGAGCTCGGTGCCGGCACCGGTGAGTTGGCGCGCCAGCTGGCGGCGGCAGTCGGGCCGGAGGGCCACGTCGTCGCCAGTGACGTGGCCCAGGGGATGGTCGAGCTCCAGCGCAAAACCCTGGCGGGGCTCGACAACGCCGAGGTCGCCCAGCTCGACGCCTTCGACACCGGCCGAGAGGCGGGAACATTCGACGCCGTCGTCTTCCGCATGGGCCTGATGCTGGTCGACGACCCCCCGCGGGTGCTGCGCGAGTGCCACCGCCTGCTGGCCCAGGGTGGCCGCCTCGCGGTCGCGGTGTGGGCGGGGCCGGAGCACAACCCCTGGATGACGTGTGTCGGCATGGCGGCGATGATGCACGGCCTGGTCAGCGGCGGCCCCCCCACGGGCCCCGGCGGCATGTTCTCTCTGGCCGATCCCGCAGTCCTCGAGCGGGTGGTGGCCGATGCCGGCTTCACCGACGTGGTCGTACGCGACGTGTCTACGCCGTCCAGGTTCGCGTCCGCCGACGAGCACTTCGACACCGTCATCGCACTGGCCGGCCCGCTGTCGGCAGCCATCGCGGCGGCGTCAGAGGACACCCGGGCCGCCGTGCGCAAGACGGCGGCCGGCCTCGCCGCGGCCCACCGCACCGCCAACGGCATCGAGCTGGCCGGGCGCGCCCTGGTCGTCACCGCGAAGAGGTAGCGTCGCGCCACAGCTGGATGACGCCGCCTCGGGCAGCTCGTATGAGCGGCGCTGAGCCGTTGGTTGGGGCCTGATGCCACCTTCGTCGACCTTGCGGTGGGCCGAGCCGGCCCCGCGCCTGGTGACGCCGCTCGCCTAGCATGAACCCATGCTGACGGAGCTTGCTATGAGTGAGCGCCTTGATCGGATCACCGACCGGCGCCGTATCGCAATTCTTCCGATTCGCGGCGTCATCGGCGGCGCGGTGCGCACCGACGATCTGCTGCGCACCCTGGGCGCGGCGCGACGCAATCCTCGCGTGCGAGCGGTACTGCTGGAAATCGATTCGCCTGGTGGCGGAGCTACCGCCTCGGAGGCTCTGTACGTCGCGGTGAAGCGCGTCGCGGCGGTGAAGCCGGTGGTCGCCTGGATCCGTGGCACCGGCGCCTCCGGGGCGTACTTCCTCGCGTGTGGCGCGACACGCATTCTTTCGTTTCCCAGCGCGATTGTCGGTTCGATCGGTGTCATCAGCATCCGTCCCATTGCCGTCGAAGCACTGCAGCGGCTCGGGACTCGCATCGCCGTCACCAAGACCGGAAAGTACAAAGATCTGGGCGCGCCGTGGCGTGAAGTCACCGACGAGGACGCGGCGAAGGAACGTGAACTTGTCGATGCCATCTTCCGGCGCTTCGTCAGCACGGTACGCGCCGCGCGCGGTCTCGACGACGCCGCTGTCGCGCGCGTCACCACCGGCGAGGTCTGGCTGGGAGTCCAGGCGGTGGACCTCAAGCTGGTCGACGGTCTCTCCGAGCACGAGGACGCTGCGCTCGAAGTCGCTCAGGATCTCGCCGGATTACCGCATCGTCACGCGCTGCGATTGGGCCCGCGGCGCACGCTGCTACAGCGCTTGGGCGTGCCGGGCGCCGGCATGGGACCGCCCGGCGAGCGTTGGGTGATCGAACTCGAAGGGTGGTTGCGCGTCCCCCGCATGCGCGCGTAAAAAAGGCGGACGCGACGTTAGATGGACATATGATGTTAGCGCGCCGCTACAACAATTTGATACACCGTTCTGCTAGGATGTCTGGATCCCAGGACCGAGGCGAGAGCCGCAAGGCGCCGGTCGGGGCGCCCCCTCCGGGTTGGCCAGCCAGTGCCTCAGCACCCTTCTTCGGCCCTCCAAACGCGCACTCATCCGTTGGAGGAAGCATCCATGGCCGTTGCCACCCCACTCGCCCAGAACACTCGACACTTCACTTCGTCGACGCGCGCGCTGCTCATCGATGGCAAGTTCGAGCAAGCTGCGAGCGGTAAGACCTTCGACACCGTCAATCCAGCCACCGGTGAGGCGCTCGCGCGCGTTGCAGAGGGCGACGCCTCGGACATCGATCGCGCGGTGCGAGCTGCTCGCCGCGCGTTCGACGACGGCCCGTGGAGCCGGATGAACCCCTCCGAGCGAGGCCGCATCCTGCATCGCATCGGTGACCTGATCATGGAGAACGCCGACGAGCTCGCGGAGCTCGACTGCCTGGACAACGGCAAGCCGCTGAGCGTTGCCCGAGCAGCTGACGTCCCACTCGCCGCCGACCTGTTCTGGTACATGGCGGGCTGGGCGACCAAGCTCAACGGGGGCACCATCAACCCGTCCGTGCCCTACCTTCCCGGCGCCGAGTTTCATGCGTACTCGTTGCGCGAGCCCGTCGGCGTGGTCGGCCAGATCATCCCGTGGAACTTCCCGCTGCTGATGGCGGCGTGGAAGCTTGGGCCCGCATTGGCCACCGGCTGCACCGTGGTTCTCAAGCCGGCCGAGCAGACGCCGCTGTCTGCTGTGCGATTGGGCGAACTCATGCTCGAGGCCGGTCTCCCCGACGGCGTCGTCAATATCGTGACGGGGTTCGGTGAGACGGCCGGCGCAGCGCTCGCGGCTCATCCGGGTGTCGACAAGATCGCCTTCACCGGTTCTACCGAAGTCGGCAAACTGATCGCCAAGGCCGCCACAGGCAACCTCAAGAAGGTGTCGCTGGAGCTCGGTGGCAAGTCCCCGAACATCGTCTTCTCAGACGCGGACATCGAGTCGGCCATCGCCGGCGCGGCGCAGGGGATCTTCTTCAACCAGGGCGAGGTGTGCTGCGCGGGCACCCGGCTGTATGTCCAGCAGGATCGCTTCGATGAGGTTGTCGAGGGTGTCGTTCAGGCGGCCAAGAACATCAAGGTCGGGCCCGGCATGGATCCGGGTACAGAGATGGGTCCGCTCGTCTCCAGCGAGCAGTTCGAGCGCGTCACCGGGTACCTGGCCACGGGCAGGGAGGCCGGAAACCGCGCGCTCACCGGCGGGCATGCAATCGACGGTCCCGGGTACTTCGTGGAACCCACCGTCCTGGTTGACACCAAGCCCGAGGACGTCGTCGTTCGTGAGGAGATTTTTGGCCCTGTACTCGTCGCGCTGCCGTTCAGCGACGTCGATGACCTCGCGCGTCAGGCCAACGACTCCCCGTACGGCCTGGCCGCGGGCGTGTGGACCAGGGACATCTCGAAGGCCCACAAACTCGCGAAGCGCATCAGGGCGGGCACGATCTGGGTCAACACCTACAACGTGTACAGCGCGGAGCTGCCGTTCGGCGGCTTCAAGCAGAGCGGCTGGGGCCGCGAGATGGGCGAGGAAGTCCTCTCCAACTACCTCGAGACCAAGTCGGTGATTGTCCAGCTCTAGTTGGTTGCCGCCACACGTCGTCGTCGGCCGGAGAACCGACGGCGACAAGGCGGTGGCCGAGGGACCGTCGGCACATGGGTCCTCTGACCAAAGGCCATGGCCTCGCCGCCGCCGCTCCGGCTTACTGAAACCGCCCGATACCGGGTGTCCGCCGACCCATTCGTTTAAGGAGCGACGCCATGAAAGCAGCCGTTGTGCATCAGTTCAAGCAGCCACTCGTCCTCGAGGACCGGCCCATCCCGACACCAGGCCCCGGCGAGGTGGTTGTGCGTCTCGAGGCTTCGGGTCTCTGCCACACCGACATCCATGCCGCTCATGGCGACTGGCCGGTCAAGCCGACACTTCCGTTTGTCCCGGGCCATGAGGGCGTCGGCATTGTCACCGCGGTCGGGGCAGGCGTGACGCGGGTCCGCGAGGGCGATCGTGTGGCTCTCCCCTGGCTCGGATACGCCTGCGGGACGTGCGAATACTGCGTCTCCGGGTGGGAGACGCTCTGCAAGGAGCAGCAGAACACGGGCTACTCCATCGACGGATGCTATGCCGAATACGCAAAGGCGTCGGCCGACTACATCGGCATCGTGCCTCCCGGCGTGGATCCCTTCGACGCGGCCCCCTTGAGTTGCGCCGGCGTGACGACGTACAAGGCGGTCAAGGTCTCGGGGGCGCGCTCCTCCGATCTCGTTGCCATCTTCGGCATCGGTGGCCTGGGACACCTCGCGCTGCAGTACGCGAAGATCGCCGGCGCCACGGTGGTGGCGGTTGACATCTCTGCCGACAAGCTGGCCATGGCCAAGCGCCTCGGCGCCGACTACACGGTCAACGCCGCGGAGGAGGACCCGGCACAGGCAATCCAGCGCCTCGGAGGTGCTCACGCAGCCATCGCGCTCGCGGTCGCACCGCAAGCGTTCGAGCAGGCGTTCGGCTCGCTGCGTCGCAACGGCACTCTTGTGTTCGTCGCTCTTCCCGCTGACAACACCGTGAGCCTCCCGATTTTCGAGACGGTCCTCCAGGGCATCACCGTGGTTGGCTCGATCGTCGGCACGCGGAAGGATCTCGATGAGGTCTTCGAGCTCCACGCCCGCGGGCGGACCACTGTCATCCGTGAAACGCGCCAGCTCAGCACCGTCAACGAGTCGATCGACGATGTGCTCCGGGGTCGTGTCTCGGGGCGGATCGTCTTCGATGTTCGGGGTTCGTCCGCAGAGCCAGTCCGCCAAGTGCAGGAGGTCGGTGCCCTCGCGTAGCTACGACTTGGATGCAGCCGCCGGGGACGGGCGGCTGCATCGGCCGCCCTGAACTGCGGCCCTGGGCCGCGCTGCCTATATCCGAAACCTCGGAGCCGCGATCAGCGCCGATCATCGCGTCCTCAAACCTGCGGGTTGGTTCGTGTTCGTGATCGGTCATTCGCGCTTCATGGCAGGGCCCCCCGATCATCGGCCGCGCTCACCCCCAGGAGATTCAATATCCCTTGCCGAGGGACGCAGCTGGGCTCGTGCTTCGCGACGATGTCCACGGACAGATATCGGAACCTGCGCGAGGGCCACCAGGAGTCCTGATGATCGCGCGGCGCCAGACGGGTCGCCGGATCGCACGAGCCTCGCCCAGGCTAGGCTGCTCTCACGAGAACCGTTTGACCGATCGACTATCCCCGAAAACGATAGCCGATAAGTGACAACGCTACGCTCGCCCTCCGACTGTCAGTGGTACGGCGCTCAGGAACGCTCCGGTCGTCACGGCTGGCTGCCGCCAGAACCACGTGGAGCCGCGCCCCGGCTGACAGCAGCAACCTACGACGCCGACCGCGCGAACAGCGCCGCGGCTCTTATGCGAACGTCTCACGTATGGCGGGGAGATCAGACAGGGTCGAAGGTCACCGACGTTCGGCAAACAGCGCGCTACCCCTCCCGGCGGTCACCGAGTTGAATCGGCGTCTACTGCTCCACTCGGAACAAGACCCACTCTCCGGGAACGCCCTTCAAAGAGTGGGCGCCAAGATCGATGAACCGAATCCCAGATCCGGCCACGAGATCCTTCACCGTTCTGGAGACACGCACTTCGCTTGGTCCCGCTCCCGCCGCGACGCGAGCGGCGATATGCACCGCAATGCCGGCCAGGTCAGCACCCATCAACTCGCATTCACCCGTATGCAAGCCCGCCCTGATCTCAATCCCGAGCGACCGCACCGCCGCAGCGACGGCTTGCGCACAACGAATCGCCCGCGCGGGGCCATCGAACCTGGCCATGAAGCCGTCACCAGCGGTGTCGACCTCGATACCGCGATGGATCGCCAGCTCACGTCGCACCAGTGCGTGGTGAGCCTCCAGCAGGTCTCTCCAAGCCCGATCGCCAAGCGTCGCCGCGCGGTCGGTGGATCCCACGATGTCAGTGAAGAGAACAGTCGCCAGGATCCGATCGGTGTCGGGTGCCTGATGCGCGCCGGTGAGGAACTCCTCGATCTCGTTGGTAATCGCGTCGTAGTCGCCGAGGAACGGGATATGGTCATCGCCAGGTAGCTCGACGAACCTCGCTCCCGGTATCCGCTCGGCGACGGCACGCCCCTGGGCGACGTCTGAGATACGGTCGCCGGTGCGGTGGATCACGAGCGACGGAGCTTGAATGTGAGGCAAGACCTGCCGAACATCGACAGAGGTGAGGATTTCAGCCAGCTCGCGCCAGGCACCCGGCGACGCGCCGAGGCGCTCGAAGCGCGCCCACCAGTGCTTGAACCGTTCGTCGTGGCTCGGCCCCTGGAGGTCGAGGTTCTCTCCAGTACCCATCTCCCGGGTGAACCGCTCAAAGAACAGCAGTTGTTCTTCCTCGCTCCGGCCGTAGGGCCAGTCAGGCGCGCGTAGCGTCTTCGCAAAGGGCGCGTACAGGATGAGCGCTCGGGCGCGCTCCGGGTAGGTCGCGGCAAAGAGCAGCGTCATCGCGCCTCCGCGCGCGCCGCCGAAGATCGCCGCCGTATCCGAGCCGGCGGCATCCATGACGGCCCGGACATCGTCCATCTGCAACTCGAGGACTGGCGGTTCAGGACCCCGATCGGAGAGCCCGACCCCCCGCATATCGAACAGGATGAGCCTCGAGAATGACGCCAGGCGGTTGAGGTAGCGCGCCCATGCGGGCCACTCCCACATGATTTCGAGGTTGGACCAGATCCCTGGCGTGTACACGAGGTCGATAGGTCCGTCGCCGACGACCTGGTAAGCGATGTGCACGCCCTCGTGGACGGCATAGTTGATTGGCTTGTCCATCGGCGAAGGCTACCGCCGCTGAGGTGAGGCCGATCTCTTTCGGGGATCGCTCTCGCCCTCCGTGATGTCGGCAGGCTCCTGTAGGGTTCTGAGCGACCCCTCAACCTCAGCGGAGCATCGCTGTCATGAAGCTCGGCCTTCACGTCTCCGACTACACGTGGTCGGGCGGCCCAGCGTGCCTGGGCGCCAACCTGGCCACCGTCGCCGAGGCGGCCGAGGCGGCCGGCTTCGACCGCCTCAGCGTGATGGACCACTTCTTCCAGATCCAGATGATCGGTCCGCCCGAGCGCGAGATGCTGGAGGCGTACACCACCCTCGGCTACGTCGCGGCCAGGACCTCGGCGATCAAGCTGCTCACGGTGGTGACTGGCGTGATCTACCGGCAGCCGGGCCTGCTCGCCAAGGCGGTGAGCACTCTCGACGTCCTCAGTGGCGGGCGCGCCATGCTCGGCATCGGCGCCGCTTGGAACGAAGAGGAGGCGCGCGGCCTGGGCTTCCCATTCCCGCCGCTTGCTGAGCGGTTCGAGCGGCTGGAGGAGACCCTGCAGATCATCCTGCAGATGTGGAGTGACGACGATGGCCCCTACCACGGCCACCACTACCACTTGGAGAGAACCCTCAACTCCCCGCAGCCGCTGCAGCGGCCGCATCCACCGATCCTCATCGGGGGCAGCGGCGAGCGCAAGACGCTGCGCCTTGTCGCCCAGTACGCCGACGCCTGCAACCTCTTCGGCTCACCCGACGTCGGACACAAACTCGACGTGCTGCGCTCGCACTGCGAGCGGCTGGGGCGCGACTATGACTCGATCGAAAAGACTGTCATCACCACCTTTGACGTGGGCGAGAACGGCGAGCGCACCCGTGAACTGCTTGACCGCCTGCGCGAGTTTGCGGCGCTGGGGTTTGACGAGGTGCACGGCACGCTACGGCATGTGTCGCGGATCGCGCCCATCGAGGCCATCGGGCGCGAGGTGATCCCGGCCATCGCCGACCTGTGACCTGGACCTCTGGGCCATCGTGGCCAATTGAGACACAGGACGTCGGGCGTGTATGGCCCAAAGCGTCGAGGAGATGTGACATTCGGCCCCCTGAGCGATGTCATTCGGCTCTGCCGGCGCGGACAAACCCGCGCCTACGCTGGCAGGCGGTCGACCTTCACAGAGGCAGCACCATGCTCAACGCGGCGCACACCGCGGTCACCGACGCGACACCGCCCCTGCTGATCCAGGGTGGCATGGGCGTGGCCGTGTCCAACCACCGCCTCGCCCGGGCCGTGGCCATGACCGGTCATCTCGGGGTCGTCTCTGGGACGGCCATCGACCTGGTGCTGGCGCGGCGGCTCCAGGACGGTGATCCCGGCGGCGAGATGCGTGACGCCATGGCGCGGTTCCCGGTGCCCGGCATCGCCGAGCAGGTGTTGCAACGCTACTTCCTCCCTGCCGGTCGTGGTGGGCGTCCGTATCGCGGCGTGTCGATGCACTCGCATCGTGACAAGCACTCATCGCAAGACCTGCTCGTGGTCGCGGCGTTCGTCGAGGTGATGCTGTCCAAGCGCGATCACACAGGGGACATCGGCATCAACCTGCTCACCAAGGTGCAGATCCCCACCGTGCCGATACTTTTCGGCGCCATGCTCGCAGGCGTCGACTACGTGCTCATGGGTGCGGGAATCCCGCGTGAGGTTCCCGGCATTCTCGACCGTCTGGCTGCCATGGAGCCGGTGGACACGCGGCTCGACGTCATGGGCACCTCCGCCTCCGCCTCCGTCCCCCACCTCCGCTTCGATCCCACCCGCTTCGACATCACCACCCCCCCGCGGCGTCCGGCGTTCCTGCCGATCGTGTCGTCGCATTCCCTGGCGAACGTGCTGGTCCGCAAGGCGAGCGGCCCGGTGCAGGGCTTCATTCTTGAGGCACCAACGGCGGGCGGGCACAATGCACCGCCGCGCGGCACGCCCACGTACGACGCGCTCGGACAGCCGCAATACGGCGAGCGCGACCGTGTTGATCTCGAGTCCATGCGCGCCATCGGCCTGCCCTTCTGGCTGGCCGGTGGCATGGACTCGCCGGCGCGCATCGGCGACGCGCTCGCCGCCGGTGCCGCCGGCGTCCAGGTGGGCACTCTCTTCGCCTTCTGCCGTGAGTCGGGAGTTGCGCCCGCGCTGCGCCGTGCCGTGCTCGACATCGTCCGCAGCGAACGCGAATTCGTGCTCACGTCATCGCGCGCCTCGTCGACTGGTTACCCGTTCAAGGTGGCTTCGGTTCCCGGGACTCTCTCTGAGCGTGAGGTCTACGCGGCACGGACGCGCAAGTGCGATCTGGGCTACCTGCGTGAGGTGTATGTCAAGCCGGCTGGTGGCATCGGGTACCGCTGCGCTGCCGAGCCCATCGCCGATTACGTCAGCAAGGGGGGCGATGCCGCCGCCACGGTCGATCGCAACTGCCTGTGCAACAGTCTCGCCGCCACGGTCGGACTGGGCCAGGTGCGCGCGGCCGGCATCGAGCCTGGCCTGGTCACCAGCGGTGACGGTATCGGCTCCATCCGCGCCGTGCTGGGCGACCGTGATGACTACTCCGCCGCCGATGTGGTCGCCTACCTCATGAGCGCGATCCCGCTCGCCGTCAGCGGGTGACTGACTGGCCCTTGTGACGCGCAGCGTTCGCCTCCCCGTCGGCCGCGCAGAACGGGCCACCCAGCTGGTCGCAGGACCAGTTCCGGGGCCCGCACAGCGGTCGAATCGCCGTTGAGGCTGTCGCCCTCGACTCCAGTCCGTCTGCCTTGCCTGCTACAACCCATGGATGCGGATGTACGAGGATCTCGCCAGCTGGTGGCCGCTGCTCTCGGCCCCTGAGGAGTACGCGGACGAGGCCGCGCTCTTCAACCGATTGTTCACCGAGGCCGGTGCCCCACCAAAGAACACCTTGCTGGAACTTGGGTGCGGCGGAGGCAACATCGCTTCGTTCCTCAAGGCGACGTGGGCGATCACGCTCACCGATGTGTCGTCAAACATGCTCGCGGTCAGTCGGGCGCTCAACCCCGAATGCGCGCACGTCGAGGGGGACATGCGGACGCTGCGCCTCAGCCGGCTGTTCGACGCCGTGTTCGTGCATGACGCGGTGTGTTACATGACAACAGAGGACGATCTCCAGGCCGCGATCACCACCGCCGCGGTGCACTGCCGTCCCGGTGGCGTCGCACTTTTCGCGCCCGACTGGGTGAGCGAGAGCTACACGCCCGGCAACGATACCGGCGGGCATGACGCCGATGACGGTCGGGCGCTTCGCTACCTCGAGTGGTCCCATCCCGTACGTCGGGGGGACAGCACGTACGCGGTCGACTACGTGATCGTGACTCACGAGGTCAGCGGGGAGACTGAGGCGGTGCTCGATCGCCACATCGAAGGCCTCTTCGCTCGTGACGTCTGGGTGACCCTGCTCCGCGCTGCCGGCTTCGCGGTGGACGTCGCTGTGAGCGATGCGGGCCGCGATGTCTTCGTTGGCGTGTTGCGAGGCTGACACGTGGACACTCCGCGCGACGGTTGCCAGGCGGCGCACGCCTTGCGGTACACCATACCTTGGCGATGCACAAACCCACGCACGCTGACGAAGCGATCTGGGAACTGATGTACTTCGGGCACGCGGCGCAGAGCCACACAGGAGGCAGGTCATGACCACCCACAGCGCCAGCACACAGGTGCAGCGGACCAGGCTTGGCCGCACCGGGATGAACGTCTCGCGGATCGCGCGGCCGGAGGCGATGTGATGACGACGGTCGCGATCCTCGGCACCGGCAAGATGGGTGGCGCGATGGCACGCCGCCTGGTGTCCGCTGGTTTCGACGTGACGCTGTGGAATCGGACGCCTGCAAAGGCCGAGGAACTGCACGTCGGCCGGGTCGCCGCCACCCCCGCGGAGGCGGCTCGCGATGCCGACGTGGTCCTCAGCAGCCTGACCAACGACGCCGCCGTCCGCGATGTGTACCTCGGCGAGGACGGGGTGCTGAGCAGCGCCGCCGGCAAGCTGCTCATCGAAGCGAGCACGGCAGGGCCAGAGGTCATCGAGGAGCTGGGCCGCGAGTCGGAGACCCGGGGCGCACGTCTTCTCGCGGCGCCGGTGCTCGGCAGCGTGCCGGCCGTGGAGAGCGGAAAGCTGCTGATCCTCGCCGGCGGAGATCGAGCCGACCTCGAACAGGCGCGTCCGGTGCTGGAACAGCTGGGCGAGGTCCGCTACGTTGGCAAGCGGGCAGATGCGCAGCGGTTGAAGCTCATCGCCAACAGCATGCTGGGCATCACAACTGCCGCCGCAGCTGAGCTGCTCGCCGCTGGGACAGCTGTCGGGCTCGACCGCGAGCAGGTCTTTCCGATCCTGGTTCGCTTCGCGCCGGGCCTTGCCGCCCGCGAACGCGGGTTCGTGCAGGACCAGCACACGCCGACCATGTTCGCGGTCCGTGACCTCGTCAAGGACCTCGACCTCAGCCTGCAGGCGTATGGGGAGGCGGGCGCTGCCACGCCTCTGACGCGCCAGGCTCACAAGCTGTTTGCGGGCGCCATGCGCGAGTCGGCGGATCTCGACATCTCGGCTGTCGCACGCCGCGACCCTGCCAGTTGGCAGGACGCGGCCCCGTGACATGTGGCAACAGCAGGGAGCGATCCGACGTGAAGTTCATCGATACGCCATCTACCGGCAGCTCTACCCGCGAACGTCGCTAACGCGCTGAGCGCCACATCGTGGTGATGACGGGACCGTTGCCTGGGTACGAGAACTCGCCCAACGACTCGAAGCCAACGCTCTCGTAGCGGCGGTTGTTCGCCGGGTTCGACGACTCGAGGTACGCCGCGCAGTGCTCGTCGTCGATCACGGCAAGGTCGTGGGCGAGGAGCCACATGCCAAGCCCCCGACCACGCTGATCGGGGTGGGTGGCGAGGAGAGACAGGTAATAGTGCGGCTCGCTTCGCGGATGAGCCGTCTCGAATCGCCTGAGCAGTTCGTGGAAGTTGTCCTCCGCTGGACCGAGCGTGGCCGCCAGCTCGTACATGCGTTTCTCCTGCTCGGACGACAGCTCCGTCCCGCCTGGTGGAATCCACAGTGACGTAGCTCCGCCGCCGTCCAGCACCCACGTCCACGGATATCGCAGCGCCCCCTCGACGGAGAGACGCCAGAACACGCGCTGCCGCTCGGTGCCCAGCAGGCGCAGCGCACGGCTCCACAGCGGATCGTTCTCGAACGCCAGCGTGATGATGCTGGTGACGGGCTCGAGGTCCACCGGCGTCGCCCGACGCGCGGAGAGCTGGCGCTCCATGAGGCGGGACTGTAGGCGCGCGCGAACGCGAGGACAAGGGTTCAGCCGAAAGCTACACTGGTCACGCGCAGGACAGTGGACCAAGACAAGAGGTGACGGTGCTCGATGTCTTCCGTGACATCGCCACGGTGACGGTCAGGTCGGCGCCGTTCGTCGAGTACCTGCCCCTCGCGCGCTTCGGCGATCGGTGGCTGATCGTCAACGCGCTCTACTGCGTCCTGGTGTAGCCCGTGGAGATCCATCCCGGCGTCTTCGTTTCGAGCACCGACGCGCAAGACTGGAGGCCCGATCCTGAGGTCGGTGGTGAACTACATGTTCTCGTGGAGCAGGAGACCGCATACGTTGGCATGTCCCGCTTCCTTGACGTCGCGAACCCGGAGCCCTGGACACTTCCGGAACGTGAAACCCTACTTGTTCTGGAGGGTGTGGCCCGCATCGATATCGAGAACGGTCCGACCATCACGCTGCGCGCTGGCGACCTTGCGTCCCTCCCCAAGGGCGCCGTGACCACGTGGCACCTGACACTCCCGTTCAAGGAGCTCTGGTTCTTTGGGCGGTCGTACGAGCTGACGCCGCGCTAGAACGCGGCGTTCGTTGATGGGTACTGACTCGAAGAGCGGGCCGGCGCTGTCAGTCGACGATCTGAGCAAGCGCTTCGGTGATCGTGTCGCGTTTCACGACGTCTCGTTTGAGATCGGCTACGGTGAGATCTTCGGGTTCCTCGGGCCGAACGGCGCCGGAAAGACGACGACGGTGCGGACGCTCGGCACGCTCATCGCGCCGACGTCGGGCTCGGCAACTGTTGCTGGAATTCCCCTCACGATCGACAACGGCATCGAGATCCGTCAGCGGATCGCGATCATGCCCGAGTCGCCGGGTCTGTATCTGCACCTGACCGTGCTGGAGAACCTCGAATGTTTCGCCGACCTCTACGAGGCGCCCGACCCGAAGGAGCGCATTGGTCGCGCGCTACAGGCCGTCAAGCTCAGTGACCGGGCCCACGACGCCTGTGGAACGCTGTCCAAGGGGCTGCGCCAGCGGGTCGCTCTGGCGAGGGCGCTGCTCAGTGACCCGCAGGTGCTCTTCCTCGATGAGCCGACCTCCGGTCTCGACCCGAGCGCCACCCGAGACGTCCACGAGTTGATCACCGCGCTCGGCCGGAGCGGAGTGACCATCTTCCTGACGACCCATCGCCTGGAGGAGGCGGAGCGCCTCTGTGACCGCGTCGCGATTCTGAACACAACGTTGCGCATGCTCGGCCGGCCAGCCGACCTTCGCGATCGGCTCTTTGCCAAGGCGCTCACGGTCAGGACCGTGGCCGAGCTCCCTGAGCCCGGCGAGGTCTTCGCCGGCCTCCCGGCCGTCGACGGCTGGCGCCACGACGCCCTCGACACATACGTGCTCACCGTGTCGGACACGCGGGTTGCCGCACCAGCCGTCACCCGTGCACTGGTGGCGGCCGGCGCCGACGTGCTCTCAATCAGTGAGTCACATCACTCGCTCGAGGATGTCTACCTGGAGCTGATCGACGAGGAGAACAAGAACCAACCATGAGTCTGAGCAGGAGACGGGTCCGGGCAGTCCTGCGAAAGGAGCTGCGTGAATATCGACGCAGCGGCGCCATCGTCGGCGCGATGGTCATCCTCCCCGTGGTCTTCATCATCCCCCCGTTGATCCAGATCTTCGCCCTTCCAGCCTCGGCCTCCGACGCGCTCCAAGGTGCAGACGTGCTGCTGTACATGTTGGGCATCCCTGCCCTGGTGCCAGCCGCCCTCGCTGCGTACGCTGTGGTCGGCGAACGGCAGCAGGGGACACTCGAACCGGTGCTGACGACCCCGCTTCGTCGCGAGGAGTTCCTGCTGGGCAAGGCACTCGCGTCACTCATCCCCTCACTTGCAATCTCGTACCTCGTGTACGCAGCCGTCATCCTGGCCGTCGAGGTGCTGGCGGCGAGGGCCGTCGCGGAGGCGCTCCTGCAGGTCCCGGAGATCCTCGCCCAGCTGGTCTTCACTCCGCTGGTGGCCGGCTTATCGATCTGGATCGGCATGGCCATCTCCACGCGGTCGAGCGACCCACGGACAGCGCAACAGCTCGGCACTGTCGCGAGTCTCCCGACGGTCGCAGTCGCGGCGCTCATCGCGTACAACGTGATCCACCCGACGCTGGGCATTGCCATCGGGTTCGGGGTGTTCTTGGTCCTGCTCAACGCCGTCAGTTGGAGGCTCGTCTCCTCGTTGCTCGACCGGGAGCGGCTCATCACCGGCACCAAGTGATGCCGGGCGGCACGAAGGAGCAATGCGAAGCATGCGGCTGGATCGGGTGTGCCAGAGGCGGCGCCGCATGCCGCGGCGCCGCCCGTGCGCTGTTTCTTTGCCCCTGCGCTACTTGATCCCGGGGCACGCAGCCGGTGCGGGCACGAGGGTCTTATAGGCAGTGGTCCCCGGCGCGATGCCGAGGAAGGTCGCAACCGCAGTCACATCGCCGCTCGCTCCCTCATTGCGCGCGATGTGGACGACCCCGGGTGTCTCGACGAACCCTTGGCCTGGCCCGTACGTCGACTTCACGCACCGGTTGTCGATCACCTGATACAGCGCCAGCGTGCCGAAGGTGACGACGACGAAGCCGGGGCCCGGGTGCGTATGCCATCCGCTCGACGCGCCGGCGTGGATGGTGATCTGCGGCATCACCACCTCGGTGCGCTTCTCGGAATTGATCTTGAAGTTGTCGCTCGAGAAGTGGAATTCGCCCACAGTTGCGTGGAGCGGGGGTACTGGTGTCGGAACCGATGTCCCTGCGGTGACTCGTGCTGATGCGCCGTGGGAGTTCAGCGTCACTGCAACACCCGATGTCGCTGCGAGTGCGACCACCAGGCCGCTGAGTGCGATTGCCCGCTTACCCATGTGTCTTCCTCCTGATCGCTGTCATCCGGGCCCCTTGACGGCCGGCCCCGTCACCTTGCTCGGCCCGTCGGCCCCACACATCGGGAGAAATACGCGGGGGGGTACCTGTTTCAGTACCTCTCTTGTCGCCAGACGGGCGCCGTCGAGTGTGTTGCGCCGGCAACTGGCCCCCGCCCTGCCCGCCGCGACGCCGCTGCGCCGCCAACCGGCGGCGGCGCTGGTATCCTCCCCGGGTCGACAGGGAGTCGCAAGCGCGGTCTCGGAGTCGGCATGCGAGGGGTGCTGCGCTCGTGGTGAACCTCACCCGTCGTGAACGGGAGATTGCCTCCCTGGTGGCCCAAGGGCTCACCAACCGAGAGATCGCCGAGCGCCTGTTCATCGCCGAGCGCACGGCGGAGGGCCACGTCGAATCGATCCGAAACAAGCTCGGCTTCCGCTCGCGCACGCAGGTCGCGGCCTGGGTGGTGGAGCAGGACCGTGCCGAGTCCACCGCCGGTGGCGATCGCGCGGGGGCGATGGGGCGGCGTCAGCCCGCCACGTCTGAGGCAGACATCGGTGGGGTGGCCCCGCGACCCATGGAGGGCGCGGCGGCGCCGACGCCTGGCCGCGCGGCCTGGCGGCCTGATGCCCACCCCCGGGCGTGGCTCGCCGGGCTCGCCTGCGTCGCCTTCGCCGCAGCCGCGGGCACGACCGCGCTGCTGCGCGCCCACCTCACGCCATCCACCGGGCCGGCCATTGAGACGATCGCGGGCACAGGTGCGCCGGCGAGCTCGGCCGACGGCGCGTCGGCGCTGTCGAGCAGCCTCGACCACCCGGTTGCTGTGGCGATCGACCCATCTGGCGCTCTTCTCTTCATCGATGGCAACCGCGTGCGGCGGGTGACGGGACAGGGGACCATCGTCACCATCGCCGGCGCCGCCGACGCCGGCTACGCCGGAGACGGTGGCGTGGCGACCTCGGCTCGTCTCCATTCACCCCGGGCGCTGGCCGTGCAGAGTGACGGCAGCATCTTCATCGCCGACACCTTGAACAGCCGGATTCGCCGGGTGGACCCGCAGGGGATCATCACGACGGTGGCGGGATCAGGCCAGCCCGGTTTCTCGGGTGACGACGGACAGGCCGTGGATGCCAGTCTCAACTCGCCGGCCGGCGTCGCGGTCGGAATCGGAGGCCGCATCCTGATCGCTGACAGTGGAAACAACAGGATCCGCGAGATCAATACCGCGGGTGTGATCACCACCGTTGCGGGCACCGGGGATGCCGGCTACCTGGGTGACGGTGGGCCGGCCACCTCGGCGGCGCTGGACAGCCCCCAGGGTATCGTCGTCGACGCCGAAGACAGTCTGTTCATCGCCGACACCCTCAACGATCGCATCCGCAGGGTCGATGTTGACGGCCTCATCACCACCGTCGCCGGCGACGGTGTCAGTGGGTTCGCCGGGGACGGCCAACCAGCGACCGAGGCGGCCATCCACCTGGCGACCGGTCCCGCCACCAGCGCCGGCCAGGCGATCGCCGTTGACCCGGCGCTCGACCTGTTCATTGCCGACGCGCTCAACAACCGTATCCGCAAGGTCGACGTCCACGGCATCATCAGCACGGTGGTCGGGGACGGTGAGGCCGGCTACTCTGGCGATCAGGGTGCCGCCACCGCTGCGCGACTTGGTCGTCCCCTCGGCGTCGCCGTGGGCCCGGACGGCGCCATCTACATCGCCGACACCGACAGCAACCGCATTCGGCGAGTGCTCCGCTAGGAGCCTGCCTCGGTCTCGAAGGGTTGTCCCACAGGGGTCACGAAGAATGCGAGGTACCTGACCGCACCGCCGCCGGCGTTCGTCTCCTGAACCATCGTGGTGCGCGGCTCGAAGGCTCCTTGCAAGGCTCCGACCGTCACCGGCGCCTGGCCTGCGACCGTCACCCTCAAGGTGCCGTCAAGCACGAAGACGGCCTCCAGACCTCCGTGGCTGTGCAGAGCTGTGTGACCGTTCGCCTGTATCGTCACCAGCCTGAGCGTCTCGATGTCTGGTGCAGCCAGTTCGCTCGCCGCGATGTCCTCGGTCTCGTACACCACCATCGTCGGGACGGAGAGAGGCTGCGAACGAGCCGCGCTCGGCCAGAGGGCGAGCTGGTACCAGCGATTGGCGGTTGTGCCGTTGTTGATGTGCGAGTGTGCTTCCGTGCGCTGGAAATGTGCTTCACCAGCGTTGAGGTCAACGGCTGTTCCGATCACCGGCTGGTACCGCTGCACACCCTCCAGCATGTACAGAATGCCGGGCTGGTGTGTCTTCGACGGGAACGAGGACCCCGGCGCCTGCGTGAAGAGGTTGATGCGAACGAACTGCGGTCCGGTGGGTAGCGCGTCGACTCGTCCCGCCGCCAGTTCGTCGTACTTGTAGCCTCGAGCCTGCGGCGAGGCGCCTCCTGTTGCGCCGGCGGGCGGGCTTCCGCAGGACGTCAGCAGGACGCCACCAACCACCCCCAGGGTGGCCGCGGTTCGCCAGCGATGTTTGCTTGACGACGCTCGCACGTGATCGGCTCCGCCTCCGTGGCGCCCTCGATCCCGATGGGCGAGCGGCGCACACTGACCGGCAGCGAGAGTACTATGGTCGGCGCTGCCGGTTCCTGCGGGAGCCGAGCGGGTCCGTCCGAGCGCGGCCGGCATGCACCCGAGGACCAGTCGGTGCCCTCTGCTCTTCATCGCCTCTCCTTGCTCGGCGACACCCTGGGGCGTCGCTCCGGATCACCGTAGCGGCATGGGGACGGGACCGCATCGGGAGAAGTACGCGGTGCGATACCTGTCTTGGTACCTGCCTCTCATCTGGCGCGCTCCTGCAGTCACTACGTCGGTAGTGCGCAGGGCACTCTGGCCGCGCTCTGCTGTGCTACGGTTCGGCAATGACGGGCATCGTCGACGTCCCGCGCCGCCAGCAGTTCGTCGCCGGGGAGTGGACCGGCGCGGCCGGCGACGGCTGGTTCGATGATCTCGATCCCTTCACCGGGCAGGTCTTTGCACGCATCCCTGCGTCGACGCGGACAGATGCGAGGAGCGCAGTCGACGCGGCGGCCGCGGCCTATCCCGCCTGGTCCTCGACGGGGCCTCGCGAGCGCCAGAGGCTGTTCCTGAGAGCAGCCGACATCGTCGAACGGCGCGCCCCCGAGTTGATCGCGCTGCTCGCCGCGGAGACTGGCGCGGTGACCAAGTTCGGGGCCTTCCAGGTGCAGTGGAGCGCGGGGTTCCTGCGCCAGGCGGCGCATTGGCCGTACGACCTCGGCGGCGAGATCATCGCCGTGGAAGCGCCAGATACGACGTGCTACGCGTTCCGGCAACCGCTGGGCGTCGTGGCCGGCTTCACGCCGTGGAACGGTGCCTTCAACCTGGCGTGGCGAACGGTTGCGCCGCCCCTCGCGTGTGGCAACACCGTCGTCCTCAAACCATCCGAGGAGGCCCCCGTGGCCGCCGGGCTGGTGATCGCGGAGATCCTGGAGGAAGCGGGCTTCCCCGCGGGTGCGTGCAGTGTCATCACCCATCCGGCAGGCGGAGCTCCGGTCATCGCCGACGAGTTCTTCGAGCGACCCGAGGTGCGGGCCATCAGCTTCACCGGCTCAACGGCTGTGGGACGCCACCTCGCCGAGCGCTCCGCCCACCACCTCAAGAAGATCGTGCTCGAGTTGGGCGGCTTCAACCCGATGATCGTGCTCAGGGATGCCGACATGGAGAGCGCCGTCGAGACGGCGGCATTCGCCGCGTTCTTCCACCAGGGGCAGATCTGCATGAACGCCCGCAAGATCATCGTCGAGGCGCCCATCTACGACGATTTCCTGGCCCGCTTCGCCGCCAAGGCGCGGACTCTGACGGTGGGCGATCCGCGTGACCCGGCAACGGCGCTCGGACCGCTCATCAACACGGCGGCGGTGGACAAGGCGCGCGCCAGGCTGACGGAGGCGCAGGCGCAGGGCGCGACCGTGGTGACGGGAGGTCAGTTCCACGGACCCTGTCTCGAGGCCACGATCCTGGTTGGCGTGCAGGCGGGATCGCCGCTCGATTGCCAGGAAACGTTCGCCCCGGTGGTCACCGTCGAGCGAGTCGATGACGCGGCCGCGGCGCTGTCAGTGGCCAACGGCACCTCGTACGGCCTCACCGCGTCGATCATGTGCGGTGACACCGGCCGTGGTCTGGAACTCGCCAAGCGAGTGGAGGCCGGCGTCGTCAATGTCAACGCACCCACCATGTACGCTGAGCCTGTACTGCCGATCGGCGGTGTCAAGGACAGCGGCTGGGGGAGGTTCGGCCGCTGGTCCGTGGAAAACTTCACGGAGCGTCACGTCGTCACGGTGAACGCCGGAACCCCGAGGCAGCGCATCTGACGTTGATCGTCGGTTTGGCGAGCGTCAACCGGCCGGCACCGTCGCGGTGACGGGAATGGCGGCCCGGAGCCACCAACGCCTGACACCATCCGGCGGCGAGTACCCTTTTGCGAATGAGATGCGCCGGCTGCGGTGCCGAGAACAAACCCGGGCGGCGTTTCTGCAGCCAGTGCGGTGCATCGCTCCAGCGCCTCTGCGCATCGTGTGCTGCCCCCTACGACGAGGGGGAGCGCTTCTGCGGCGAGTGCGGCTCCCCGCTGGAGGCGGTCGCAGCCCAGGCCGCGCGCCCGCAGCTCACCGCGGTGCCCAGCCTCGCGACCACCTCCCCGGCGGCAACTGACCCTGGGGAGCGACGCCACGTCACTGTGCTCTTTGCAGACCTGGTCGGCTTCACGCAACTGTCCGAACAGCGCGATGCCGAGGACGTCCGGGAGCTCCTGAGCCGCTACTTCGCGACGGCTCGGACCATCATCGCCCGCTATGGCGGCACGGTGGAGAAGTTCATCGGGGATGCCGTCATGGCGGTGTGGGGGGTGCCGGTCGTCCACGAAAGCGACGCGGAGCGTGCTGTTCGTGCCGCTCTGGAGCTGGTGGACGCCGTGGCGGCATTCGGCGAGGCGGTGGCGGCTCCGGACCTGCGCGCTCGCGCCGGCGTGCTCACCGGCGAGGCCGCGATCAAGGTCGGTGTGATCGGAGAGGGGATGGTCGCCGGCGACCTCGTCAACACGGCGTCCCGCGTGCAATCGGTCGCCGAACCGGGCAGCGTCTTCGTCGGTGACGCGACCCGTCAGTCCTCCGAGGCCGCCATCGTGTATGAGGACGCCGGGTCGCACGAGCTCAAGGGCAAGCCGGAGCCAGTCCACCTCTGGCGTGCCCTGCGCGTCGTCGCCAACCGCGGTGGGTCGATGCGACCGACCGGCCTGGAACCGCCCTTCGTCGGTCGCGAGCGCGAGCTGAGGTTGCTGAAAGAGTTCCTCCACGCCACCGGCGAGGAGACCAAGGCTCGCCTGCTCTCCATCGTCGGTGTCGGAGGGGTCGGCAAGTCCCGGCTGGCGTGGGAGTTCGAGAAGTACGTCGATGGGCTCACCGAGGAGGTCTGGTGGCATCGAGGTCGCTGCCTGGCGTACGGCGAAGGCGTCGCCTACTGGGCGCTCGCGGAGATGGTGCGGATGCGCGCGCGCATCGTCGAGAACGAATCGATCGAGGTGGCGCGGCAGAAGCTGCGCAGCACAGTCGAGGAATTCATCCTCGATCCGGAGGAGCGCCGCTGGGTGGAGCCCAGGCTGGCCCACCTGACCGGCCTGGAAGAGGGCACTGCGACTGACCCGCGCGACCTCTACGCAGCGTGGCGGTTCTTCTTCGAGAAGATGGCAGTGACGGGTCTAACGGTGCTGGTGTTCGAGGATCTGCAATGGGCCGACGGCGGCCTTCTCGACTTCATCGAGTACCTGCTCGAGTGGTCGCGTAACTCGCCCATCCTGATCGTCACGCTGGCTCGCCCGGAGATCTCCGATCGGCGCGCCGGCTGGGGGGCGGGCAAGCGTGGCCTGACATCCTTGTACCTCGAGCCGTTGTCATCGGAGTCGATGCGGCGGTTGCTCGAAGGGATGGTGCCGGGGCTGCCCGCCGACCTCAGCGCCCGCATCCGCGAGCGCGCGGCCGGGATCCCGCTGTACGCCGTGGAGACGGTGCGCATGCTGCTCGACCGCGGCCTCCTGGTGCAGGAGGGTGGAGCGTATCGGACCACCGGATCGCTGGAATCGCTCGAGGTTCCGGAAAGTCTCCACGCGCTGATCGCGGCGCGGCTGGACAGCCTTGGCACAACCGAACGGCAGCTTCTCCAGGACGCCGCCGTTCTCGGCAAGTCGTTCAGCGCACACGCGCTCAGCGCGATCACCACCGAACCGGCCGCCGAGGTTGAAGCCGCACTGTCAGGGCTGGTCAACAAGGATCTGCTGGCGATCCAGTCCGATCCGCGTTCCCCCGAGCGCGGGCAATACCTCTTTGTCCAGGACCTGGTGCGGAGTGTCGCGTACGGAACCCTCGCGCGGCGCGAGCGCAAGCTGCGACATCTCGCCGCGGCCGCGTACCTGGAGAGCGCGTGGTCCGAAGAGGACGAGGTGGCCGAGGTGGTCGCGTCGCACCT
>DATBZP010000050.1:0-8072 GCA_036513135.1 Candidatus Dormiibacterota bacterium | reverse complement strand
AGAAATAGATCCAGGTCAGGTACTCCGAGGGGTTGTACAAGGGGTTGGCCGAGCCGAACAGTCCGGTGATCACGATGGCCAGGAGTCCTGCGACCCCGATCGTCCCGCCGACAATCCGCGGCCAGCCGCTGCGGGCAGCCGAGCTCAGCGCCGGCACCGCCCGGCGCGGGTACTGGAGCGCCTTGGCGCCCACCTGGTCACCCGCGAACAGGACGACGAGCACGAAAGAGATCACGACCACGCCGGCTGCCGCATAGAGGTAGAGGGCAAGCGAGATCGGAAGGTCGTAGCGCGGTCCGAATCCGTGCAGGATGATGCCGGACGCCATCATGGACTGACCGTCAACTGGCCTAGCGGGGTGCTGGTGCTCTCCCATTCAATGGCGCAGTTGCCCGTCTTGTCGGCTTTGAACGTGTGGGTCACCGTCTGGCCGGCTTTCGTGTCGAAGGGGATGTCGTAGAGGTGCAGGTGGACCTCACCGTCGGTGTCGCTGGTGATATTGATCGTCACGGTGTCGTTTTGATGGGCGGCGAGATTGCTCGGCGTCATCTTCTTGGCGCCGGTGACCGTGACATTGAAGGTCACGCTCTGGCCCCCATGGTGTTGATTCGCCACGATGATGATGCCGCCGACCGCGGCGAACACTAAAAGCACGCCGACTGCCACGGCGAGACGAGCACGACTCATTGTTTCCTCCCTTTGTTATGCGCGCGTACGCGCACCTGCGATCAGTTCGAGCTGATTAAGAGCAGAGAGGAGGGTGGCCCCCGTTTGGCGAGCGACGCGCCCGCCACGGACCTGAGCATGAGCGCGGGGTTGTCGTGGCACCAGACGGAGACGGCAATCGCGATGCGTGGTGAAAGCGGCTTGGAGACTGCTGCCAACGCGACGCGAATCTCGGTGATGGCGGATTCGAAGCGGGCCATAAGCCAGCGCAGGCTGGCTGCAGCGATCACTGCGATGGGAAGCTGACCCAGCGTCCCCCACAGCAGCAGATGCGCCACCGAGTCGACCGGCATGCCGGCCAGCAGCGCTTCGCCCACTTCCTGCCCGGCGAACCAGGCGAGCTGGAGGGTGTAGAGCACAGCGACGAGGCGCAAGAGGTTGGGGGCAGAGTCAGATCGAACCGACCGGCCGTTGAGAATTCGCGCCAGGCCGACCAAGAACAGGCCTGCCAGGACCAATGCCGCGATCACACCCAGGCTGGTGCGCACCACTCCGGGAAAGTAGGCGTGCGCGCCGGAGCTCTGCATCTGCGTCGCGGCGGCTCCGAAACGGACCTCGTAGGCGAGCAGGTGTCCGGCCTGTGAGCCGAGCATGGCCACCCCGAGGACGGCCAACCAAGCGCGCTTTACTGTCATCGGTCTCGATGATAGGGCCGCCGCCTACCCGGTTCAGCCCATCTCCTCCGTGATGTATGCACGCCTGGGCGGGCCTGAACCATACGGAGGAGCGGTAAGCGTGGCCACCGAGCGCGAATTACAATGCGTGCCAGCCAACAGACGCTGCTGAGGGAGAGGCTTTGCAATGAGCGCACGGATACCGACTTTGGCGATCGCTGCGGCCATCCTGCTCGCCGCGTGCGGCGGGTCATCCACAGCCACGACCACCACGGCCGGCGGCCCGAGCAAGGTCGCCAGCATCGCGAGCGAAGTCCCCGCATCGATCAGCGGTCCGCTTCAGATCGCCACCGACGCAACGTACGCACCCAACGAATTCATCAACCCGGACACGGGCGCTATCCAGGGTTGGGATATCGACCTCGGCAACGCGATCTGCAAGGTGATGGGCCTCGTCTGCACGTTCAACAACGTCACCTTCGACGACATCATCGCCCAGCTCAAAGCCAGCACGCCGAGCGAGGTGGCGGGTGGCGACAAGCCGCGCTACGCGTTCAGCATCTCGAGCTGGAGTCCCACGCAATCGCGCGAGAACAACGGTATCGACTTCGTCACCTACTACAAGGCCGGTGAAGCATGGCTGGTGAAGGTCGGCGGGGCGACGATCAGCACCGCGGTCGACATGTGCGGCCACAACGTCGCGGTGGAGTCGGGTACGACCGAGGAGAGCGACGCCTGGGGCTTCATGGGCCAGTCGGTCGGCGGCACCGCGATCGCCGGTGACAAGAACAACTGCCAGGCCGCGGGCAAACAGGACATCAAGGTGCTGAGCTTCGGAACCCAGACCGAGGCCAACTCAGCTCTTCTCTCCGGCCGGGCCGACTTCGGCTGGCTCGACCAGCCCGTCGCGGACTACCAGGTCAAGCAGCTGAACGGCCAGGTGAAGATCGGTGGCCAGGCGTGCAGCGTCGCGCCGTACGGAATCGCGATGGTCAAGGGCAGCGCTCTCGAGAAGCCGATCACGGACGCGGTCAAATACCTGATGGACAACAACAGCTACTACACCAACATCCTCAAGAACTGGAATGTCGCAGATGGCGCCATCACCAGCTCGGACGTGGCGGTCAACAACAACAACTCCATCGGCCCAACGTGCGTACCTTCGTACTGAGGTAATCACAACGATTTGAAGTGACCGAGTTCGCCACCGGCCCGTCGCCTGGCTCACGAGCTGGGGGGCGGCCCGAGGCGATCAAGGCGGTCCCGGTCCGGCATTACAGCCGGTGGGTCGCTGCCGCACTGGTCCTTGCGTTCGGCGCCGAGATCGTCTACACCGTCATCACCGCCCCGAATCTGCGATGGGAGTTCGTCGGGACATACCTCTTTGGGCGGCTGATTCGAGAGGGAATCCTGATCACGCTCGAGCTCACGGTCTTCGCGATGGTGCTCGGCATCGTGCTCGGGGTCGTCCTGGCCGTGATGCGAATCTCACCCAATCCGGTGGTCTCGTGGGTGAGCTGGTTCTACATCTGGTTCTTTCGGGGCACTCCGGTCCTGGTCCAGATCTTCTTCTGGTACAACCTCAACCTCGTCCTTCCTCACATCGGGCTTGGTATCCCGGGCACCCCGATCTGGTGGCAGGCCAACACCAACTCGCTGATCAGCCCGTTCCTGGCGGCCGCCTTCGGTCTTGGCCTCAACGAGGGGGCTTATATGGCCGAGATCGTCCGCGCGGGCATCATCTCGGTCGAGCAGGGTCAGACCGAGGCCGCCCAGGCTCTCGGTATGACTCGACTGCAGGTGATGCGCCGCATCGTCCTGCCCCAAGCGATGCGGGTGATCACCCCGCCCACCGGCAACGAAACCATCTCCATGCTCAAGACCAGCTCACTGGCTTTCGTGGCGGCGGTGCCTGAGCTGTTCACTCGAGCGACGCAGATCGCGAGCGCCAATTTCGCCGTCATCGAGCTGCTCATCGTGGCCAGCGTCTGGTACCTCGTCATGACCTCGATCCTGACCGTCGGGCAGTACTACCTGGAGCGCTACTTCGGCCGCGGATCGCAGCGCGAGCTGCCCCCTACCCCGCTCCAGAGGCTGCGGCGCATGTTGGTCACAGGCCATCTGCCGCCCCCGACACCGGCGGAGCCGTTCACGCCCACCGGCCGTGAGCGCAACAGGCTGATATGAGCAACACTCCCATGGTCAAGGCGGAGGCTGTCCACAAAAGCTACGGCCGGCTCGAGGTCCTCCGCGGCATCGACCTCGAGGTCTATCCGAAGGAGGTGATGTGCATGATCGGGCCGTCGGGTTCCGGCAAGAGCACGTTCCTTCGCTGCATCAATCACCTGGAGAAGATCGACGCGGGCCGGCTGTCGGTCGATGGAGAGCTGGTCGGCTATCGCCAACGGGGCGACAAGCTTCACGAACTGCCTGACCGTGAGATCTGCCAGAAGCGGTCCGAGATCGGCATGGTCTTCCAGCGCTTCAACCTGTTCCCTCATATGACGGCGCTGGAGAACATCGTGGAGGCCCCTATCCGGGTCAAGAAGGAGAGCCGGGCCACGGCCGTAACCCGGGCGCGCGGCCTGCTGGACCGGGTGGGTCTCGCCGACAAGGTCGACGACTATCCCAACCAGCTGTCCGGCGGCCAGCAGCAGCGCGTGGCGATCGCCCGAGCTCTGGCGATGCAGCCGAAGCTGATGCTCTTCGACGAACCCACCTCTGCGCTGGACCCCGAGCTGGTCGGCGACGTGCTCGACGTCATGCGCAGCCTGGCCAAGGACGGCATGACCATGGTCGTGGTGACGCACGAGATGGGCTTTGCTCGCGAGGTCGGTGACAGCCTCGTCTTCATGGACGGCGGGGTGATCGTCGAAACCGGGAAGCCTCGCGAAGTACTCGCAAATCCCCAGCACGAGCGCACGCGGTCGTTTCTATCCAAGGTTTTGTAGGGAGGGGGTCCCCCCTCCGCCCGGCTTCGCCGGGCACCTCCCCGGCGAGCGGGGAGGAATCTGCCTAATGGAGGGACTCCCCCGGCGCCGCGCCCTCCCATGCCGTCGTCTCCCAGTTGTCCTGGCGCTCCTCGAGCGGCATCCAGGGCGGCAGCTCCATCAACAGCTCATGACCCAGAGCGATCGCGTAGGGCTCGTAGCCCTTGCGCAAAGCGTTGAGCCGCTCGCGAAAGGCGGCCAGTTCGATGTCGATACCCGCCGCCGTGATGGCGTCGTGCAGCGCAGCGAGCTCAGCCTGGGACAGGCGGTCGGGTGCGTCGAACTCAGGCGCCGCATGCAGCACCTGGCTGAGGTCGCCGAGGGCGTGCCGGCCGATGGCGTACACGCGCCGTGCCTGCCACGACTTGCCGTGCGCCTTGCTCGCCTGCCACAGCGCGGAGAAGTCCATGATCGCGGTCAGCGCGGCGACCCAGGACTGGTTCTCGTGCTGCGAGCGGAAGTAGCTGAGCACCTGGTACGAGAGTTGGCTCTCGAGCAGCTCCGCCGCCCACTCCTCCCATCGCGCCATCAGCGGCAACAGCTCGGCCATCTCGCCTGACTCGGCCGCGCGGCGCAGCAGGTCGCCGGCGCTCGGAGGTGAGCCGGCCCACTCGTCGAGCATGGAGATCGCGACCTCCCGCCGCGAGAAGCTCTGATACAGAACGGGCAGGTACGAGATGAGGACGGCGAGGAAGCCGAACCCGGTGCCGGCTTCGACCACCGTCACGAATCGCGCCAGGTCGGTTTTCGGCGTGAAGTCTCCGATGCCCAGCGTCGTGAATGTGGTCCCGCTGACGTAAAGGTGGTCTGGGCCTGAAAGATTCGCGTCGAACCCGACTGCCCACAGCAACGCGCCGAAGCCGATGACCAGGATGGCGCCCCACAGAACGAACAGGATGAGCAAGGACAGCGGCCCGTACGTGCTGAGGAAGGTTTCCCGCCACTCACCACCGCGCATGCGGCGAGCTGCTGCGGACCAGGGTCTCCACGTGAGTTGATAGAAGACCTTTGACAGTCGAGGGCCCGAAACGCGGCGCGGAAGGATGATCGTCTCGAAGGCATCCCTGAGCACGACCCCCACGAAGATGATTCCAAAAAGAGCGGCAGCGATCTGCATCTACTATCAAACCGTAGCCGGGATCGCGAAATTCATCAATTGGGCACCGGGTGCCGCACTTGACACCCTGCGGCAACCGGCAGGTTCTCCTAGGTACCGACCCTCGTGACTCGCTCGCTCGAAGCTTGCAAGGCCAGCGCGAGCGAGCCCAGCAGCTCGGCCCGTTCCACAAGTAGCGCAGGCACGACCTCGACCCGTTCGGCAGCAGCAAGCACGGCATGGCGCCGGATCGACTCGCGGATCGGCTGTAGGAGTAGCTCGCCGGCCCGGCTCAGGAGGCCGCCGATGACCACCCGCTCGGGATTGATCAGGTTGCACAAGCCGGCGATCGCAACCCCGATCTCCCGACCCGCATCTGAGATTGCCCGGCGGCAGCGCACGTCACCCGTGATCGCAATCTCAACGATTTGCGACAGGGTGGGGACCTCCCCGCCAAGGCGCCCGACAAGTTGGATGATCGCGGGGCCCGCGGCTTCCGTCTCGAGGCACCCGCGGTTCCCGCAGTAGCAAAGAGCGCCCGACGCGTCGAGGGTCGTATGCCCGATCTCGCCGGCGGTTCCGGACGCTCCCCGCAGGAGCCTGCCGTCGACGACGAGCCCGGCACCGATGCCGGTCGCGACCTTGATGTAAGCGAAGTTAGAGCAGTCGCGCCCGGCACCCCACATCAGCTCTGCCAGTGCGCCGCAGTTGGCATCGTTCTCGATCTCGACCGACAGGCCGAGACGCCTTTCCATCTCGTCTGCGATGCGAATACCGAGCCAGCCCGGAAGAATCGTCGCCGACCCCACCGTCCCGCGCGCCCGGTCGACGGGGCCTGGGATTCCGATGCCGGCGCAGATGACGGCAGAACGCTGCACTCCCGCATCAACAAGCACCTCATCGACCATGCTGGCTGACGCTTCGAGGGCATCCGCGGCGCGGCGGTTGACATCGAGCGCACACATGCGCTCGGCAAGCACTTTGTGAGCCAGATCAGCGACAGCCACCTGGACGTGACTGTGTCCGAAGTCGATGCCGATCACGGCTTTGGCCGAGTCCTGCAGCATGAGCTGAACGCCCGGTCGCCCGCCCCGCGCTTTCGATGCCGGCCCGTCAGCGCGGAACACAAGACCCGAATCTTTGAGCTCCGCAACCAGGGTGGAAACCGTGGTGCGGGACAGGCCGGTTGTTCGGGCGATCTCCGCCTGGCTGGTGCGTCCCTGCATCCGCAGGACCTCGATCACCCGCTCGCGGTTGCGCTCGCGCAGCCATGCGAGCGTCCCATCTCCGTTCTTGGTACTAGTTCTCCTGTCCACGCCCTGCAGGGGAAATCATGGCGACCCCGTCTTGTTTGTCAAGACTCCGGACAAAATCGCCCCGCTCGTTAACCGATCTCTTGACAAACCCCCGAGTGTGAGTAATGCTCTTCGCAGGCGGCGCGTGTCCGCCCAGCTGCTGAGTAGGACCTGCTGCCGGCGCGCTCTCGCCCCGGAACGAAAGCTTCGGGAAGAAGGCAGCAGGGAAACGATTCTGAGAGGTAAGTGCGCATGAAGCTATTCAAGTTCGTGCCCGCCTTTGTGCTCGTGGGGATGGTCCTCATGGCATGCGGCGGGAGCAGCTCGAGCAGTGGGACCGCGGGCAAGAAGATCGCCCTCCTGCTGCCCGAATCGACAACCGCACGTTATGACACCAAGGACATGCCTTACTTCAAGGCCAAGCTGGCGTCGCTGTGCTCGACCTGCACGCTCGACTACAAGAACGCCAAGCAGGACGCACCGACGCAGTTGACGCAGGCCCAGGCTGCCATTACCAACGGCGACAGCGTGATCGTGCTCGACCCGGTGGACGGCGCCGCAGCGGCGGCCATCGTGACCGCGGCGAAGGCGGCCAACATCCCGGTCATCTCGTACGACCGGCTGGTCTTGAACACCGCTGACCTCAACTACTACCTGTCGTTCGACAACGCCGCAGTCGGCGCGCTGCAGGGCAACGCCCTGCTCACGGCCTTGGGCAGCAAGACCAACGCCAGCGTCGTGATGATCAACGGCGACCCGGCCGACAACAACGCCAAGCTGTTCAAGCAGGGCGCGCACAGCGTCCTCGACGGCAAGGTCAGCATCAAGAAGGAATACGACACACCCGGGTGGCTCGCGGCCACGGCCCAGACCGAGATGGCAGGAGCGCTCACCGCCCTGAACAACAAGGTTGACGGCGTGCTGGCAGCCAACGACGGCACCGCCGGCGGCGCCATCGCGGCCCTGAAGACCGCCGGCGTCACACCCCTGCCCCCAGTGACTGGGCAGGACGCAGAGCTGGCCGGGATCCAGCGCATTCTCATCGGCGAGCAGTACATGACGGTCTACAAGGCGATCAAGGCCGAGGCAGAAGCGGCCGCGACGCTTGCCTACGACCTGGCCTACGGCGTGGCCGTGCCCGCGACGATGACCAATGGCAAGACTGTCAACAACAACACGGCGGACATCAAGTCCGTCCTGCTGACCCCGGTGGCGGTAACCAAAGCCAACATCCAGTCGACCGTCGTCGCGGACGGCTTCTGGACCAAGGCAGACATCTGCACAGCGGCGTACGCCGCCGCGTGCACTGCCGCTGGAATCTCTTAGCGTTACAGTCCTTTTGTGACTGAAA
>DATBZP010000049.1:0-28770 GCA_036513135.1 Candidatus Dormiibacterota bacterium | reverse complement strand
TGGCTCATCGCGAGCTTGACGTTCCCGCTCATGACCTGGTGGTCGCGCAGAGCTCGCCGTTCGCCGACGCCGACGCAATTGAACGGGCGCACGATCGTGAATGGCAGGCCGTACTGCTCGTAGGCCCCATGCGCGTAGAACTCTGTCGCGAGCTTCTGAAAGCCATAGGTCGATCGCGGCGGCGGACTCGTGCGCTCGGCGCCCTCGGGCGTGGGGAAGATAGACGCCGACTCGAACACCATGCTGCTGGAGATGACTGTGATCTTCTGCAGCCGGCTGAGGCGGTGCGCGCTGATGGCCGCATCAAATGTGGCCGCAGAGATCCGTTCGTTTTCCGCGAGCAGGTCGTACGCGAACTCGTGGAAATAGGAGATGCCCCCGATCATCGCGGCCCCCGCGACAAGCTGGTCGCAGTCCGCCGCGAGCTCGGTCAGCAGCGTTGGGTCCTTGGCGTCTCCTTCGACGAGCCGGTATCGCGGGTCGCTGTCAAAGCTGCGCTTGACCGGCCCGTACTTGCTGTAGTTGTCGACCCCGACCACTTCGTGGCCGGCGTGCAGCAACTCGGCGACGAGATAGCCGCAGATGAACCCTGCCGCACCGGTGACGAGAACCTTCAAAGGTTGCTCCTAGGTCTGGCTAGGCCAGGCTGTTGAGCGCCTCGATGAGAGGGAACATCGCGTTTCCTCTCATAACCGTATTGGGCCAGTGATCCCCCAGATGTCGACGACCTCGCGACCGTCGAGCTCAAGTTTCCGGTACTCGCGGTGCGGCGCGGCGACCACCAGGATGTCTGACTCGCGTAGCACTTTCTCGAGCGATTCGAATGACGAATCGTCGATGTATGGGTCGGTGCACATAACGCGCGCACCTTTGAACGCGGCCAGCTTGCGCAGCTTGTAGCTCAGCGACGCGCGCGGGTCGTCGGACTCGCCCTTGAATGCCATGCCAAGGATCCCGACCGTTCGCCCCAGCAGCGGGCTCCGCGAGTTGAGCGTGTCGACGATGTAGTTGGGCAATCCCTCGTTGATCTGCATCGCGGCTTGCCCCATCGGGAAGTGGTCGGGGGTGAAGGCGGAGAGCTGCATCGTGTCCTTCAACAGGCACGGCCCGGCGGCGAAGCCAGGTCCCGGCAGGTCCGCGGCCCGGGGATAGTCGTGGCGGACCGCGTCGAGCACATGGTTGTAGTCGACTCCCGAGCGATGGGCGATCTGGAAGAACTGGTTGGCGATCGCAAATTTCATGTAGCGCCATGTGTTCGTGAGCAGCTTCGCCAGCTCTGCCTCGAGCGGTGTGGTGCGCACGACGCTTACGCCGAGTCGCTCAAAGAGCCGGCTGGCCTTTTCGAACGCGCGATCCGACGTGGTGCCTATGAGCTGCGGCAGGGTCCGCAGCTCTTGCAGGGCATGACCCTCTGCGATGCGTTCGGGGCAGAATGCCACTTCGGCCTCTACGCCGGCTGCCCGCAGCCGCCGCTCGACCGATTCGGTTGTCCCCGGAAAGACGGTCGATCGAAGCACGATCAGCGAGCCGTGCCTGATGTGCGGAGCAAGGTCGTCGAGGACCTTGTCGAAGATGCGAACGGAAGGGTTCATGAACTCGTCGATGGGGGTTCCGATGACCAGGATCACGGTGTCGGTGCGGCCGACCGAGCGTGGGTCGGAGGCCAGGTCCAGGCGACCTGTGGGCAGCAGCTTCTTCAGGAGCTCTTCAGCGCCCGCCTCCAGGAAAGGCACGTGGCCCGCCTTGACCTGGGCAACCTTCGCGGCGTCGAGGTCGTCGATCCCCACCTTGTAGCCGCAGTCGGCCAGCGACAGGGCGAGGGGCAGGCCGACATGGCCGCAGCCGCCGACGACCACGACGTCCAGGGGACTGTTCATGAGGGCCCAAATTATGATGGCTCGGCTCTTGAGCTCATCCCAACGCGACAGCTCCAACGGTAGGTCGGTCCTGTTGGACATGCGGCCGCTGCAGGGCCCCAGCGCCGGGCGGGGTGTTGGTTCGTACGCGAGAGGCTTGCTCAAGGGGCTGATCGCCGAAGGATTTGACTCCAGGCTCACCCTTCTCCTGGACGCGGGTTTCGACGAGCCATCGCTGCCGCCGGGCGGTTACGGGCTCGCCGGCTCGCGCCGTCGCTATCACGGCCAGCTCACCGCCTATGAGGAAGCTGTTGCGCTCAGGTCGGACCTCGAGCGAATCCGGCCGTCTCTCTATCACGCAATCGACCTTCGCCTGCCCGGCCGGTCGCCATGCCCACTGGCCGTCACCGTTCACGACCTGATCCCGTGGGCTTGGGGCGGGCCGCGGATGAGGGGTGAGCGCCTCCGGTTCTGGCTCGGCAAGCGCCTGCTGAAGCGTGCCGACGTCGTGGTTGCAGTCTCCAAGGCGACGGCGGCCGACGCCGCGCGCTTCGGTGGTGTCGACCCTGCGCGCATCCGGGTCGTCCCCGAGGCGGCGGACGAGGTATTCGAGCCGAGACCCGGAGCACAGGAACGGGTCAAGCAGCGCTGGGGTGTAGAGCCGGGCTATCTGCTGTTCGTCGGCGCTCTCGACGCGCGAAAGGACCCTTCGTCCCTGCTGCGCGCGTGGTCGGCAGCCCGGCAGGTCCGGCCGCAGCTGCAGCTGGTGGTCGCCGGCGACCCAGGCCGGCAGGCGCCGTCGAGCATGCCCGACGCGAGGATGATCGGGCGCGTGGACGACCTGGAGCTTGCCGACCTGTACACGGCAGCCGGCTGTTTCGTCTTCCCGAGCCGCTACGAAGGTTTTGGGCTTCCTTGCCTCGAGGCGATGGCGTGCGGCTGCCCTGTGGCCGCGTTTCTCAACTCGAGCGTGCCGGAGGTGGTTGGCGATGCAGGACTGCTCGTCCTCGACGGCGACGCCGACGCGCTGGGCCGCGCCGCGGCTCGGATGAGCGCAGAGCCAGAACACTGGCGTCGCGCGGGGCAGGAGCGGGCCAAGGCCTTTAGCTGGAGGAAGACCGCACGTCAAACGATCGCAGTGTATGAGGCTCTGTTGCCGTCGTAGCACGCATCCGCCGTCGGATGCGGGAATCCGCCGGACAGGGAGACCCGCATCCGCTCGCGGATGCGGGTCTCGAACACATTTAACGGGTTGGGTTGTGCCTCGGCTCGAGGGCGATGATCCTGAGCCTCGTGCCTCGACGTCCCGTCGTACCAAAGGAGCTCACTCATGGACCGTTCACCGTGGCCGAGGCGCAGCGCGCGGGCCTTGCGCGCTGGCACCTCGAGGGCGCTAGCTGGCGCCGGCTTACACCCGGTGTGTACGCATGGGCCGGGCTCTCAGAAACTCCAGCCCTGGAACTCGAGGCTGTCCGGCTCCGAAAGCCGGCCTGGGCAGCCTTTTCGGGGAGGACCGCGGCCTGGTTGCATGGCCTCGACGTCGCTCCAAGCGGGCCGATCGAGATGATCCTGCGTCGTGCCGAAGTCGACGAGTGTGAGGTGGTGATGCGGCGTGGGTTCAGGACAACCTCGCTGCTCCGCACATTGTTCGATCTCAGCCGGCAGCAGAGCCTTGTCGAGGCGGTCGTTGTCGCCGACATCGCGCTCCACGGTGGCTTGGTCCACCACACCGAACTGAGCGACTGGATCACCCGCAGAGCAGGCCGCAAGGGCATACGCGCGGCGCGGCGCGTCCTTGAACTCGCCGAAACTGGTGCTGAATCTCCGATGGAAACGCGCCTTCGGATGCTGCTCGTTCTGAACGGGCTACCCCGCCCGGAGGTGCAGGTTACCCTTCGTGACGAGGCTGGTAGTTTCCTGGGGCGCCCAGACCTCTACTACCGTGGGTGCCTGCTGGGACTCGAATACGACGGAGAGACGCATCGCGTCAGCCGCGTTGAGGACAATCGCCGCCAGAATCGGCTTCTGATGGCAGGCATAAGGCTCCTCCGCTTCACAGCAGGTGACGTGCTCCGGCGGCCGGACAGCGTCTTGGCCCAAGTCAGGGGCATGCTGCTCAAGAGATAATCCCTCCGGATTGAGCAAGGTGGCGGTGATCGGCGCCGGTTACGTGGGCCTGACGACCGGCGCTTGCCTGGCCGACCTCGGAAACGATGTGATGGTGGTCGACATCAACCGCGAGAAGATCGCCCAGCTCAGAGCCAACAGGGTTCCCTTTTACGAGCCCGGACTGAATGAGCTCGTCGAGCGAAACGCAAAGGCAGGGCGGCTTCGATTCACGACCGCCTATGAGGATGCGGTACCTGGCGCGGAGTACGCCATCATCGCGGTGAGCACGCCGGAAGGCGAAGGGGGTGAAGCGGACTTGTCCTATGTCGAGGCGGCGGCGAATTCCATCGCCAATTGCATGGACGGGCCGTTGGTTGTCGTCAACAAGTCCACCGTGCCTCCGCTCACGGGCGACATGGTCTCCAGCGTGCTGCGTAAGCCCAACCGCGGCCATTCGGCCGCCGTCGTGTCGAATCCTGAGTTCCTGCGCGAGGGATCGGCGATCCAGGACTTCATGCATCCGGATCGGGTCGTGATCGGCAGCCACGACCGCGATGCCGCCGAAAAGGTGGCACGACTGTACGCGCCGCTCGACGCACCGATCCTGATCACGCCCAACATCTACACAGCCGAGATGGTGAAGTACGCGTCCAACGCGTTCCTTGCCGCTCGCATCTCGTTCATCAACGAGATCGCCCGGATCTGCGAGCGCGTCGATGCCGACGCGAAACTCGTGGCGGAGGGCATGGGAATGGACAAGCGCATCGGACCGAGCTTCCTTGACGCGGGCATCGGGTATGGGGGCTCGTGCTTTCCGAAAGACGTCGCGGCACTGGCGGCGCTCGCTGAGCGCTTCGACTATCACCCCGAGCTGCTGCACGCGGTGATGGACATCAACCGTGACCAGCGGATGCTCGTCATCGACAAGCTGCGCGACTGTCTCGAAGAGCTCCCCGGCCAGGTGATCGGACTGCTCGGGCTCGCCTTCAAGCCGAATACCGACGACCTCAGAGAAGCCCCGAGCATCGATATCGCCAAGGTTTTGCTCGCCGCGGGCGCAAAGGTGCGGGCCTATGACCCGGCGGCCATGGAGCGCTCTCGGAGCATCCTGCCGGACATCGAATACATGGAAGACGCGTACGAGGTGGCCGCCGGCGCGGATGCCCTGGTCGTCGTCACCGAATGGAACGAGTTCCGCGACCTGGACCTGAGCCGCGTGAAGCAGTCGATGAGAAAGCCGGTCGTCATCGACGGCCGCAACATCTACGACCCACCTGTCATGCGCCGCCTGGGCTTCACTTATCGAGGAATTGGCCGCGAGTGACCGACCAAAAGCCGCGAGCCGTATTGTCTGGGGGGGCCGGCTTCATCGGCTCTCATCTGTGCGAGGCGCTCCTGGAGCGCGGCCTGCGAGTGCTTGCGATGGATAACTTCATCACCGGCTCGCGCGACAACCTGCAGACGCTCGACGGTAATCCCGACTTTGAGTTTCGGCAGGCCGACGTCAATCAGGGGATCTTCCTCGGCGGCGATGTGCGGTACGTCCTGCATTTCGCGTCTCCCGCTTCACCACCCCAATACGACGCGAACCCGATTCACACGCTCAAGGTCGGCACGCTCGGCACGATGAACATGCTCGGCCTGGCCCGTGCCAAGGGCGCAACATTCCTGCTCGCTTCGACCTCAGAGATCTACGGCGACCCGCTCGTCCACCCGCAGCCGGAGTCCTACTGGGGCAACGTGAACACGATCGGGCCACGCGGCTGCTACGACGAGGCCAAGCGTTGCGCCGAGGCGTTCGCGATGGCCTACAACCGCGCGCACGCGCTCGATACGAGGATCATCCGCATCTTCAACACGCACGGCCCACGCATGCAGGTGTCCGACGGGCGCGCGGTTCCCAACTTCATGGCCCAGGCGATCAGAGGCGAGCCGCTCACCGTCTACGGCGACGGTACCCAGACGCGCAGCCTCTGCTACGTGTCGGATCTCGTGCGCGGTGTGCTGGCCGTGCTCGAGCGCGGCGACGAGATGCCGGTCAACCTGGGCAACCCCCACGAGGTGACGGTGCTCGAGCTTGCCAAGACCATCGTGCGGCTGGCTCACTCAAAGAGCGAGATCGTCCACCGCGAGCTGCCGGTCGACGACCCGAAGCAGCGCCGGCCCGATATCACGCACGCACGCGCTCTCCTCGGCTGGGAGCCTCAGGTATCCCTGGAAGACGGACTGAGCCGGACCCTGGAATACTTCCGATCGGTTGTATGACCACCCCCGAGGAACTGAAGCAGTACGTACGCGACATTCCCGGCTACCCGCAGCCAGGCATCGTTTTTCGCGATATCACACCTCTGCTCGCCGACAAGGATCGCTTCCGCGAGGTCGTCGATTTGATGTCGAAGGGTTGGGTAGAGGGCCGGCCGGACCTGGTCGCCGCCATCGAGGCGCGTGGTTTCATACCTGGCGCTGCGATCGCGGTCAAGCTCAATGCGGGGTTCGTCCCCATCCGCAAGACGGGGAAGCTCCCGTGGAAAACCATCGGAGAGTCCTACCAACTGGAGTACGGCACCGACCAGCTCCAGATCCATTCAGACGCTGTCAAGCCCGGCCAGAAGGTGCTGATCGTCGATGATGTACTGGCGACCGGCGGCACCGCGGCCGCCGCGGTCCGCCTGATCCGCAAGCTCGGCGGCGACGTGCTCGGGGTGCAAGTCCTGATCGAGCTCGAGGACCTGGGTGGAAGAAAGCGCCTGACCGACGTCAAAGTGGTGAGTGAGATCGTTTACTGAGGAGAAGACAACGAATTTGAAAGTCAGTTCGAAGAGCAGCGACGTCAAAGACCTGACCCTCGCCGCGCAGGGCCAAGACCTCATCGATTGGGCTGCGCGCGAGATGCCCGTCTTGACCCTGATCCGCGGCCGTTTTGCGAAAGAGCTGCCGCTCAAAGGTCTCAAGCTCGCCGCGTGCCTTCATGTGACCAGTGAGACCGCCAACCTGATGCTGACACTCAAAGCCGGCGGCGCTGACGTCGCGCTTTGCGCTTCGAATCCCCTTTCGACCAACGACGCTGTCGCCGCCGCGCTGGCGTCAGGGCACGCAATCAAGACATACGCGATCCGCGGCGAGGACAACGACACGTACTACCAGCACATCGAGGCTGCGCTCGATCACCGCCCGGCGTTCACGATGGACGATGGAGCCGACCTGGTGTCCGTGCTGCACAAGTCACGCCAGGATCAGCTGCCAGAGGTGATCGGCGGCACTGAGGAGACGACCACTGGAGTGGTCAGGCTCCGCGCCATGGCCGAGCGTGGCGTGCTGCGCTACCCGATCGTCGCCGTCAACGAGGCGGACACGAAGCACATGTTCGACAACCGCTACGGCACGGGCCAGTCGACGATCGACGGAATCATCCGGGCCACCAACGTCCTGCTCGCAGGCAAGACGTTCGTCATCGCCGGCTACGGTTGGGTCGGCCGCGGGCTGGCTTCAAGGGCCAAGGGTCATGGTGCGGACGTCGTCATCACCGAGATCGACGCTGTGAAAGCACTCGAGGCGGCCATGGACGGGTTCAGGGTCATGAAGATGGATGAGGCCGCTCGCGATGGCGACATTTTCGTCACGGTCACAGGCGACGTCAACGTGCTTGACCGGCAGCACTTCGAGGCGATGAAGGATGGAGCGATCCTCGCCAACTCCGGTCACTTCAACTCGGAGATCAACCTGAAGGCCCTGGACCAGCTCGCGACCGGCGTGCGCCAGGTGAGGCCGTCGGTCCAGGAGTACAAGCTCGGGGACGGTCGCCGCTTGCACGTCCTGGCCGAGGGACGGCTCATCAACCTCGCTGCGGCCGAGGGTCATCCCGCCGCGGTGATGGACATGAGCTTCGCCAACCAGGCGCTTTGCGCGGAGTACATGGCCAAGCATGCCAAGACGCTGGAGCCCAAGGTGTACGACGTGCCCGCGGATATCGACGCCGAGGTGGCGCGGCTGAAGCTCAACGCGATGGGGATCGAGATCGATACCCTGACGCAAGAACAAGAGCGCTACCTCTCGTCCTGGGAAGAGGGAACTTAACGCTGTTCCAGCTCGAGCCGTCCCCCCACCCTGACCCTCCCCCCGGCGGGGGGAGGGGCTAAGCCACGTTCGGGCCCGCTCGGCGCACATGGGTGCTGGGCGGAGGCGGCGCGCGAGGCGCCGCGCAGGTCGGGGTCCTGCAAGGGTTGTTCGAGGCCGGCGTAGAACCCCCGGTCTCGGTGGTCGGCACCAGCGTCGGCGCTTTGAACGGCAGTGCGATCGCGGCGTACCCGTCGCTGGCGGGAACCATGATGCTGCGCGAGGTCTGGATGTCGCGGCAGGCTGTGGACGTGTTCCGCGCGCACCCTCTCGGCATGATCGTCTCGGGCCTCAGGCGCGACCAGGTGAGCGCGTTGCCGCAGCAGAACATTCGCCGCCTGATCGAACGAGCGCAGGCTTTGACGGGGGTCACCACCTTCGAACAGCTGCGCATTCCCCTGGCCGTGGTGGCCACGGACCTCAACGCCGGCAAGCCTGCCGTGTTCCGCTCAGGCGCGCTGACGCCCGCGCTGCTCGCCTCCACCGCCATCCCCGGCCTTTTTCCCTCGGTCCGGATCGCTGATCGCGAGCACCTGGACGGCGGCGTCGTCAACAACACGCCGATCAACATCGCGGTCGCAGACGGCGCGAAAGAGATCCTTGCGATCAGCCTCATGGGCGGAGGCGAGTACGCGGTGGTGCCGAACAGCCTGCCCGAGCTCATTGCGCGAACCCTTCAGCTGTCGCTGCACCACCAGATGCTTGCGGACTATGAGCAGCTGCGGGATCGGGCACGCCTTGTCGTGCTGTGCCCAATCACCTCCTCGGCAGCCACGTGGGAGATGAAGCGCGACCATCTTGACAAGGTGATGGAGTCGGCCCGGGCTGCGACCGCCGCGTTGCTGGCGGAGCGCGGCTCGAAGCTCTTCCGACATACGGGGATTCACTACCTGGAACTGCGCTAGGCAGACCGCCGATCCGCTCTCAAGCGGACTGCTAACATTCGGCCGTCCCAGAGGTATGAACCTGGCGCTTGGGGACTCTAGCGATTGTCCTTGCCGGCGCGGGAGATTCAGTGGAGGACCGCAGCCATGGCGGAATCGACCCTATTCACGTCCGAGTCGGTCACAGAAGGCCATCCGGACAAGCTCGCCGACCAGATCTCGGATGCCATCCTTGACGCGATTCTTGCCAAGGATCCCCTGGCCAGAGTCGCGTGCGAGGCGATCGTCACCACCGGGCTCGTGATCGTGGTTGGTGAGATCACCACAGACTGCTACGTCGACATCCCTCGCATCATCCGGCAGACGGTGCGCGAGGTCGGCTATACGCGCGCCAAATATGGTTTCGACGCCGAGACATGCGGCGTGGTCACCAGCATCGACGAGCAGTCTCCTGACATCGCGCAGGGCGTCGACGTCGGAGGCGCGGGCGACTCGGGCATGATGTTCGGCTTTGCTTGCGACGAAACGCCCGAGCTGATGCCGCTGCCGATCACCCTTGCTCACCGGCTCGCACGCCGGCTGGCCGAGGTGCGCCGCAACAAGACGCTCACGTATCTGCGACCCGATGGCAAGGTCCAGGTCACCGTCCGCTACGACGAGGGCGGCAGGCCGGTCGGGGTGGACAACGTGGTCCTGTCAGCGCAGCACCACGATGAGATCGACACGGACCAGCTGCGCGCGGACATCGCGGAGCACGTGATCGACGCCGTCATCCCAGCTGAGCTGCGAGCCGACGGCCTGCGCACGTTCATCAATCCGACGGGTCGATTCGTGGTCGGGGGGCCCGTGGCGGACGCCGGGCTGACCGGACGCAAGATCATGGTCGATACGTACGGCGGATATGCGCGTCACGGCGGCGGCTGCTTCTCGGGCAAGGACCCTACAAAGGTGGATCGCGCGGGGGCGTACGGCGCGCGCTACGTGGCGAAGAACGTCGTCGCCGCCGGGCTGGCGTCGCGGTGCGAAGTGCAGATCTCGTACGCGATCGGAGTCGTCAAGCCGGTCGCGATCCGCATCGACACCTTCGGCACTGGCAAGGTGCCAGACGCGGCGATCTCGACTACCGTGAGCAAGCTGTTCGACCTCAGCCCGCTGGGCATCATCAAAGAGCTCAACCTCCGCAGGCCGCTGTTCCGTCAGACGGCGGTGTACGGCCATTTCGGGCGTACCGACATCGATGCGCCGTGGGAGTCGACCGCCCGCGCCAAAGAGCTCGCCGAAGAGCTCGCCGCGAACCGCGCTTGACACGGACCGTCGCGGTCATCCCGGCGGGAGGCGCGGGCACTCGACTGTGGCCCCGGTCTCGCAGGTCGACTCCGAAGCACGTGCTGCCGCTTGGCGAACATCGGCAGCCCCTCCTGCGGGCCACGTACGACCGAGCCACCTCCTTGGCCGACGAGGTGTTCGTCCTGACCGAGGTCAGGCAGCGCACGATCGTCGAGGCCGTCCTTCCCGAGGTCGACAAGGAACATCTCATCCTCGAGCCCGAAGCACGTGGCACGACGAGCGCATACGGCCTGGCCGCTCTGACGCTGCTCGAGCGCGACCCGTCCACGGTGATGCTGACGCTTCCGGCGGACCACGTGGTGCACGGCACCGCCAAGATCGCAAGAGCCGCGAAAACTGCCGTTCGAGCCGCCCGCACGAAGGACGCGCTTGTCACCGTGGGACTGAAACCCACCTTCCCGTCGATCGGGCTTGGGTACATCCACGCACCGGGTCGCATGACCGACGGCACGCTTCGGGTCCGCCGCTTCATCGAGAAGCCGGATCTTGCCAGCGCGAAGCGGTACATGAGCGCCGGGCGCTACTACTGGAACCTCGCCTGGTTCAGCTGGCGCGTCGAAATCTTCATCGAGGAGCTGGCGCGCCATGCTCCACGACACCTGGCCGCCCTGCGTAAGGTCGTCGCCGCCGAGGCGGCCGGCGATGACTCGGGCGCCGCGCGACTCTACGGCCGGCTGCCGGTCGAGGTCATCGACCGGAGCGTGATGGAGAAGACGGACCGATTGCTGCTCGTTCCTGCCGACTTCGAATGGGCCGACATCGGAAACTGGGCCGAGCTGGGTGACCGCGTGCACGCGGATGATCGCGGCAACTCGGTGGAGGGTGAATCCGTCCTCGTCGATACCACAGGCAGCTTGATCCTGGGTGACCGCCGGCTGATCGCTGCGATCGGCCTCGAAGACATGATCATCATCGACTCCGAAGACGCCCTGCTGGTGTGTCCCAGGTCTCGAGCGCAGGATGTTCGGAAGGTGGTCGAGGCACTCAAGCGTGCGCGCAAAACCCGCTACCTATAGTCACCCCACGAAATCTTCGATTTCGCGGGGACCCCGACAGTCACCCCACGAAATCCTCGATCTCGTGGGACCCCGACAGCTAACCTTGGATCGGTGACTGTGATTCCCCAGATCAAGTTCGGCACTGACGGCTGGCGCGGTGTGATCGCGGATGATTTCACTTACGCGAACGTCCGCCGCGTCGCGCAGGGCACCGCCGAGTACATGCGGTCGCGCTCGAAAGACCCGCTCGCGGTGGTGGGCTACGACTGCCGCTTCGCCTCCGAGGACTTCGCCCGCACGGTGGCGGAGATATTCGCGACCAACGGAGTGCGGACGCTGATCTTCGATCGTCCATCGCCGACCCAGGTCGCCTCCTGGACCGTGATCGACCGCAAGGCGACCGGAGCGGCGGTGATCACCGCAAGCCACAACCCGTACCAATTCAATGGGATCAAGTACAAGCCCGAGACCGGCAGCTCCGCCCCGACCGAGGTGATCGCTGATCTCGAGGCGCGAATCAACGGGCTGTCCGAAGACCTGCCGCAGATCGACCACAGGGCCGCTCGCGACCTGGTTACGACCTATGACCCTCGCCCGTCGTACTACGCGCAGATCGCTCGCATGGTCGACGTCGACGCGATCAAAGACGCCGGCCTGCGAATCGTCCACGAGTGCATGTACGGCTCGGGCTACGGGTATGTGGCCGACCTGATCGGTGGGGGGCGCACGACAGTGACGGAGCTCCACAACCAGCGGAACCCGCTGTTCGGCGGCATCAGCCCCGAGCCCATTCGACCCAACATCGATTCGGCGCTCACCGTCATGAAGGTGGGTGGGCAGGACCTGTGCATCTGCACCGATGGGGATGCGGACCGCGTGGGGATCATCGACGAGACGGGTCGCTTCATCAACCAGCTGCAGGTCTTCGCGCTGCTGATGCTCTACCTCTTCGAGGTGCGTGGGATGCGCGGCCCCGTGATCAAGACGGTGAACATGACCGCGATGGTCGACAAGCTAGGCGCCGAGTTTGGGACCAGGGTGTTCGAGGTTCCTGTCGGATTCAAATACGTCGCCCCGAAGATGATGGAGACAGAGGCGGTGCTGGGCGGGGAGGAGTCAGGCGGCTTCGGGGTCCGCGGTCACATACCGGAGCGCGACGGCATCCTGGTCGGCCTGTTGTTCGCGGACATGATCGTCAAGGCCGGCAAACCCCTGTCCGCCATTCTCGCCGACCTCGAGCTGCGGGTTGGGCCGCACGCGTACGCGCGCCACGACATCCACCTCGTCCGCGAAACCTACGACGTGGACCGCAAGCGGATCCTCGAAACGCTCGAGAAGAACGAACCGGAGGAGGTCGCGGGAGTCCGCGTGCAACGCGTGCGCTCCGACGACGGTTTCAAGTTCTATCTCGAGGACGGCAGCTGGGTCCTGCTTCGAGCAAGCGGCACGGAGCCGCTGATCAGGGTCTACGCGGAGGCGGCCGACAGCGCGGCGGTCGAGGCGCGACTCAATGCGATCGAAGACATCGTTGGACTGAGGCAACATGCTGGACCGTAATCGACGGTTCTTCGGCGCCCATGGGGCCCATCTGCGTTGTTGCGGCCTCCGCTTCTCGCTCACGCATCAACGGATGCGCTCGCTCCGATGCTCGGCCCGTCCACTGGGGTCCCCGCGACTAAGTCGCGGGAGGGGCCCCTGGTCACCGAATCTCTCGCCGATTAGCTCCATCACGTTGCCAGGACAACATGCTGGAGCCTGAATTCGGGCGAGCAGAAGCATCGCGGGTCGACAAACCCTGGGGTTATGAGCTGCGGTGGGCGATCACGGACCGCTATGCGGGCAAGGTGCTGCACGTCAACAAGGGAGAGGCGCTGTCGCTGCAGTATCACGAGCGCAAGGATGAGTTCCAGTACATCATCAAAGGCGCGCTGGACATGGAGCTTGGCGGTCCGGATGGTGCGCTGACGAAGCACCGCATGCAGGCCGGGGACACGCTGCACATCACTCCGGGAACGCGACATCGCCTGACAGCGGTCGAAGACTCGGACATCTTCGAGGTGTCGACGCCTGAGCTCGAGGACGTCGTCCGGATCGAGGACCGCTACGGTCGCGCCGGCACTTGAATTATGAGAGGGAACCTCGCGGTTCCCTCTCATCGGGCCGCTCAACGGCCGTTCTCGGTTGAATCCGATCGAGTCGTTAGGCCGGCCGGATTCGCGGCCACCCCGCCCTCATCACTTTTCGACGAGTCGAAAACGGCTTGCAAAGGGCGGGCGCTCTCCCTCCGCGGGATTGGATCTATTAAGAAGTCACTCCCAGCGACACTGGAGACGTTGGAACAAAGTCGCGGCCGGGGTAAACCCGGCCGCCCATGCGGCGTTAGACTTCCAACCCGTCAATGAAGACACCTCCGATTCCTGCTGAGCGGCTCGTGCCCGCTACGACGATCGTCACATCCGAGCGCGACCGCAGCTTCCTGTTCTTTTCGGGCGTGGTGCTGGCCGCGATCGCCTTTGGCTTCAAGTCGGAGCTGCTCGGTCAGGGCCAGGTCTGGGCGCTGGGCCTAGGGCTGGTCATCGTGGCAGCCCCTGCGCTTCTCGGCTACCTGCGGGGAACCGAGGAGGTGCCTCGAATCGAGCACTACATCCCCGTGGCCCTGGGGGCGATCACACTGGCCGGGCTCTCGCTGTTGGTGCCCGAAATCTGGAAGTACCTGGTGCTGACGGCGATGTTCGGTGCCGGGTTCATCCTTGCGGCGCGACTCGATTACCTGCGCCTGCGCGATGAGGAGAAGCGCGGCCACGTGGTGCTCCAGGAAACGATCCTCATCCTTGCGCTCGCGGGTGCGTACCTGGTTGTGGTCTCCCTCCATTTCAACGCGATCCTCCAGCTGGGCTGGATCTTCACGATCACGTTCATGGCGTCCTATCGCAGCTTCCGCATCAACGGCTCGGCCATCGCTCCTCGTCGGGCCTTCATCTTTGCTTTGTTCGTCGGGCAGGTCGTCACGTTCCTGGCCTGGGCGATTACGGCGCTGTCGATCTACCTGGTGGTGAACGAGGGCACGTTCGCGGTCATGCTGCTGTTCGCCTGGTACATCAACCGAGGACTGGTCCGCCACACGGTCGAGGACAGCTTCACTCGCAACGTCGTTCTCGAGTACGGCGCTTTTGCGGTCGTACTGGTCTACCTGTTCGTGGCGAGCTACCAACCCGGCCGCTAACCGGTCCTCGCTAGTGTTGCAGGGGCAGCTGGGTTCAACCCGGCTGCAACTTTGTCCAAGTTGCCTCCCAATCGTCGCCGGGAGTAACCAATCCGAAAATCCCATCCCCGGAAGATGAGCAGCCCCGTCGGCGTAGCCGACCGGGCGATGAGAAGGAACAGTCCGGGTTCCTTCTCATAAATTACATTCCCAAGTAGGCTTTCTGGACGTCCTCCGACTCGAGCAGCTCTTTGCCTGTACCCGTTTTGACGATGACACCAGTCTCCAGCACGTAGGCACGATGCGCGACCTCGAGCGCCTTGTTCGCGTTCTGCTCGACCAGCAGCACCGGCGTCCCCTGCGCGTTGATCTCCCTGACGATGCTGAAGATCGTCTCGACCAGGATCGGCGCGAGGCCGAGGGACGGCTCGTCGAGCATCAAGAGCTTCGGCTTGGCCATCAGCGCCCGGCCCATTGCGCACATCTGCTGCTCGCCTCCGGACAGGGTTCCGGCGATCTGGTTCAAACGCTCCTTCAGGCGGGGGAACAGCTCGAAAACGCGATCCATGTCCCGCTTGATCTCGGCAGCGTTCTTGCGCGTGTAGGCGCCCATCCTGAGGTTGTCGAGGACGGTCATGCGGGCGAAGAGGCGCCGGCCCTCCGGGGACTGGCAGATCCCCAGGTCGACGATCTTCTGCGGCTCCATTCGAGTGATGTCCTTGCCGTTGAACGTGATCGTGCCGTGGGCGGGGTGGAGGAGTCCCGAGATCGTGCGCAGCGTCGTGGTCTTGCCGGCCCCGTTGGAGCCGATCAGCGCCACGACCTCACCTGTGTCGACCTGCAGGGAAGCGCTCCGTACAGCCTGCACGCGGCCGTAGAACACGTCGATTCCGGAAACTTCTAATAGGGCCATCTCGATCGCTTTCCTGCTAGGCCGACTTGCCCAGGTAGGCCTCGATCACGCGCTGGTTCTTCCTCACCTCGGCGGGCGGACCTTCGGCAATCTTCTCGCCGTGGTCGAGCACCACGATTCGCTGTGAGACCTCCATGACGACCCTCATGTCGTGCTCGATGAGGAACACCGTGATGCCCCGCGAGATGATCTTGTCGACGAGAGCCATGAGCTCGACCTTCTCCTGCGGGTTGAAGCCGGCCGCAGGCTCGTCGAGCAGCAGCAGATGAGGTTCGGTGGCCAGCGCACGAGCAATCTCGAGCCGGCGCTGCTGTCCATACGCGAGGTTGCGGGCGTAGTTGTCTGCGTGGCGCTCGATGCCGACGAAGCGCAGGTACTCCATCGCCCGCTCGGTGACCTCACGCTCCTCGCGCCTTGCAAACCGGGTGCGGAAGATGGCGTCCCAGATCTTGGCCTTCATCCGCACGTGCTCACCGACCTTCACATTGTCGAGGGCGCTCATGTACTCGAACAGGCGGATGTTCTGGAACGTGCGTGCGATGCCGAGCTGCGCCGTGCGGTAAGGCTTGGAGCCAGCGATGTCGCGGCCTTCGAACACGACGCGGCCTGCGGTCGGGACGTGCATGCCCGTGATGCAGTTGAACAGCGTTGTTTTGCCCGCGCCGTTGGGACCGATCAGCGAGAAGACCTCGCCCTTCGGGACGTCAAAGCTCACCTCGTCAACCGCGGTCAGGCCGCCGAAGCGCTTGATCACGCTCTGCAGGGACAGGATCGGCGCTTCGGTCTGCGCGCTCATTTGGACACGACCGCGGATTCGTCGTGGACCCCGCGCTTCAGCTCCTGCGATCTAAGCCGGCTGGGCAGCATGCCCTGCGGGCGCAGCAGCATGATGCTCACCAGGATCAATCCGAAGAGGATGAACTTGAGCCTCGAGACGAACTCGGCGATGCCGGGCCATCCGTTAGGAACGACGGTGTTGAGCCCGTGCAAGCCGAGGTTGTCGGCCAGCGCGGCGGCCTGCTGGGGCGCATCAGGCAAGAACTTGTAGAGAACCCAATACAGAAGCAGCGCGCCGACCATGGCGCCAGGGATGTTCCCCATGCCTCCAAGCACGACCATCGAAAGGATGGTGATCGAGACGATGAATCCGAAGCTGTCCGGGCTGACCAGCGACAGCTTGGCGCCGTAGAATGCGCCGGCGAATCCGCTGAACGAGGCCCCGATCGCGAAGGCGAGCAGCTTCGTGTTCACGGTATTGACGCCCATCGCCGCGGCGGCGGTCTCGTCCTCCCGGACCGCCATCCAGGCGCGGCCCAGCCGCGAGCGGTACAGGTTGTTCACGCCGAACACAGATGCGACGACCAGAATGATGATCAGGACATACCAGGCCGTCGCGTTGAAAGACACGAAGCGGAAGTTCTGATCGATGGCGAGTTGCGTGTTGGCCCAGGGCCCGGTGATCCAGAAGGGCAGCGTCGGCACGTCGAGGGCGCTGATGCCGTTCACGCCGCTGGTCCAATCCTTCATGTTGCGGAAGAAGCGCGGAACGATCTCACCGAAACCGAGCGTGACGATCGCGAGGTAGTCGCCGCGCAGGCGCAGCGTCGGAGCGCCGAGCAGCGCCCCGGCACCTGCGGCTATGAACATGCCCAGGACCAGCGCGATCCAGAAGGGGACGTGGAGCGCGTGGTGGATCGGGGAGCTGATGAGCTGCTCTGACGCGAGCATTCCGTACGTGTACGAGCCGATGGCGAAGAATGCGGCATAGCCGAGGTCCAGCAGGCCCGCGAAGCCGACGACCACGTTGAGCCCGATCGCAAGTAGGACGAAGACCCCTCCGTCCGCGGCCAGGCTGACCAGGTAGTCTGCGTTGCCGCCGGTGGCGAACTGGGCGATGCCGGGGAAGCTGACGGCGCCGACAGCCATCACCGCGTAGGCGATCGCGTTGGGGTTGCGTGCGTTCTCCCGAACGAACTCGCGAAGCCGCGTCATTTCTCAGGGACCCGCATGCCGAGCAGCCCTGTAGGGCGGAACACCAGCGTGGCGATGAGGATGCCGAAGATCACGATCTCCGTCCATGCTGAGTCGAAATACCCGTTGTTGAAGGCCGCGATGACGCCGATCAGCAGGCCGCCGATGGCGGCGCCTGGGATGTTGCCGATGCCACCGAACACGGCAGCCGTGAATGCGAACAGGCCGGTGATGAACCCGAGGGAGAAGTCGACGTTGTTGATGTAAAGGCCGTAGATGATGCCGCCGGCGCCCGCGAGCACCGCCCCGATGAAGAACGTGGCCGCGATCGTGCGATTGATGTCGATGCCCATTAGCTGCGCCGCGTCGCGGTCCTGCGCCGTTGCGCGCATTGCCTTGCCGAGCTTGCTCAGGTTGATGAAGAGTGTGAAGGCGACCACCAGCACGATTGCCATGGTCAGCACGATCAGGTCCTTCACGCCGATCGATACACCGTTGATGTTCAGCCGGGTGATTGGCAGCAGGTCGGGGTAGTGGAGGTTGAACGGGCCCTTCCACAGGTACATGGCACCCTCGAGGATCGACGACATGCCGATCGCCGTGATCAACGGAGCCAGGCGTGGAGCGTGGCGGAGGGGGCGATATGCGACGCGCTCGATCGCAACGTTGACCACGGCGACCAGTCCCATGGTGATCACCGCGACCGCCAGGAGTGGGAGCACGTAGCCATACCCGGTGCCGCCTTCGGCGATGCCGAAGACGGGGAAGAGGGCCAGCGAGATGAAGGCTCCGAGCGTGAAGACGTCGCCGTGCGCGAAGTTGATCAGCTCGATGATGCCGTAGACCATCGTGTAGCCGAGGGCGATCAGGGCGTAGATCGAGCCGTCTGCAATCCCGATGGTCAGGATCTGGAAGAAGTACGACGGGTCGTGCTGCAGAACGTGCTGGATCGTGAGGACGACGGCGACCGCGACGATCAGAAGCCCGGCAAGCGTTGCGCGCTGCGAGTTCCCGAAATTGCGCAAGGTCGCGGGGGTCCGGGCCAGGGCTCCGATCAAATGCTTCCCCCTCCCAAGGTCACACAATGATAAGGAGGGGGCGTTGCCGCCCCCTCCTTATTTTTTACCGACTTATCGAATCTGGACTACTGCTGGAACTGAGCGACGAACGTCCACGCCCCGCTCTTGACCTGCTGCAGCTGCAGCGTCGGGTGTGTGGGGTCGCCGTTGGCGTCGAACGAGTAGGTGCCCGTCAGGCCCTTGAAGTTAGCGGTCGCGGCTATCGCCGTGATCACCTGGGCACGGGTCGGCGAATTGCCGCTGTTGGCGTCGATCGCGCGGCCGATCGCGTCAATCAAGATGGCGGCGCAGTCGTATCCGGCGAACGTGTAGGCGCCGACGTTGGACGATCCGGGGTACGCCGCCTGGTAGGCCGCCACGATGCTGGCGGCGGCGGGGTTCTGGGTGGCGTCCGACACACCCTGGGTGGCGAACATGTTGCCGGTGGCCATCGAGCCGGAGTCCTTCAGGCACTGTGCGTCACCGATGCCGTCCGGGCCGAGGTAGTAGATGTCCGGGTTGAAAAGTCCGGCCATCTGGCCGCGGGCGATGCAGCCGCCTGTGGCCGAGGTGCCGCCGACGTAGATTGCCTGGGCTCCCTTGTCCTTGGCCGATGCCAGGAAGTCCTTGAAGTCCTTCTTGGCCTTGGGGTCGTAGCTCTTGCGGTCGACTACGGTGCCGCCCTTGGCCGAGAACTCCTTGGCGAAGTTGTTGGCCACGCCTTGACCGAAGGTCTCCTCGTCGTCCCAGACCGCGGCCTTGGTGATGCCGAGGCCGGCCGGAAGCGGTCCGGCGTGGAGCGCGAAGTCGGCCATGGCCGGACCCTGGAAGGTGTCAGGTGCGGCGACTCGGAAATAGTTGTTGATGGTGCTGGGGCGGAGGCTGGCGGGTGTGAACCCGTTGGCGGCCTGGCAGTAGGAGAGGCTCTGCGTCAGGCACTCGTTGGTGTTCGACGGGCTGATCATGGCGAGCGGCGCCGCATTGGCGACCGGGATCTCAGCCTTGGCCACGCCGGAGTTGAACGGTCCGACCATACCAAGGATCAGCTTGTTGGCGAGCATGGCCTGGACGTTCTGCACGCCCTTTTGCGCGTCATGCACCCCGTTGACGGCGTCGTCAAAAGGCATCAACTTCAAGGTGTAGCCGCGCACGGTGACGGCGCGGGTCACGGCGAACTGTGCGCCCTGCTGAGTCGGCAGGCCGCTCGATGCGTCGGCGCCGGAGACCGGGAGGTCGGTGGCGATGTCGATCTCGCCTTTGGACCCACTGCCACTGCTGGTACCGCCGCAGGCGAATGCGACGAACGCCGCGATGATGAGGACTGCGAGTCCCCTAGCTCGAACCATATGGTTCCCCCTTGTGTTTCTGGGAAAGCACCAATCAGGACCACGGCTTCCCCTCATTCGCCGCCCTCTTCCCAACCTGTCCTGGTATCTCGATGACGATCGGGGCGAGAGTGCGCCGGCGGCGGATGCGGCCACATGGGGTGGCCGAACCTACTACTCCGTTCAGAACTCTACCATCGGCTCGGCAAACTTGGCCGAATTCGCCTGATATGAGTGTGATCCGGTATCAATATGGGAGTGCGGCGCTGTAATCCACGGTTTCAACCCACTTCCATCCGGAAAGCGGGTCCGGACCGACCGGCTCAAAGATCGACAGCAGCCGCGAAGTGGTGTCGCCCGCGGCGTCGAAGCCGAATACCCCTGTCGCGCCGCTGAACGCGGTGGTCGCCGCAAGCTCGGCCACGATGCTGTCGCGTGCCGGTGTGTTTCCCCCGGCCGCCGTGATCGCCCGACCGAGCGCGTTATAGACGACTCCGGTCGCGTCGTATGCCGCGACCGTGTACGGACCGAAATCCTCGGGACGCCCGTATTGACTCCTGAAGGCCGCTATGACCGGACCGGCGCTGTCGATTCGCCTGGCGTCGGCGGCGGGCACCGTCGCATAGATACCAGTGGCATTCGGCCCGGCATCGCGGACGCAAGCGGGATCGAGCGCGATGCCGTCTCCACCGAGCAGCGGGGGCGCCGTTCCAGCGCCGAACACGGTCGCCATCTGGCGGCGCACAGCGCAGGCACCTTCCGCGGACGTGCCCCCGAAGTAGAGGCCCTGCGCGCCGTCGTTCTTGGCGCGCTGCAAGAAAGCGCTCAGGTCAACGGTCTTGGTCGGGTCCACCTCAAGGTTGGCGACAATGCTTCCGCCGAGGTGGTTGAACCTGGCCACGAAGCTCTTGGCCAGGGCCTGCCCGTACGCCTCATTGTCGGAAATCACCGCGACACGCAACAGGTTCAGCCGCGTCGAGGCGTAATCCGCTGCGGCCGGACCCTGGAGCTCGTCGGTGGTCGACAGCCGGAAGTAGTTGTTGACCCCGGTCGGCCGGAGCTCGCCGGGTGAAGGTAGCCCTGCTGACTTGCAGCTGATGGCAGTCCGCATGGGGTTCAAGGCTGCCGGGAGGAACGGCTCCTTGGTCAGGCAGCGGCTGCTCGTGGCAGGGCTGACCATGGCCAGGTGCGCGACATTTGCGATCGGGATCTGGCCGCGCGCGACGCTCGAGTCGAAGGGCCCGATCATGGCGAGTACCTGAGGGTCGGCGATGAAGGCGTGGAGGTTCTGCACGCTGCGTGAGGCGTCCCCGGAAGCGCCAACTCCATCGTCGCGGGCGTCGACGGCGATGTTGAACCCGTCCAACGTCGGGTGGCGGTGTACAAAGAAGCGAACGCCGTTGAGGGTGGAAATCCCGGCAGGACCTTCGCTTCCCGTCAGCGGCAGATCCACGCCGAGCGTGATGGTCCTGCCTGTAGAACCTGCGGTTTCTCCGGTGGAGCAGGCAGGCAAGGCGAGCAGGAATGTGACGCACGCCGCCGCGGTGCCCTTGAGAACAGGTCGCACGTCTTGATTGTCCGCTGAGTGGTCCGACCGAAGAACTTATACTCGTGATACACATCCCAGCCGGGCAATGCACCGTGCCGCCCGGCGCAGGTCATTAGGAGCGTCGCATTGAAGACCGAAATCGGTGAGCACGTGAAGCCCCGCTCGCAATACGCGGACGAGGCCGTCCAGCTTGCGATCGCCGGCAAGTGGGATGAGGCGGCCAAGCTGAACCGCGTCATCATCGAAAGCTTCGGCGCGGACGAGGAGACGCAGAACCGCCTCGGCAAAGCACTCTCCGAGCTCGGCAAGTTGAAGGACGCTAAGGCGGCCTATGAGGCCGCGCTCAAGCTCAACCCGATGAACTCCATCGCGAAGAAGAACGCGGCGCGCATCAACACGTTGCTTCACCAGAAGGAAGGTCTGAAGGTCGGAGGGACGAGGGTCGATCTGAACCTGTTCGTCGAGGAGATGGGCAAGACGATCATCACCGCGCTGGAAGGCGCAAGCGGAGACATCTGCTCCAAGGTCGCGGCCGGCGATGTCGCAGAGCTGCGCATCGAGGGTGACGGGATCATGGCCGAGACGGCGCGTGGACTCAAGCTCGGCCAGCTCGAGGCGAAGCTGGCGCGGCGCCTGATCAAGTTCATGCGGGGCGGCAACCGGTACCAGGGCGGGGTCACGTCGTGCGACGGCAACAGCGTGAAGCTCATCGTCCGCGAGACGTACCAGGACCCGAAGTTCGTCGGCAAACCGAGCTTCCCCATGCGGCGCAAGCGCGAGGTGGAGTTCCGTCCCTATACAAAGGAAAGCCTGCTCTCGCGCGGGAGTGGCGTCGAGGTCTTCACCGAGGACGAGGAGGAGGAGGCGCTGGTCGAGACTCCGGCCGCCGACGACCTTGAAGAAGGCATGCACGCCGTCGAAGACGAGGCGGAGACGGTCGACTTCAGTGAGGACGCCGACGCTGATGACGACGGGGACGAAGATGAAAGCTAAAGTGGCCGCGGCCCGGAGGTCTCTTCACCGCCGGTAGACGCGAGCCGGCGGCCGGGCGCACGCCTTCACAGCGGTCCCCGCGAAAACGCCCCGCGACAACGGCGGATTTCGCCGTGAGTTCGCTGGGACCCCTTCACGGGTCAGACTCCGAGCTCGTGGGGCTGAAGGGCGCCCGATCAGTTATCCCTCGGCTGGGCGGAGTCCCAGGCTTTCGCGACCTGCTTCCTGCCGAAGCGGAGGTCGTGCGCGAGGCGCAGGAATCCGTCCTCGCAGAGATGCGCCGATGGGGCTACCGGCACGTGATCACACCAATGATCGAGAGCACCGAAGTTCTCGAGCTTGGACTCGGGGCCGAGCAGCGGCGGCGGCTCTTCAAGTTCGCCGACGCGCGGGGAGAGGTCGTCGCGCTGGTCGGCGAGCGCACGGTGCCGGTGGCGAGGCTTGTCGCCGGCAAGCTCCGGGGATCCCCGCTGCCGATGCGGCTTTGCTATGCGGGTCCCGTCCTGTCGACCGATGACGGTCGCTTCCATCAGCGTCGCGAGACCTACCAGGTCGGGGCGGAGCTGGTCGGCGCCTCAGGGACTGTCGCCGACGCCGAGGTGATCGCCCTTGCCGCGCGCTGCCTTCAGGCGAGCGGCGTGCAGCGCTACCAGATCGACGTCGGCCACGCCGAGTTCTTCCACGGGATCATGGACGCGGTCAAGCTGCCGGATGAGGTCAAGTCGGCGGTCCGCGTCGCCCTCGCCGCACGCGACTTCGTTGCCCTGGAATCCCTTCTCGAAGGAACGCCCCTGCGCTCGGCGGAGCATGAATTGCTGCTGCGATTCCCAGGCCTGCGGGGAGGTGCCGAGATCCTCCAGGCGGCGGGAGGCCTGGTGCGCAACCGGCGCTCGGAGCGCGCACTCGCCGAGCTCGCGGAAGTCCAGGAGCTTCTCGTCGCGCACGGCCTGGTCGATGTCGTCAGCCTGGACCTCGGCGCAATCCGCGATTTCGATTACTACACCGGGATCATCTTCGAGGGCTATGGTCCCGAGGTCGGGCGCCCGGTCGCGCAGGGTGGTCGGTACGACGGGCTGCTCGCGCGGTTTGGCCGGCCTGCCCCGGCGACCGGTTTCGTGGTCCAACTCGACCTGGTCTGGGAGATGCTCACGCGCGCCTCCCGGCCGCCGGCGCTTCCACGGATCGAAGCTGCGGTGGCATGGACGGGCTCGGGACTGAAGACGGCGCTGAGGCTCGGCTCGACCTTGCGGCTCTTCGGGATGCGCGCGGTGGTCGACACGCAGGCAAGAGACCAGGCGCAGTCGAAAGCCTGGTGGCAGACGGTCGGCGCCGTCAACCTGATCCACTGTCGGAGCGAGTCGACCGTCTCGTGGACCGCCCGCGGCCACAGCACACGCCGGCTTCCTCCGGAGCAGGTGGCGGGTCGTCTCGCCGGAGGGCTCAGGTGACCGTCGGGAGCGCGCCGGGCGCAAATTCAGTGAAGGGCGCACCCAAATCGGTCGCGAAGGTGTCGATCGCCCTGCCGACCGGCGCATTGATGCCGGGAGCCTTGCGCCTGCTCGCGCGTGCGGGCCTGGCCCGCTTGAGCGCGCAGGAGCTCGGTCGCCAGCTCCTGGTCGATCGATCCAATATCCGCGTGATCCTGGTCCGCCCGGCTGACGTCCCTGCTTATGTCGATCAGGGGGCCGCTGATCTCGGGATCGTCGGCAAGGACATCCTCTGGGAGACGCCGGGAGCTCATTACGAACTGGTGGACCTGAGGTTCGGTGGCTGCCGGCTGGTGCTCGCGGTGCCGCTTGCGTCCAAGCTCGACGGGCCGGAAACGTGGCCGCCGCAGCTTCGCGTGGCGACGAAGTATCCGCGCACCGCAAGTGCCTGGTTCGAGGCCCGGGGCCAGGCTGTCGAGATCGTGCGGCTGCATGGGTCCGTCGAGCTCGCGCCACTGGTGGGGCTGGTCGACGGCATCGTCGATCTCACAGCAACCGGTAGGACCCTGAAGGAGAACCGGCTCCGAATTACCGCCACTCTCGGCGAGTCGACTGCCCGGCTGATCGCGAACCAGGCGAGCCTCAAGACACGCACCGATGCCGTGCAGGCGGCAGTCGGGCGGCTGCGGGAGGCGGTCGGGGAATGATGGTCAGACGCTTCGACGTCGGCTCCTGGCTTGACTCTCCGATGTCGAGGCGGCGTCTCGACCTGTCCCAATTCGCCAAGGAACGAGCGGTCGTGGCGGATATCTGCGCCCGGGTGGCGGCCGAGGGAGACCAGGCACTACGCGAGCTCGGGACGAAGTTCGACGGCTGGGCCCCGGGCGCTGATGAGACATTCGAGGTCCCTCGCCACGAGCTGGCGGCCGCAGCCGACAGGCTGGCCCCGGCTGATCGCGCCGCACTGGAGTTCGCTGCCCAGCGTATCCGCGACTTCCACACCCGGCAGCCGCAGTCGACTTCGAGCGGGCCTCCAGGTCTCAAGCTCGTCACGCGCCCGGTCCGGCGCGCGGGCCTCTATGCGCCCGGAGGTCGGGCCGCATACCCCTCGACAGTGTTGATGACCGTCATTCCGGCCCGGATTGCGAAGGTGTCCGAGGTGGTGCTGGCCACGCCGCCGAGAGCCGATGGCAGCGTCCCGTCGGCGATCCTGGCGGCCGCCCACATCGCCGGAGTGGACGCCGTGTACCGGGTCGGGGGAGCGCAGGCGATCGCTGCGCTGGCATATGGCACCACCACCATTCCTCGAGTCGACGTGGTCGCAGGCCCGGGAAACATCTACGTCACCCTTGCGAAGCGAGAGGTGTACGGCGCCGTCGGAGTGGACGGCATCGCCGGCCCGACCGAAGTCATGGTCATCGCCGACGAGCGGGCCAGACCCGATTACGTGGCCGCGGATCTTGCCGCCCAGCTCGAGCACGACCCGCTCGCCTGGGCGGTCCTGGTCACCGACTCGTCGCACCTGGCGGATCGGGTCGAAGAGGAGCTCGAGAGCCTGGTCGGCGGGCTGGAACGGGAGGAGATCATCCGCAAGGCCAACTGCTGCATCGTCGTCGCCGAGAACCTCGACCAGGCGATGCAGCTCGCCAACGACTTCGCGCCGGAGCACCTGTTGATCGTCACGGACGACGCAAGCCGGCGCGCCACCCAGGTCGAGAACGCGGGCGCCGTCTTCGTCGGGCCGTACGCAACGGTGCCGCTTGGCGACTACGTGGCCGGCCCGAACCACACCCTGCCGACCGCCGGCGCCGCGAGGTTCGGTTCGCCTCTCGGCGTCCACACTTTCATGAAGCGCACGAGCTTCCTCAGCCTGAACCGAGGGGATCTGGAGATGCTGCGCGAGGCCTGCGTGCGGCTCGCGGAGCTGGAGGGGCTCACGGCGCACGCGCATGCCGTGGAGGTGAGGCTTGAATAGCAAGGCAAGAAGAGGGGAGGTCGCCCGCAAGAGCAAAGAGACGCGCCTTGTGGCGAAGGTCGATCTCGCCGGACGAGGGCGGATCAAGGTCGCGACCGGTCTCGCGTTTCTCGACCACATGGTCGAGCAGGTCGCGCGCTACGGCGGCTTCGACATCACTCTGCGCGGTTCAGGCGACCTGCAGGTCGACACGCACCACCTGGTCGAGGACGCCGGGATTGTGGTGGGCCAGGCGCTGTCTTCAGCCCTCGGCGATCGGGCGGGGATCACACGCTTCGCGTCAGCCTATGCACCGCTCGACGAATCGCTGGCCCGCGTGGTGATCGATCTCGGCAAGCGTCCATTCCTGTCGTACAACGTCGCGCTGCGCGGCCGGATCGGGACGCTCGAATCCGAGGTGCTCGAAGAGTTCTGGCGGGCGTTATCCATCCACCTGGGGGCCACCATCCACGTCGACGTGATCCGCGGACGCAACCGCCACCACATCGCAGAGGCGACTTTCAAGGCTCTCGGCCTGGCGCTGGCTCAGGCGATGTCCCCGGGTGGGCCCGCAGGTGTGCCGTCGTCGAAGGGCTTGCTCGATTGATGCTCTGCTCTGTTTCGCACCCCCACCCAACCCTCCCCCTAGGAGGGGGAGGGGAAAGATGATCGCAATCGTCGATTACGGAGTGGGCAACGTGCGTTCCGTCGAGCGGGCGCTCGTACACGTCGGAGCCGAGCCGAAGCTCACAGCGGATCCTGACGACCTCGAGCGGGCCGATGGCGTGGTTCTGCCGGGAGTCGGGGCCTTCGCCCCGGCCCTCGAGAAGCTCTCCGAGCACGGGCTCGGCCGCCGCATCGTCGAGCTGGCGGGCAAAGGCAAGCCGCTGTTGGGCGTCTGCCTCGGGTACCAGCTGCTCTTCGACGAGTCGATGGAGCACGGTCGCCACCGGGGCCTCGGGCTTCTACCAGGAAAGGTGGTCGAGGTGAAGAACAGTGCGCGCCTTCCCGTGATCGGGTGGTGTCGCCTCAAGCAGGGCGCCGACTCGGTGTTGTGGAAGGGGATCGAGGACCGGTCTTACTTCTATTTCGTCCACTCATACACGCCATCGTCGTCGGCCACCGCGATTGCATCGACTGAACACTCGCCGGCCGCGGCTGGGGCTCGGCGCAACGTCATGGGCACGCAGTTCCACCCGGAAAAGAGCGGAGCGGACGGCCTGCGCGTGTACAAAAACTTCGTTGCCTTCTGCAGCTGAGTGTCCTGACCATGCCCGCCAAACGCATCATCCCCTGCCTGGACGTGACCGACGGGCGCGTCGTCAAGGGAGTCAAGTTCAAGAACCTGCGTGACGCGGGTGACCCGGCGGAGCTGGCCGCCACGTATGACCGGGAGGGTGCAGACGAGATCGTGTTCCTTGACATCACGGCGTCGTCCGACGCGCGCAAAATCCTGCTGGACGTGGTCGCGCGAACGGCCGACCAGGTCTTCATCCCGTTGACCGTCGGGGGCGGGGTCCGCAGCGTCGAGGACATGGCGGAGCTGCTGACGCACGGCGCCGACAAGGTGTCCGTCAACACCGCAGCGCTCGAGAATCCCGACCTGATCGGTGAATGCGCAGAGGTCTTCGGGTCGCAATGCGTGGTGCTCGCCATCGATGCGCGCCGTCGCGCGGAACACGCAGGCTGGGAGGTGTTCAGCCACGGCGGGCGGCGCACAAGCGGCCGGGACGCCGTGGAGTGGGCTGTGCTGGGCGAGCAGTTGGGGGCGGGGGAGATCCTGCTGACGTCAATGGACAAGGACGGCACGCATGAGGGCTATGACCTGGGGTTGCTCAAAGCCATCACGTCAGTCGTGCGACTCCCGGTCATCGCGTCGGGCGGCGCCGGCACGGTCGACCACATGTACCAGGCTCTGACCGAGGGGGGCGCCGAGGCAATGCTGGCGGCATCCGTCTTCCACTTCGGCGAGCTTTCCATTGCGGACGTCAAGCAACAGCTGGCCGCCAAAGGATTGGAGATCAGGCCATGAACCCAGATTTTTCGAAAGGTCTCGTGCCGGCGGTCGTCCAGGACGCGGAGTCCGGCAAGGTGCTCATGCTCGCCTACATGGACGAGGAAGCGTGGACGCACACACATGAGAGCGGCCAGGCGTGGTTCCACTCGCGAGAGAGGGGGCTGTGGCGGAAAGGGGAGACGTCAGGGAACACCATGGAGGTGATCGAGGTGCGGCTCGACTGCGACCTCGATGCAGTCCTGCTGCGGGTGAAGCCCGCCGGACCCGCCTGCCACACCGGCGCTGAGTCGTGCTTTTTCAACGAGCCGTGAGCGGGATAGGGAAAAGGGAGTTGACGGAGTGGCTTCAGGAACGCCGGATGCTCCAGCACGTCAGGAAGGCCTAGGAAAAGGGTGTTGGGGCGGGGTATCGAGGCTTCAAGAACGTCGAGTGTTTCAGCCTGTCCGAAAGGGCTGTGAAGAAGGTGTTGGGGTGGGGCTTGGGAGCGAAATTCACGTGCCAGAGTATTGACAAGCGAACGTTTGTTTGGTAGTCTGTTTCTATGCTCGCGACGCAAGACGTCTATGTCTCCAACGATCTGCTTCGCGAGCGCCTGATCCAGCGCCGGCGGGTGATCGACCTGCAGGAAGTCGCCTTCGCCCGGGAGGCGGCCGAGTTCGCTGCGTCCGACGTCTGGGATGAGGATGGCTCGGTCAGCGCGATCGACTGGCTTCGTTTCAACTGCCATATGACCGCTGGCGCGGCGGCCAACGCCGTCGCAGTCGGCGAGATCTTGGATCAGCTTCCTGAGAGCCACCAGGCGGTTGTCGATGGCGAGATCGGATTCGCCCACCTCGCTGTGATGGCGCGCACCGCCGAGGCTCTCGGGGAGCGCTTTGACGAGAGGCTTCTGGTCGAGAAGGCGAAAGAGAATTCGCCCGGCAAGTTCTTCTACATCTGCCACCACGCCCGGCACGCGGCTGACCCCAAGACCTACGCCGCCGAGCAGGCGGAGCAGGTCGAGCAGCGCAAGCTCAAGTTGAGCACCTGGATGGACGGCTCATTGCTGATCAGC
>DATBZP010000048.1:0-5127 GCA_036513135.1 Candidatus Dormiibacterota bacterium | reverse complement strand
GGGTGATGCGTCGATTTCCCCTCCCCGCTCGCCGGGGAGGTCGGGCCGCAGGCCCGGGTGGGGAGCGCCGGTGGGGGGACGGGAGTGAGATCCCTCGATTGATCCTTGTCATCGACACCTCGTCTGCACTCTCGGCGCTCGCACTGCTGGACCGATCCCGACAGGTGGTGCGTGAAGCTACTTATCCCTCCGGCAGGTCGTTCGACCTCCCGGCTCGATTTCGCGACCTGGCCGAGGGAGAGGCGGTGACGAAGGTCGCGGTGGCGACAGGGCCAGGCTCATTCACCGGCCTACGTGTCGGCGTCTCGTTCGGCCTTGGGCTGGCGATCGGCTTGCGCATACCGATCGTTCCCCTGCCCACGCTTGGCATCCAGGCCGCCCGGAGCGACCAGCCGTCGACAGCCGTTTCGGAGGCCGGCCGTGGGCGGGTCTACTACCTCGTTCCAGGTGGAAAGCCAGCGCTCGGTGAGCCAAACGAGATCCCGAAAACGCACTGGCTCGTTGGCTTCGTCTCGCCGGCCGTCGACTCGGGACTGAGGGATGCTGGGCACCGCTTCAGACCCGAAAAGGAGTTGAGGTCTTTCGGGGAGGCCGCGGCGCTGCTGATGGAGATGGCGAACGAAGTTGCCTATGGTAGTCTCAGACTCGAGTACATGCAGTCGTTTTCTGCCCCCCGTACCTGATGGTTCAGATCCGCCAGCAGCTGGCGCTCGAACTGATGCGCGAGGCTGACGTGGCGACAGTCCAGGAGATCGAGCGCGAGATCTTCGCGACGCCGTGGCCCCGTAATGCCTACTACCGCGAGCTCGCCTCACGTGCCAGCGCGCACTACGTGGTGCTCCGGCACGAAGGCTTTGTCGAGAACTCGGTCGCCGTCAGAGCGCCTGACTTCGACCCGACGGTCATCGGCTATGGCGGTATGTGGCGCATGTACGACGAGGCCCACGTGACGACGATCGGCGTTCGCCGCGATCTACAGCATCGCGGGCACGGGCGCGTCCTCTTCGCCGGCCTAGTGCAGGCGGCCTACGACATGGGAGCGAAGTGGATCACCCTCGAGGTGCGCACGACCAACGAAAACGCGATGCACATGTATGAGAGCTTCAGCTTCAAGGTCATCGGGCGTCGCAAGGGCTACTACACCGACAACGGCGAGGACGCGATCGTGATGTGGTCCGACTCCATCCACTCGCCGCGTTTCCGCCGTGCGTACGAAGTGAACCTGGAGCGGATCGACGCGGACGTGCGGGGTTTGCGCCGCGACCTGATCACGAAAGGCGACAGCTAATCTCACCTCCCCGCTCGCCGGGGAGGTCGGCCCAAAGGGCCGGGTGGGGGGTGACCCTCTGGCACTAACCTGGGCGATAAGGCGCGCAGCGCCGGATGTCCCCGCAAACGGGGAAGGTGGCGCGAAGCGCCGGGTGGATAAATCAAGTCACTTCCCCGCAAGCGGGGAAGGTGGCGCGCAGCGCCGGATGGGGAGAATCGAGCTGGCACTAACCCTGGGGATTGAAACCAGCTGCGACGAGACTTCCGTCGCTGTGGTCGAGGGCGGCCGCCGTGTCCTGGCCAACGTCATCCATTCCCAGGTTGAGCTGCACAAGGCCTTTGGCGGTGTGGTGCCGGAGCTGGCGGCCCGCGACCATCTCGAGCGCCTCCCGCAATTGCTCGACCTGGCGTTGGAAGGCGCGCATGCGAGACCGGTTGACATCGATCTGATCGCGGTCACGCGCGGCCCCGGCCTTGCCGGCTGCCTGCTGGTGGGGGTCGGAGTGGGGGAGGGCCTTTCGGCGGCATGGTCGCGACCACTCACGGGAGTCAACCACCTCTGGGGGCACATCTATGCGGCCATGCTGACGCGGCCCGATCTCGAGCCCCCGCTGCTCGGGCTGGTCGTCAGCGGCGCCCATTCCGACCTTGTCCGCATGCCGGAGCACGGACGCTTTGAGATCCTCGGCCGCACGCGGGATGACGCCGCCGGCGAGGCCTTCGACAAGGCGGCTCGCATGCTGGGCCTCGGGTACCCCGGCGGCCCGGCCCTGGATCGGCTGGCCCGAACGGGCGACCCGCTCCGGCAGCGGCTGCCGCAGCCGTCGCTCCCAGGCCTCGAGTACAGCTTCAGCGGCGTGAAGACAGCCCTGCTGTACCGCCTGCGCGATCTTGGGGAGACTGTGAGCCCGACGGACCGAGCCGATCTGGCCGCCGCCTTCGAGCGTTCCGTGGTCGAGTCGCTGCTCGCGAAGCTGGATGTGGCCCTGGACCTCCCCACAACGGGAGAGGCTTACCGAGAGGTGGTCGTCTGCGGCGGCGTCGCCGCCAACACGCTGCTCCGCAAGCGTGCGGCGGAGGTCGTGGGAAACCGGGCCAGGCTGACCATGCCGTCCCTCGAGCTGTGCACTGACAATGCGGCGATGATCGCCGCGGCGGGCTTTTTTACCTCCCCGCTTGCGGGGGAGCTCGGGATTTCACCTCCCCACTCGCTGGGGAGGTCGGCCCGACTCGCGCAGCGAGTCGGGCCGGGTGGGGGGGCTCCCTCAATCCAGGTCGACCCCTCGCTAGGCTGGTAGCGGTGAGTATCAAGGGCTGGTCCGTCGTGTTTCGTGGCGGTCGGATCCAGGCCGACCTGATCGCAGCCGTCCTGCAGGCCGACGGCCTTCGGGTCGAGGTCTTTGGCGACCACGCCTACGGGGTGGGGATCAACCTGACCGACGCCCAGATCATGGTCCCGGACGACCAGGCGGGCACCGCCCTCGACCTGATTCGACGGGCTGAGGAACAGCCGCTCCCGTAGCCGGCCGGCCGAATGGGGCCCGCGCCTGACGTTTAACACCTGCACCCAGGGGGATAGTAGAATTAGCAGTCGACCCCCTTGAGTGCTAAGCGCTCGGGTAAGGGGAGTGCTAATCAAACAATCTTGCCTAGGAGGGCGCACATGAATCTGAGACCGTTAGGCGACCGCGTCGTGGTCAAGCCGAGCGAAAAGGAAGAGAAAACCAAGAGCGGGATCGTACTTCCGGACACCGCCAAGGAGAAGCCCCAGGAGGGCACCGTCGAGGCAGTGGGGACCGGAAGGATCCTGGACAACGGCACCAAGGTGCCGATGGAGCTCAAGGTCGGTGACAAGGTCCTTTACGCCAAGTACGCCGGCAACGAATTCAAGCATGACGAGATCGAGTACCTGATCGTCTCCGAGAAGGACGTTCTGGCGGTCGTCTCGTCCAACGGCAAGAGCAAGAAGTAACAGGCAAATAAGAAGAGGGGAGTTATATGGCAAAAATTGTCACATTCGATGTAGAGGCGCGGCAGGCCCTTAAGAAAGGCATTGACGTCGTCGCCTCAGCCGTACGCATCACGCTCGGCCCGAAGGGCCGCAACGTGGTCCTCGAGAAGAAGTTCGGCGCCCCGACGGTCACCAACGACGGTGTGACCATCGTGCGCGAGATCGAGCTCAAAGACGCCATGGAGAACACCGGCGCGCAGCTGCTGCGCGAGGTGGCGACCAAGACCAACGACGTGGCCGGTGACGGCACCACCACGGCGACGATCCTGGCGCAGACCATGATCAGCGAAGGCTTCCGCAACGTCACCGCGGGCGCCAACCCGATGCAGCTCAAGATCGGTATCGAGAAGGCCGTCGCGGCCATCGTCGATGAGATCAAGAGGCTGTCCGTGCCGGTCAAGGGCCACGAGGATGTCGCACACGTCGCGGCGATCTCCAGCCAGGACCAGCAGATCGGCAACCTCATCGCCGACGCGATGGACAAGGTTGGCAAGGACGGCGTCATCACCGTCGAGGACAACCAGGCCATGGCCACCGAGCTCGAAGTGGTGGAGGGCATGCAGTTCGACCGCGGCTATGTCGCGGCCTACATGGTTACGAACCCCGACCGGATGGAAGCGGTGCTCGAGGACCCGTACGTCCTGATCACCGACCGCAAGATCTCCGCCATCCAGGACCTGCTCCCCGTTTTGGAGCGCGTGGTCCAGCACGGCAAGCCCCTTTTGATCGTCGCCGAAGATGTCGAAGGCGAGGCGCTCGCCACTCTAGTTGTCAACAAGCTGCGCGGCACGTTCACCGCCGTCGCCGTCAAGGCGCCCGGCTTCGGTGACCGCCGCAAGGCGATGCTCGAGGACATGGCCATCCTTACCGGCGGCCAGGTCATCTCGGAAGACCTCGGACTCAAGCTCGACCAGACCAAGATCGAGCAGCTCGGCCACGCGCGCCGCGTGACCGTCACCAAGGACGACACCACGATCGTGGAAGGCGCGGGCAAGCCCGAGGCCATCCAGTCGCGGATCAAGGCCATCAAGGCTCAGGTCGAGGAGACCACCTCAGACTTCGACAAGGAGAAGCTGCAGGAGCGTCTTGCGAAGCTCGCCGGCGGCGTTGCTGTGATCAAGGTCGGAGCTCCCACCGAGGTGGAGCAGAAAGAGAAGAAGCACCGCATTGAGGACGCGCTCAGCGCGACCAAGGCCGCGGTGGAAGAGGGCATCGTCGCGGGCGGAGGCACCGTGCTGCTGAACGCTCAGAAGAAGCTCGACGGCGGGCTCGGCCTCAAGGACGACCAGGCGACCGGTGTCGCGATCGTTCGAAAGGCGCTCGAGGAGCCGATCAAGCAGATCTGCATGAACGCGGGCAAGGAAGGCTCGGTCATCGTCGAGCAGATCCGCAAGAGCAAGCCCGGCGAGGGCTACGACGCTCTCAACGACAAGTTCGTGAACATGTTCGAGTCGGGTATCGTCGACCCGGCCAAGGTGACTCGTTCTGCGCTGCAGAACGCCGCGTCGATTGCAGCGATGGTGCTCACCACCGAGGCGATGGTCACCGAGGTTCCCGAAGAGAAGCGCGGCGGCGGTGGCATGGGCGGCATGTCCCCGGACATGATGTAAGCAAGAAGGAAATTCCGAGAGGAGCCCCTCGCTTCGGCGAGGGGCTCTTTTCTTTCCGGAAGAAAGTCACCTCCCCGCTCGCCGGGGAGGGTGGCGCGCAGCGCCGGGTGGGGGGACCCGAGCCCGCAGAGTCACCTCCCCGCTCGCCGCGGAGGTCGGCGCGAAGCGCCGGGTGGGGGGATCCGAGCCCGCAGAGTCACCTCCCCGCTCGCCGGGGAGGTCGCCGGCGAAGCCGGC
>DATBZP010000047.1:0-3093 GCA_036513135.1 Candidatus Dormiibacterota bacterium | reverse complement strand
CTGCGGGGAGTGATGATGAATGAAGACGAGATGGACTTCGACGATGCCGTGCTGCTCGTGGTCGACGAGCTTGCAACGCCTGATCCCCGTGAGTTGATAGGCCACGTTCTGGTGGACGAAAGGGAACTAGCAGCCTTTGTGGCTCTCCTGACTGATCCGTGGGTCATTTTCGGCCTGGGAGGGCGGGTCGGTGGCCGCCGAGGCTGAGTAGGGCGAGGGCGATGAGGGCCTCGGGGGACTTGAACCCGAATGCCATCCTGGTGATCAGCCGGATCTTGGTGTTGGTCGACTCGATCAGGCCGTTGGACAGGTTGTGCTCGATCGCCGCGAGGATTCTCGCCCGGTGCTTGACGATGCTCTTCTGCAGCTTCACGAACGACGGGATCCGGCAGCGTCGGGCCCAGTTGATCTACCGCTCGATGGCCTCGAGGGCAGCGGCGTAGGGCATCGTGAAGATCAGCCGCAGGCCCTCTTTGAGGAGGTAGGCCCGGTACAGCCTGGGGTCGGTCGCGGCGATCCAAGCGAGCTTGATCCGCTGGTTCTCGCTGAGGTTCTCCGGGTTCTTCCACAGCGAGTAGCGGGCGCCTTTCAACGCCCTGGCGCGTTCGCCGCCCGGTCGCGGCGGCGCGTCTGCAGGGGGCCTGCCACGGCCGCGTTTCGGCTCGGCTCGGGCCAGTGCCCGGGCGTCGTTCCACGCTCCACGACGGACCTCGTCGAGAGCCTCGGTCGCCCATCTCACGACGTGGAACGGATCAGCCACCCGGACCGCGTCCGGGCAGGTCGCGGCGACGATGGAGTCGATGAAGTCAGCGCCATCGGCGCTGACATGGGTGATCTGGGCACACCGCTCGGGGCCGAGCAGATCGAAGAACTCCCGCACCGTGGCACTGCTACGTCCAGGGGCGGCCCACACCAGCCGGCGGGTGTCATGGTCGACCACGACCATCAGGTACTTGTGGCCCTTCTTGTAGCTGATCTCGTCGATCCCGATCCTGCGCAACCCCGCCAGCCGGTCACAGTGCGCTTCGACGTCGTCCCAGACCCGAGTGATGATCGACCCGACGGTGCGCCACGCGATCCGCATCAGCCCGGTCACCGTGGACTTGCAGGACTGCGTGGTCAACCACGCGACCGTCTCGTCAAAGGCGTAGGTGTGGCCCGCGTCGTGGCGAGCCCACGGCACCGAAGCCACGACCACCCCATGCTGCGGGCACCTCACCCGCGGCGCATCGGCCTCAAGCACCGCACGCATCGTGCCCAGGTCCAGGCTGCGCCACCGACGCCGGCCCTCGCCGGGGTCGTAGCCAGGACGACGCCGCCCGCAGACCCCACAGCGGCTCCGAGCACGGCCCGTCGGACGCACATGGACGACCAGCAGCTCGGCGTCCTCGTCGAACTCGACCCGCTCGATCACCATCTTCTCGACGCCCAACAGGGCTCGCCATAGGCTGACATCGCGCACGCCGTTCTCCGCTTCACCTGGTTCTGGACCTAGACAGCTCAGAACCTAAGCGGGAACGGCGTGTTGCACCTCAGCGCCTCTCTCAACCACCCACGGAAGAGTCAGGAGAGCCTGAATTTGGGTCCTTAGATAAGTCCAATTCTCCCAGTACGTAAGGGCATTCTCGCGTCACGACCCACTTGCCACACCATCAACATCGGTGGATCGAGGCTAAGAACCAAGAGCCGTCATAGTGCTTCCTTTTGTTGGTAGGTCGCCAGCAGGTCGGGGACACACGAACTCCCCTTGATGGCACGAGATGGACGCTGCTGCGGCTGCGAGTCTCTCCGCCATGGAGAATGATCTTCCGCCCGGCCATGGCCCACATCACCAGAGTTGATGAACCAGCACGCGAAAACTGATGAGCCGATACGCCAGGCAGCGACCCGGCGACTGGTTAGTTCTCAGTCATTGGTGTGCCCATCGCGGCCTGGGCTTCCTGGGCTTTAGCGGGCCCGCGCAGGATCCGCGCAACGCCAACCGCGATGACCGCCCCTGCCAACGGCCCGACGATGTAGATCCACCAGGTGGACAGGTTGCCGCGGGCCAGGTCGGGACCGAACGCGCGGGCCGGATTCATCGCCGCGCCCTCGTAGGGCCCGCCCATCGTGCCCAGCGCCATGATGTAAGCGCCGACAGCCAGTGGCACGAAGGGACCATTGAGCTTGGGCCCATTGGCCATGGACAACACCATGAGAACCAGACCAAAGGTCAAGATCGCCTCGAACCCAACTGCCTGCCAGTCCAACCCCGGCTGTGGTGAAACGGCCGCCAAGTTGCCCGCGATGCCGAAGAAGGCGCGCGCCGCGAACGAACCCGCCGCCGCCGCGATCAACTGGGTCATCACGTACACGCCGGTCATGACCCAACCCATGTCACCACGCAAGGCGAACGCGACAGTCAATGCCGGGTTGAAGTGGGCGCTGATGTCGCCGAGGAAGTAGACCGCCACCGCGAGCCACAGAGCTGAGATGACAGACAGGATGAATGCCGTTTGCCACGGTTGCAGTGCTGCCCCGCCGTCGAGCGCGAGAATTGCCGCTCCGGACGACAGAACGAATGTCAGCCCCGACATGCCGATGAACTCTGCGATCAGCCTGCGCATCCGGTGCTGCGGGTCTTTCCATTCAGCGTTGAAGCGCTGCACACCGACGCTTTGCGCCAGTGCCTGTTTGCCTCGCAGATTCTGCGAGGACGAGGATGGGTGATCCGTCATGGCACGGTGCTGCTCACGACACGTCCGCAGAGCCGGGGCGGGTCATGTTGATCGGCACGACAACCTTGTCGAACAGCTCCTCGCTGACGCCGTTTGCCAAGGCCGCCTCTTTGAGGGTGAGGTCCTTGTCAATCGCGTAGTGCGAGATCGCCGACGCCTTGTCATAGCCGATCACTGGAGACAACGCAGTGACCATCATGACCGAGCGCGCAATGTTGTCTTTGAGCTTGCTTTCGTTGAGCTGAGTCCCCTCGATCATGAACTCGCGGAAATGCTCAGACATGTCGGCCATGATCAGCGCCGAGTGCAGGTAGTTGGCGATGATGATCGGGCGAAACGCGTTGAGCTCGAAGTTACCCTCCGACCCGCCCATCTG
>DATBZP010000046.1:0-97816 GCA_036513135.1 Candidatus Dormiibacterota bacterium | reverse complement strand
CGGTCCGGAGCCCGATGCGCGCGCCGCTGCTGGCAGTGATCGCCTTCTGGTCGGGATCGGCCGCCTTTTTGGCCGCCGCCTTCGTCCTCAGTGACGTGCCGTCGGACTTCGTTGAAAACTCCGCGCGATACCTCGTGTCGATGTTCTACGTCGCGGTCGCGACCGTTCCGCTATGGGCGGCCCTCGACCCGCGCAGGCTCGCTGCGATCGCGGTGCCCGCGAGCGTCTTCATCCTCGGCAACGCAACCGCCGTAGAGCACGATGCGAGCTCAGGCGCGTTCGAGAATTCCTTCAGCGCGCAGCTGCCGGAGGTCATCTCATTTCTCGAACAGCAGGGTCTGACCCACGGCTATGCCGCCTACGACGAAGCGTCACCGATGACCCTGAAGAGCAACTTCAAGCTCCTGGTCCGCCCAGTGACCGAGCAGTTCCTGACCGATAACGAGAGGTGCGCGCAGCCGATCTGTCCGTACGCGTACAACAGCGTGAGCGACTGGTATCGCGGCGGCGGTGGCCCGACCTTCATCCTCGTCGACCCCGAGATGGTGCGGCTCGGGCAGCCACCACCCGACACCCTCGACCCCCCCGCCAACGTGTTGCACATGGGCAGGTTCGCCATCTACGTGTACGCCGACGACGTCGCAGCACGCATGGGAATGCCCCGGAAGTTCACGCGGCCGTTGTTCTGATCACTCCAGGTGAGCACTCACGCGTCCCCACCCGAGGACTCGGTTCGCCCAACACATCGTAAAAAGGGGGCCGATACCCCCTTGTTGTGCTCGCGAATTTGGCCGAGGGTTGGCCCCCTACTGGTCCAAGCGTGCGAGAAATTTGGACGGGGCGTAGACCGGTAGATCGGGGCCCAGGGCCAATATGTCCCGATCGCCGGTGACCAGAACCGCGGAGCAGCTGGCGGCAAGAGCCACGAGGTAGTCATCACCCGCGTCACGCGAACGTGCCGGCGGCCGGGGCGGATCGGGCGCTAGCGTGGCCGACGCCTTCAACAGGTCGCTCAAGGCCACGGCCTCGGTCGCAGATACGCGGTCTCGAAGCTTCGGATACTTGAGCGCGCGTCCGAGCTCCGACAGCAGGTGGTCTGAAACGATCAGCTCGAAGTCACCGCTCAGCCACCGCACCAGAAGGCGGGCCGGAGCGCCCTTAGGCGCTAGCAGTGCGGCGATGAGGACGTTTACATCGAGGACGGCCCTCACCTAGCCGCGCCGGCGTGACCTGGATGAGTGTTGGGCCTCGACTGCAAGTCGCATCGCCTGCTCTTCGGTCATCTGGTTCTTCGACCAGATCCGCTCGAGCAAGTCAAGGCCAAGATCCCGTCGAAGCGACTCTTCAATTACCTCGCTGTCGCCTTTGCCCTGACGAGCGGCTCGAACTTTCACCAGACGCATGACCTCCTCGTCGAGCGTCAACGTCGTTCGAACTTTCGGCATCTTCGCATCATAGCATCAAGATGCTTCGGTTCGCATCTGGGGCGGATTTGCTTCCTACTCCCGGTACGGGACTGAGGCCAACCCAGCGACAGCGCGGCCCGTTACATCCGCCGCACGGCGAGCGTTGGGTGCTTCGCAGTGTGGGTGATACGGCTCGTCGTGATGGTGGCTGTCGCAACTTCGCTGGGCGCCTGCGCGGGTTATCCCCTTGCGAAGAGTCCGAGCCCCGGCAATCGTGTGGCCGGCTCACCCGGGGTCGCCCATGACGCCGTGGTCGTTACAGAGCAGGACCGGACTGCGGCGGTGCGGGTCGGTCAGACGCTGCTGCTCGAGTTGCATGCAAAGCCGGGCATGACGGACTGGAACGGCGTGACGTCCAGCGACACTTCGGCGCTCACACCGCTGACCATCGATGTGATGGTGCCGCGAGGTCTCACCATGGCAGCGTTCGAGGCCGTCTCTCAAGGTCAGGTCACCGTGACCGCCGTCGCGGGCGCGCTCTGTCCACAGGGGCAGCCGTGCTCCGCCTACGCAGTCCTCTATTCGCTTCGAGTCACTGTGGGTCCTGGCTAAAGCGCGCTAGGGCCCCGGCTGCTACGCCGAGTTGCGGATGAAGCGAAACGTGAGTGTCGAGCTGGCCATGGTCACGTTTGCGCAGCCTGGCGCGCTCAGGCCAGCCGCCCAACCGATGACGCCTTCGAAGTCGCCGATCTCACGGACCTCAAGCAGCAACTGGCTGTTTGGGATCACGTCGACAGGGCCGGCGTAGTTTTGCATGTCGCCTCGAAAGCCGCGCAGGATGATGAGCACGCCTGCGGATCCGGACAGGTCCTCCGGACCTCCGCGCCCGCCACTGCTGGTGAAGTGGGCGCTCAACTGAGGTGTTACCTCAAAGGGCGGCGTCCCCTGATCGAACGTGAGAGTCAGAGTGTCCCCCGACACGGCTGCCGACACGATCGGCGGCGTGGTTGCCGTCCTCGACTCCGGTGCCGGCCACGAAGCCGAGGCCGGCCCGCTCGAGGTGCAGGCAAGAGGCGTCGGGCTTGGTGAGGCCTGGGCGGCGGGTGCAGCCGATGAGGATCCACCGCACGCGCTGAGAATCGATGAGAGGGCCACGGAAGCAATCAATACGCGCCGGGCTCCGGCATTGAGTCGTTTCACGCGACCCATTCTGGTAGCTGGTTTATAGAAGCAGAAGGGCTGAACTGCCCTACTCGTTCGGGACTCGAAAGTGTGATGGAGCGGGAGGGATTTGGCCCTTCAGAACCCATCAACATGCGCCTAGGAAATCCTGGGCGCCGTCACCTGGACCCCGCGATCGCCTCGCAAGATCTCCAGAGCCTGGGCGAGTGCACCGATGGCGGCGCGCTTCCCGGTCGACTCGACGAACCGGCACGCGGCCTCCACCTTGGGCCCCTTCAAGCCTGGCGCGAACGAAATCCTGCGCAGGGCATCGACCGTGGTTACGCCGCCGAGAGGTAGCGCTTCCCCCGTACGCCAATCCACCTCCACGCGCTCGACCTCGCTCAGGAGCATCAGCAGGTCTGCCCCCACCTGTTCTGCCACGAGGGCGGCTGCCAGGTCCGTGTCGATGGTCACCTTGACCTCCCTCAGCCCGAGCGCGGCTTCCGTGATTGCAATCCCCTCTCCACAAACGCAGATCACCAGCACGCCCGCCTCGATCAGGGTGTTGATGGTCTTCAGCTGGACGATTCTCTGAGGCTCCGGTGAGCAGACAGACTGGCGGAACCCATTCCCGTCCTGGGCCACCATCCATCCAAGTTCGGCCGCAAAACGGCGGCCGTCGTCTGTATCGGCGTAACGAGGCCCCACCGGCACCAGCCGGACGATGACCTCGGTCACCAGGCTGGCGATCTTCCTTCCCGGCATTTCGTTCTCGAGCGCCTGTTCGAGGACGTGGCCGACCTGCGGGCCGTTGCCGTGGGTGACCATGACGGTCTGCTCGCGCGCTACCGCCGCGATCGCTCGAGCGGCAACTGCAACACTCCGCAGTTGAGCATCCGCGTTCTTTGGCTCGCCCAGGGGAAGCAGCGCGTTGGCGCCGAGAGCTATCACGACCAGCATCAGCCCAACCCACGGCATGGCTGAGCTGATTGAACTGATTGAGGCCACGGTCGAGCCACGTGCTAGGAGCGGAGCGGGAGAGATTCGAACTCTCGAGGCCCTTGCAGGCCTACGGCATTTCCAGTGCCGCGCCCTCGACCGGACTAGGCGACCGCTCCGCGGATCACTGTAGCAATGACCGATCTGATGCCAGGTCCACACCCCCACTCCCCGGCTTCGCCGGGGACCTCCCCGGCAAGCGGGGAGGGAATTTCGCGAGCGCTCTCGCTCGACCGATCTGAGGCCAGATTCGCGCCACCTCCCCGGCAAGCGGGGAGGGAATTTCGCGAGCGGTCTCACTCGACCGATCTGGGGCCAGATTCGCGCCACCTCCCCGGCAAGCGGGGAGGGGATTTCGCAAGCGGTCTCGCTCGACCGATCTGGGGCCAGATTCGTGCCACCTCCCCGGCAAGCGGGGAGGTGATTCGACTAGCGAGCGCCGGCGCCGCTGGAGAGCCGGCCGATCATCCTCGGACCTTCCGGGCCCGCGACGATGCACGTGTCGGTCATGCCGACGAACAGGCCGTGCTCGACGACACCGGTGGTCCTCTTCAACGCATCCCCGAAGGCCGCGGCATCCTGGATCCCTCCCTCCACCATCAGGTCGAGGATCAGGTTGCCGTTGTCCGTGATGTACGGATCGTCCTCCCCACCTCGCACGGTCAGGCTCGCGCCCAGCGCGGTCAATCGCTCTGCGGTGGTGCGCCACAGGAACGGCAGCACCTCCACCGGCAGCACCCCGACCCCAAGCTGCTTCACCAACTTCGACTCGTCCACAACCACGATGAAGCGCTTGGCGGCCCCGGCCACCAGCTTCTCGCGAAACAGCGCGCCGCCACGGCCCTTGATCACGTCGAGCACCCCGTCCACCTCATCCGCGCCGTCGACCGCGATGTCGATCGGGCCTACCAGCTCCTGGACGATGGGAATGCCGTTGGCGGCCGCCAGCTCGGCGGTGGCGCGTGAGGTCGGCACGCCGCGCACCTTCATGCCCGCTGCCACCAGCCGGCCGACACCCTTGGTGAAGTACCGGGCCGTCGAACCGCTGCCCAGCCCGAGCAGCATCCCGTCCTGCACGAGCTCCAGAGCCTTGTCGGCTGCTGCCCTCTTGAATTCTTCACTCAAGGGCTTGTCGAATTGCCTTCATACCTGCTGCGACTCCTAGTTTGAAACCGAACACCGAGCTGCCGGCCACCAGCACCGTCGCGCCCGCGCCCACGACCAGCGGTGCGGTGCGAGCGTCGATGCCCCCGTCCACCTCGATCTCCATCGCCGGCGCCATCGCCCGCAGCCGGCTGATCTTTTCCGTGCTGCGCGCGATGAACTTCTGGCCTCCGAAACCCGGCTCAACCGTCATCACGTTGACCAGGTCGATGTACGGCAGAATCTCGCGCAGGTCTTCGATCGGCGTCGCGGGGTTGATGGCGACGCCCGCCTTCGCGCCGAGCTCTTTGATCGATTGGACCGTCCGGTACAACGACGGTGTCGCCTCGACCTGCACCTCGATCAACGTTGCACCAGCTTTAACAAACGCCTCCAGGAACAGTTCCGGTCGCTCGACCATGAGATGCGCCTCGATCGGGAGCTTGGTCGCGCGCCGCACTGCTTCCACGACCAGCGGTCCGAACGTGAGGTTGGGGACGAAGTGGCCGTCCATCACGTCCACCTGGATCCGGTCCGCGCCGGCGGCTTCGGCCTCCTTCACCTGTTCGGCGAGCCGCCCGGCGTCCGCAGCCAGGATCGACGGGACGATCTCGATTCTGCTCACTGGCCGGCCGCGGCCCGGTCGATCAACCATCGTGCGCCCGCAATCATCCCGGATGGCACCTCGTGCCGTTTGGCCTTGGCGACGGCGTCAGCCTTTCCCGCCCCTGTGGCGAGGATGATCACCCGCCGCGCGGCCTGCAGCGCGGCGAGCGTCAGCGTCACCCGCTGCGAGGGCGGTTTTGGCGAATCACGGATGCCGACCGCCAACCCCGTTGCGTTCAACGCGGGATGGCCCGGGAACAGCGACGCCGTGTGCCCGTCCTCCCCCACTCCCAGCACCACGACGTCGAGCGGAGCGACCGCCGCGACAACATGCGCGTACAACCCCGCCGCTTCATCCGGTCCAAGCTCGGCGGGCATTCGGTAGACGGTGGCCGGCGAGACTCGATCGAGCAGCGCTTCGCGGGCCATGCGGTAGTTGCTGTCGGGATGGTCGGGACGCACGCATCGCTCGTCGCCGAACAGGATGCTCACGCGACCCCAGTCGACCTCCATGCGCGACAGCAGCTCGTAACACCGTCGCGGAGTCGTGCCACCGGCCAGGACCAGGCTCCGCGCGCCATCGCGCAGCGCTTCCGCGATGTCAGCCGCAGCTGCTGACGCCACGTCCTCCGCCGATTCGAGGACTATGAGGTTGATCAATTGCCTCGGCCCCCCACCCTAGCCCTCCCCCTCACGGGGGAGGGGAGAACTTCTTCCACTCAGATCGACCTCATCAGCTCGCCCGCCGTGGCTAAAGACCGGACGAAGACCTGGTCGTGAACGCCGCTGGAGAGCAGCCCCAGGAGCAGCGTCGCGTCTTCCTCCGGCTCGACGTGCTGCACGTGGCGCAGGGTGGCCGCTCCGCCGATGTCGATCAGCGTCAGCAGCACGAGCGAGTTGTCCGCGCGCCGCCGATCGCGGACGAAAACCGTGGGGCTCGGCGGCAGGCTCTCGCCCGGCGGGTCTCCGGTCGCCGTGTGGTGCAGGTTCTCGAGGCTCTGGTGCCGCACGTCGCGGTGCCAGGCTGCACTGCGCTGGGCAATCTCGAGTCCCGCGTCATCCTCACCTCCAGCCCGATGCAGCGACCGGAAGCCTCCCGCACCAAGGTCCGGCGCGACGTGCCGCGGTCGATCCGGGTCGCGCAGCACAGACAGCTGGAACGTCCTGCCGCCGGCCGCCCCGCCAATCCGGATCGCGCTGATCTCTCCCTGCGCCAGGTGAGCCTTGGGGACGGACCTGAACGCGACCTGGATCGGACGCCATTCAGCAGCAAAGTGCGCAGCAACAATGCCGCCGCCGCCCGCCACCGCCCGCTGAAGCTTCCATCCGAGCGCCGACGCCATCCAGCTGATCAACAGCGCGGCCGGGACTCGGTTGCCACGACCCTCCCCGGCATAGTCGACCCCGACCTCGGCGATTCCGTTCAGGAAGGCGCGCCGGTCCGCCGGGGCGAAGAACTGCGCGATGGTCTCCCGCCACGGCTCGAGGCGCGCCCACTGCAGATCGGCCACGGCGAGGTCCTCGTGGGAATGCGATGCAAGGTGCGTCAGCTCGAGGAACGAGCGGTACGGAGCATCAAAGCGCGCCGAGTCGACCACCAGCGCGTCGCACACCTTCAACGCGTCTTCCAGCTCGCGCTCGCCGAACGGCGGGGTGCCGACCCACCACAGGTACGTGGGCACGCCGCTCGGGAGCAGCGGATCGATGAGGGCCGCCAGGTGCTCGCCCGCGGCTCCGCGCACACGCAGCGTGACGACCTCGCTCTGGACGGCGCAAGCGGATTCCGGCCGATACGTGTCCGTCGCGATCGTGGCATCGATCCGTCCGCGCCGCAGCTCGGGCTGGTCGCGAATGACGATGCCCTGTGCCGGGTGGGTGTTCCCAATCGCCCTGGTCGCCCGCTGAGCTTTGCGCTCCTCCGCGTCCGTCGATGCGACGGCGACCAGCGTCATGACACTGTTCCGCGGGTGCGGCTGCTCGGCGTCCTGCGCCTCCGCCAGCGCGAACTTCTTGCGGATGGTGTTCAGCGCCTCGAGCACCTCGCTCATCGAGACGATTTCTCCGTGCCACGCGACCACCGGTTCGGGATTGATCGTCGTGCTCACGGCCGGTGCCATTCCCTCCCATCGTGCTGGAGATGCTTGTCCGCGGCGGTCGGGCCCCAGGTGCCCGCGGCATACATTGCTAGCGGCGGCCGGTCGTCTCGCCACGCCGCTTCGATCGGGTCGATGAGCGTCCAGGCGGCCTCCACCTCGTCGGCGCGCGTGAACAGGGTTGGGTCTCCGATCATGCAGTCGAGCAGCAGGCGCTCGTATGCCTCAGGCGTCTCGACCAGGAACGCGGTCATGTACTGGAAGTCCATGGTCACGCTGCGGATCCGCAGGCCTGCGCTCGGCACCTTGGCGCCAAAGCGCAAAGAGATCCCTTCCTCCGGCTGGATGCGCAGCGTGATCGCGTTGGGGTCGAGCTCGCGCGTGGCGTCGGGGCCGAAGGTGGTGTGCGGCGGGCGCTTGAACTGGATGCGGATCTCGGTCACGCGCTTGGGCATGCGCTTGCCCGCGCGGATGTAGAAGGGCACTTCCGCCCAGCGCCAGTTGTCGACGACGAGCCTGAGCATGGCGAACGTCTCCGTCAGCGAGCCGGGCGCAACGTTCTTCTCCTGCCGGTAAGCCGGCACCTGCTCGCCCAGCACCCAGCCCTTCGTGTACTGCCCGCGCACGGTGGCGCGGATCACCTCCTCGTCGGTGATCGGCCTGATCGCGCGCAGGACCTTGACCTTCTCGTCTCGCACGGCGTTCGCCTCGAACGCAAGCGGCGGCTCCATCGCGACGAGCGCCACCAGCTGCAGCGCGTGGTTCTGCACGATGTCGCGCAGCGCGCCCGCCTTCTCGTAGTACGCGCCACGCAGCTCGACACCGATCTCCTCCGCGACCGTGATCTGCACCGAATCGATGTGGTTGGCGTTCCACACGGGTTCGAAGATCGAGTTGGCGAAGCGGAAGGCCATGATGTTCTGGACTGTTTCCTTTCCCAGGTAATGGTCGATCCGGTAGACCTCGTCTTCATGGAAGGTCCGCTGGAGGATGTCCGTCAGCTCGCGCGCGGATTTCAGGTCTGAGCCGAATGGCTTCTCAACCACGATGCGGTGAAACCCGTCGCCGGTGGTCATCGCGGCCGCCTTCAGCTGCTCGACGATCGTCTCGTAGGTGGGTGGCGGTGTCGCGCTGTAGAACATCCGGTTGCCGGCCACGTGCCGGGTCGTGTCGAGCTCAGCCAGGCGGCGCTGCAGCGCCTTGAAGTCATCGAGCTTGCCGAAGTCGACCTTCACGTAGAAGCAGGAGCTGACGAACGCGTCGAGCACGCGCTGGTCGATCGGCTGAGTGCGAGAGAACTGCGTGATCTTCTCGGACGCGTGCTTGCGGAACGATTCGTCGGTCATGTCGTCGATCGCGGCGCCGACCACGGCGAAGCCCGCCGGCAGAAGGCGCTGCTTGGAGAGGTTGTAGAGCGCCGGAAGCAGCTTGCGGCCGCTGAGGTCCCCGGTCGCGCCGAAGATGACCATCAGGCATGGCTCGCCGACGTGGTAGTCGTGCAGGCCTTCGGCTAGGGGATTGGGCACCACGGTTGTCATTTAGCGCCCACGTCAGTTGCGGCCTCGAATCCCCCCACCCGGCGCTTCGCGCCGACCTCCCCGGCAAGCGGGGAGGTGAATTGCCCGGTCATTTGCGGGACGCTTCTCCGGCTGCGTCTGTGACGACCGCGTGGCCGCCGAACTGGTTGCGCATCATCGCCAGCATGCGGTCGCCGAACGTGTTCTCCATGCGGCTTCGGAAGCGCGCGAATAGAGACTCAGCGATGATGGGCACCGGCACCGACTCGTCGATCGCCGCCTCCACCGTCCAGCGGCCCTCGCCGGTGTCGTCGACCCAACCTTTGATCCCGGCGAGCTCTGGATCCTGCTCCAGGCCCCTCGCGATCAGATCCAGCAGCCACGAACGGACGACGCTTCCGGTGCGCCACGCCTCCGCGATGTCATGCATGCTCATGTCCGGAAACGCCTTCGAAAGCTTCATCACCTGGAAGCCCTCGGCGTAGGCCTGCATGAGGCCGTACTCGACGCCGTTGTGGACCATCTTCACGAAGTGCCCCGAGCCCTCAGGGCCCGTGCGCACCAGGCCCCCGTCGTCCGGCGCGAGGTCCTTGAGCAGGGGAAGGCAGTGGTCGTAGATCTCCTGCTCGGCGCCGACCATGAGGCAGTAGCCGTATTCGAGCCCCCAGATTCCGCCCGATGTCCCGGCGTCCATGTAATGCATGCCCTTGGCCTTGATCCGGCCGCAGTCCTGTATCGCCATCTTCCAGTTCGTGTTGCCGCCGTCGATGATGATGTCGCCTGGCTCGCCGAGCTCGATGAGCTTGTCGATGGTTTGCGTCGTGGGGTCGCCGGCCGGGACCATCACCCACATCACGCGCGGCTTGGTCTGGAACTTGCCCGCGAAGTCCTCGAACGACGATGCGCCCACCGCACCCTTGGCTTCAAAAGTCTTGACCGCGTCCGGCGAGAGGTCGAACGCGATCATGCGGTGCCCGCGCTTCAGAAGGCGCAGCACCATGTTGCCGCCCATCCGGCCCAGGCCGACCATCCCCATCTCCACGAGCTTTCTCCCCTATCTAACCGGGCGCGTTACGCCCCCCACCCTAGCCCTCCTCCTGACGGGGAGGGGAACTTATTTGACCGCTGATCTAACCGCAGCCGCCAGTGCCCTCCATCCCGCCGCCGGGTCGCGGCCAAGCGTGACGCGCAGGACCGGCAGGTGGCGCGAGCTGAGCGACTGCAGGTCGCCCAGCGATTGGGACTGCTTGAGGATGGAGAAGCTGAACGGCTGCCCGGGTATCGCCACATCGCGCCTGTCCTCCTGCACGACCTGGAGGAAAAGACCGGTCTTCGGGCCGCCCTTGTGCAGCTGTCCGGTCGAGTGCAGGAATCTGGGCCCGTAGCCCGCGGTGGTCGCGATGTGCGTCCGGTCGCGCACCGCCGACCGGATGGCCGAGATCGCGGCCTCGGAAGCCGTGGAGCGCGCTGTGTAGGCCATGATCGCGAAGTAAGCCCCGGGCTTGGCCCGGTCGAGGAGCGCCTTGATGCCGGATCGCGCTTTCGCCGCGGGCGTGGACTCGGCCGGCGGCAGCTTCCCCTTGCTCTTGAACGTCGCCAGCACTCGTTTCGTGTTGTCCTTGGATTCCTGCACGTTGGGTTGGTCGAACGGGTCGATGCCCAGGACCGCGCCCGCAATCGCGGTCGCGACCTCCCAGCGGAGGAACTCACCGCCGAGGTCCAGCTTGTCGCGCACGGTCAGCGTCACGACCGGCTCACCGGCCTTCTCGAGCGCGGCCACAGCGCGGTTGGGGGCGTCCGAATCCATCCTGATGTTCACGAAGAGGCGGTCGTCTCCGTAGACCTCGGGCTTGCCCACCGGTTCCCCTTCGATGGGGACGATCCCCTTGCCCTGCTTACCCGTGCTCTCGGCGAGCAGCTGCTCGACCCAGTAGCCGAACGTCGCGACTTTCGGGGAGGCGATCAGCGTGAGCTTGTTGCGCTTCTGCACCGCGAGCTGCCCGATCACCGCGCCGAGCCATGCCCCGGGGTTGGTGGCGACCGGAACCGAGTCGGCGCAGGAGTGCGCCATCTCGACGGCGCGCTCGAGCATCTCGACGACGTTGACCCCCATCAGCGCACCAGGTACGAGTCCGAAGTAGCTCAGGGCCGAGTAGCGGCCGCCTATGTCAGGCGGGTTCGGGAAGATCCAGCGAAAGCCGTGGTCCTTGGCGAGCTGTTCGAGCGAGGTGCCAGGGTCCGTGATCGCGGCGAAGTGCCAGCCCGCCATGGCGCCTCGCCCGCTGGCCTTGATCTGGTCCCAGAAGTAGGCGAAGTGCGAGAGCGTCTCGGTCGTCTCGCCAGATTTCGAAGCGACGATGAAGAGCGTGTCCTGGATCCGGATCTTGGCGCGGATGGCAAGGATCGTGGCCGGGTCGGTGGTGTCCAGCACGTGCAGCCGCGGATGGCCCTTCACCACGCCGAACGTGTGGCGCAGGACGTCGGGGCACAGGCTTGATCCGCCCATGCCCAGGAGGACCAGGTCGGAGTAGGCCCGCCCATGGGTGGCAAGCTCGTGAAACTCGCCGGAGTGCTCGAGCATCTTCTCCGCGACGTTCAGCCAGCCGAGACGGTCGCGGATCTCCTCGCGCTTGGCGCTATCCGCGCTCCACAAAGTCGAGTCTTTGGCCCACAAGCGGCGCGGGGCGTCGTCCTTCTGCAGCTTCGCGATTTCCGCGTCGACCGCCGGCTGCAGAGCCCCGAGGCTGTGCCACTGCCGCGGACCCTTCCCCGCCTTGATGTCCTTGGAGTTGGCCGCGAGCGCCGCCAGGAGGCTCTCGAAAGACTTCGTGAACGACTCCACGCCCTCGACCTCGAGCTCGCGCGTGACCTGGTCGAGCTCGACGCCGATGTCGGCGAGCTGCTTCAGCTGGCGCTTCGCCGCCTCCACGTTCTCGTCGAGGCTGCGGCGGACCTCGCCATGCTCGCGGAATGCGGCAAGGGTCGCGGGCGGCACGGTGTCCACCGTATCCGGGCCGACGAGCTCTTCAACGTAGTAGGTGTCCGGGTAGCGGGGATCCTTGGTCGAGGTGCTGGCCCACAGGCACCGCTGCGGGCGGGCGCCGGCCTTGCGCAGCTTCTCCCAGCGCGGCCCGCTGAACAGATTCTTGTAATGCTCGTACGCCATCTTCGAGTTGGCGATCGCCGCCTTCCCGTACAGCCGCGCGAGCGCGCGCTTCTGCGCAGGGTCCGCCGTGCTCTGGATCCTGGCGGCCAGGATCTTGTCGACCTTGGTGTCGACCCGGCTGACGAAGAAGCTCGCTACGCTCGCGACCTTGCTCAGGTCGCCTCCCTGCTTGTGCAGCTCCTCGAGCCCCGCCAGGTAAGCCTCCACAACTTCGGCATACCGGGCGACGGCGAAGATCAGGGTGATGTTGATGTTGTGGCCCTTGGAGATCTGGTCGTAGATCGCGGGCAGCCCCTCGGTGGTCGCGGGGATCTTGACCATGACGTTCGGGCGGCGGCAGCGCTCGCGCAGGTCTTCGGCGAACGCGATCGTCCGGCGCGTGCTCGCGGCGACGGTTGGAGACACCTCGATGCTCACGTAGCCGTCCTTCCCCTTCGTCCTGTCATAGACCGGCCGGAAGACATCGGCAGCGGCCTGGATGTCCTCGACCATCAGGTTCCACAACATCGCCGGCGGCGTCGCCTTCTCTTTGACCAGGCGAACCATCGCCTCGTCGTAGTCGGTCGAACCGCTGACCGCCTTTTCGAAGATGGTCGGGTTGGAGGTGACGCCGGTCAGGCCCTCGTCGCGCAGGCGGGCGAGTTCCCCGGAGGTGATCAGCTCGCGGCGGATGTTGTCCAGCCACAGTGACTGCCCGATCTTCGCCAGCTCTTTGAACGCGGTCGGTTTGCGGGCAGTGCTCGTCGCCATCTACTTATTTCGTTTGGAGCAGCTTGGTGGCCGCCGCCACGATGTGCCGGGCCGAGATGCCGGCGGCGTTCATCAGCTCCTCCGGCTTGCCTGAGGTCGGCAGGCCTCTCACGGCGAGGTGCGCTATGCGCGGTAGGCCGTCTGCCGCGAGCGCTTCCATCACGGCAGCCCCGATCCCGCCCTCCGGGTAGTGGTCCTCGACGATCACGAGCCGTCCCTTGGTCACGCGCACCGCCTCGCGCAGCGTCTTCACGTCGACCGGCTTCACCGAGTAGAGGTCGATGACCCGGGCCGCGATCTTCTTCGCCGCAAGCTGGTCCGCGGCCGCCAGGCAGTTGTGGACCGTGACCCCCGCTCCGATGAGCGTCACCCTGTCCTGTGCACTCTGGCGCACGAGCTTGGAGCCTCCGACTTTGAAGGTCTCGCTGGGCCCGTAAATGGTCGGGTACGCGCCACGCGTGGTTCGCATGTAGACGATGCCCAGGGTGTCGGCCATGAGGTGCGTGAGCTTCGCCGTCTGGTTCGGGTCGCATGGGTAGAGCACGGTGGAGCTGTTGATCGCGCGCATGGCGGCCAGGTCCTCGAGCGCCATCTGGGAGGGCCCGTCCTGGCCGATCTCGACGCCTGCGTGCGAGCCGACCAGCCGGATGTTGGCCTGCGAGATGCCCGCCATCCGGATGAAGTCGTAGGCGCGGCTGAAGAATGCGGCGAAGGTCGACGCGAACGGCTTGTAGCCGCGGACGCTCATCCCAACCGCGGTCGCCACCAGCTGTTGCTCGGCGATCCACATCTCGAAGAACCGCTCGGGGTGCGCCTTGGCGAACTCGTCGGCGTGCGTCGAGTTCGACACCTCCCCGTCCATCGCCACAACCTCCGGGATCGCGGCCAGAGCGAGCAGGGCATCTCCATAGGCCTTGCGCGTGGCGACCATGTCCTCCTTGCCGTACACGGGCAGGGTCACCACCGGCGCCGGCTCAGGGCGCTTCGACCCGCGCGGGGTCGGCTCGGGCTTGGCCGTCTTGACCTTGAGGTGGCGAATCCCGCCGAGCTCCTTGATCGCCCGCTCCGCCATGTCCGGCGGCAGCACCCTGCCGTGCCATCCTTCCTTGTTCTCGATCTCGGAGAACCCCTTGCCCTTGATCGTCTTGGCAATGATCACCGTCGGCTTGCCTGTCGCGGAGAGCGCCTGCCCGTAGGCGCGGTCGATCGCCACCACGTCGTGGCCGTCGATCACGACGGGAAAGCAGCCAAATGCCTCCACGCGCCGGCGGTACACGTCCAGGGTCCAGCCGTACTCCGTCTCGCCGCGCTGGCCCAGCCGGTTGATGTCCAGGATCGCGGTGAGATTCGACAGCTGGTAGTGCCCTGCCTTGTCCAGCGCCTCCCAGATCGAGCCCTCGGCCAGCTCGGAGTCGCCGCAAAGCGTCCAGATGTGGAAGGGGAGCTTGTCGAGGTTCTTGCCCGCCAACGCGATGCCGACCGAGATCGGCAGCCCCTGGCCCAGCGACCCGGTCGCGACGTCCACCCACGGGATGGCGGGCGTCGGGTGCCCCTGCAGCCGGGAGCCGAACTTGCGAAAGGTCATCATCTCGGCGTCGGTGATCGCGCCCACCGCTTTGAACATCGCGTAGCAGAGCGGAGACGCGTGCCCTTTGGAGAAGATCAGGTGGTCGTTGTTCGGGTCTTTCGGCCTCGACCAGTCGTACTGGAGGTAGCGGGCGATGAGGACCCCGATGAGGTCCGCGGCGGACATCGAGGACGTCGGATGTCCTGAGCCGGCCGCCGTGCTGCAGCGGATCGAATCGACCCTGAGCTGCTGCCCCAGCTGGCGGGCGAACTCGAGATCGGTAGTGGCCAGAGTCGCGGTGGTGACCGTCATCTCACTCCCTACCACTCACGAGTGGCGCTCTCCCGCAACGGCGGGCCCAGCTGTGGAGGTCTAGTTTATCGGTCCGTCGAGGAAGGCCCTGCCAGGCGCTCGACCTCGGTCACCATTCCGTCGAGGATCTTGAGCCCGGCGTCCCAGAAACCCGGGTCGGTGATGTCCATCCCGATGCGCTTCACCAGCTCGTCCGGCCGCGTCGATCCGCCGGCGGCGAGGAAGTCCAGGTAGTCCTCGACGAAGTCGGGGCCGCGCTCCAGGTACCGGTGGTAGACAGATAGCGCGAGGAGGTTTCCGAACGCATATGCGTAGACGTACCCCGGCGTGTGCAGGAAGTGCTCGACGTAGCTCCACCAGACTTTGTGCTCCTCGGTGAGCGTGAGGGCGTCGCCGAACATCGGCTGCAGCGTCGACTGGTAGAGCTCGCCGAGCTGCTCGACGGCAAGCTCGCCCTCGCTCCGGCGCGCCGTGTGACAGGCGTCCTCGTAGCGGTTGAAGGCCACCTGCCGGAAGACCGTCGAGAAGGCGTCCTCGCACTGGCTGCAGAGCATGGCCAGCCTGATCTTGGGGTCGCGCTCCTCCGCCATGATGCGGTCGAAGGTCAGCGCCTCGCCGAACACCGAGGCCGTCTCGGCCAGGGTCAGCGGCGGGTGGAAGTCGAAGATGTGCTGCTTCGAGGCGAGCCTGTCGTGGAGACCGTGGCCCAGCTCGTGCGCCAGCGTGAGCGCGTCGCGAAGCTTGCCGGTGAAGTTGAGCATCACGTAGGGATGGTGGCTAGGCGTCACGGGCATGCAGTAGGCCCCGCCCGATTTGCCTGGGATCACCGGAGCATCGATCCAGGCGTGGGTGAAGAAGTCCTCCACTAAAGAGCCGGCGCGCTTGGAGAATCTGTTGAATGAGCCGAGAACCAGCTCCTTGGCGTCCTCCCAGGAAAGGTCGCGGGACACCTGGCCGATCGGCGCGTAGCGGTCCCACTCGTGGAGGTCGCCGACGCCGAGCAGCTTCTTTTTGACGCGGTAGTAGCGCACGCACACGTCGTAGCGGCCCGTGACGGCTTCGACGAGCGCCTGGACCGCCTCGTCCGACGTCTCGTTGGCCAGATTTCGCGACGAGATCCACGACGAGAAATGACGCAGCCGGTCGTCGATCGCCTTCTCCTGGAGGATGACGTTGAAGATGTAGCCGCGCGTTCGGATGTCGTGGCCCAGCGCCTCGGTGATGGCGTGGCTGGCGCTGCGCCGCACCTCGCGGTCCGGCTCGCGGAGCATCGTCAGCGCCTCCTCGAGGGCGAGCTGGCGGCCGTCCATCTCGACGCGGACGCCCGAGCACAGCTCCTCGAAGAGCCGGGTCCAGGCGGAGTTTCCAACCGGGCTGAAATCCGTCAGCACCCGCTCTTCGGGCTCGGACAGCTGGTGCGGGCGGAACTTGCGCGCCTCCTCCACCGTGTGGCGGTAGCGAGCCGAATCGGGATGGGCGTACAGCTTTGCCGCCTGTTCGTCGGTGACCTCCGCCAGCTCGAGCGCGAAGAACACGCCGTGGCTGCCGCGCTCGGCCGCGGCCTCACGCACCCGCGCCAGCACCCTGCCCGCGGCCGCATCCCGAGTGTCCTGGCTGTGCAGCAGGTAGGCGTAGACCTCCGGCTTGGCCGCCTCGTCCTCGTTCTGCTCGAGCTCGTGCATCATCGCAGCGAATTCAGGCGGCTCGAGGGATGCCACCTTGCCCCGGTAGGCGGCCTCAAAAGCCCTGGCATGTTCCAGCGCCCGGGCGATGGTGGCCTCCAGGGCGGGGTCGGTCGGGGAGGAGTAAAGGTCGCTGAGGTCCCAGCGAACCGATTCCGCGCCGGTGGTCTTCACCGCCTTAGCCACGGCGGGTCAGGATAATCGGTCCGCGAGCTCGCGCACCACGTTAACGTCAGGCCACCGGCCGGCATACGCGCCTTCGTTGACGGCATCGGTGATTTCTTCCAGCACTGATTCCAGAGGCGCGGCCCCCCACCCTGGCCCTCCCACTTGCGGGGGAGGGGAAAATTCCCGGCGATATTCACGCGGGGTTTCGGGAGGCGCGCGCCGGCGTCCAAGCTTGCGCTGGACTCGCTCGTAGAGGCGGAGCAGCTCCGATTCGCCCGGTGGCGCCTTGACTCCCCGCCTCCAGCGCCGTTTGCGGAACCAGGCCCAGGCGATGACCACCAGCAAGGCGATCGCCACCGCAGGTGGGATGGCCGCCAGGATCCCGAGCGACCCGATGGCGCCGAGCGACGCGCCGATCTCGAGGTGAGGTAGGAGACGGGCGATGCCTCCGGCGGCCCAGTGGTTGGGGAAGCGTGTTGCGGCCAGCGCCGAGAAGCCGGGCGAAGGGTCGACCGGCACCCAACCGTGGTTGGGAAACCACACCTCGACCCAGGCGTGGGCGTCATGCTCCCGAACGATCGACTGGTCGAGCACGGGGTCGTAGTCACCCGTCGAGTAGCCGGTGGCCAGGCGGGCGGGAATGCCGAGGCTGCGCAGCATCAGCGTCTCGGCCGTGGCGAACTGTTCGCAGTACCCGATCTTGACGTCGAACAGGAACCAGTCGACCGGATCGCGTCCGGGCGGCACATGCCCGAGCTGCTGCGAGTACTGGAAATTCGTCTGGAGGTAGGTCGTCAGCGCCATCACGGTGTCGAACTGGGTATCGGTGTGGCCGCTCACCGCCTTGACGGCGAGGCTGCGCGCCTGCGCGGAAAGCGCGCTTGCGTCGAGGTACTCTCGACCTTCACCCGGAGCACCGGACGCGAAAGGGTCCTTCTGGAGCTCTTGCGCAGACAGGTTGGGCAGAAACGACACGACCGAGTAGGTCTGGCCCGGCCGCAGCTGGTCCGGCGTGAAGAACGTCCCATACGCGTCCTCGCGCAGGGCCGTGACCGGCGCGTAAAGGCTCTGGATGGGGTAGGCCGCGCTGATCACGCCCGGCAGCGGGCGGAGAACGCGGAAGGTCTGCACGAAGCTCCCCAGGTTGCCAGGCGGCGCCGGTGGAAGGAAGCGCGGCTGGACATAAGGCGGCAGCGCGCGGAAGCCATGCTGGGAGGCCGTCCAGACACCGCCCTGGTAGGTGTCGAAGACGAGGCCTCGCCAGTACGCGGGCGCCCCGCTCCGGACGTACATGACCGGGGAATCGCCGAGGCGGCCTCGGAAGTGGAGGTCGATGCTGCCCGTCGCGCCCGAGGGGTCGCCGCTCAGCTGCACCAGGGGGAGGACCGGGTTCACGAGCTCGCCCTTGAAGCTGACGAAGTTCGGAAGAGAGACGACCAGGGGCGTGGGCGCCAGCGCTGTGGGCTGCGGGATCACGACGAACCCGACCAGACCCGCCGCCAGCGCGCCGATGATGGCTGCGGCGAGCGCGACCGGCGGCGCGCCGAGCTGGGCTTCCATCCGGCGCAGGTGGGAGGCCATCCAGAAACCCGCCAGGCAGATCGCCCACAGCGCAAGCAGGATCCCGAAGGGATAGTCCCAGGCGTAAACGGCCGCGAGGTAGAGGATGGCGAGGCTGATCCACAGGGTCGAGTAGCAGTTGCGGCGAGTCTTCAGGTCAAAGCTCGTCACGGCGACCAGGGCGATGGCGAAATTCGCCTGGGGCAGCAGTCCTCCAAAAAGCGCCAGGACCGAGTCGGAGATGAAGTAGGCCAGCGCGGCGAACACCAGGGAGGCGAGCAGGATCTGACCGCCCAGCGTGCGTTTGCGCATCCGCCCGCGGTAGCTGATGACGTGGCCGATGGCGGTCGCCGCCACGCCTGCGGCCGGCACGACGTAGTCCTGTCCGTAGATCACGATCGCCAGCACAGCGACGGCAAAGCCGGAGAAGACGAACGCTCTTCCCTCCAGCGAGTTCTCGACCGGCGAGGCGGGCAAGCGGAGCTTCACAGCGGCCAATCCGTGCCGACGTGCTGGACGGATCCATCCAGGTCGAGGTCCGCGTCTCCAACGACCCAGGCGCGCACAGTCCCTCCCCGACGCCGGACGGACTCGAGCGCGTCGGTGATCTGTGGGCGAGCGGATCCGGTGACAGCCACCGCCTCGCTCACCATCGGAGGGTCGACGTCCTCGCCCGGTGCGGCAGTTGCCGGGTAGCGAGCCAGCCACTCGAGCGCCGCCCACAGGCTGCGTGCCTCGCCCGGAGCGCTCGGCGCGAGCCGAGGACCCCACAAGACGACGCGGCCGCCGTTGCGGATGCAGTCCCAGGCTTCCGACGCGGCGAGGCGCGCGACCTGGTCGGCCACCTCGGCATCGGCCGGCGTCGGATCGCAGAAGATGCCGAGGGTCTGCACGCCCGGCGGCTCGTACTCGCGCACGACGAGCTCGCCATGTCGGGCGCTCGAGCGCCAGTGGATCCGGCGCAGTGAATCGCCCGGGCGGTACTCGCGCACACCGAAGAGCTCGGTGCCGGACCCCGCGCGCGGCGCGGCGACGCTTGCCTCCAGCTCTCGCGCCTGGGGCCGGTGAGCGAGAGACGTGAACCGGGGAAGCACGAGGGCAACCTCGGCGTCGGGGCTGGTGCGCCGGCCACGGAACAACCCGACGAAGTCGCTTGACTCGACCACCCATGCATGGGCGCCGACCGGCCCGCGGCGCATTCGAGGCAGCTCGACCTGTCGCGTCCATCCCGACCTCGGCACGAGCCCCGTGCCGGCGCTGAGCTTCTCGGAGCCGACGAACCCGACCAGGCGAGCGGGGCCGCGCGGCGCACCGGTCGTCTCCAGGCCAAGCTCCATCTCCAGGCCGTCGCCTTCAAAGATCGGCGCTGGCAGCGGGGCGCTGCGCAGCACGTACTCGGGCAGATCCTCTGTGGGTGAACCCGGTCCAGGGCTGCTGCCGCGAGCGCGAAGGTGCAGGCGAAGTCCGGCGCGGTTCCAGAGCGCGTAGATCAACGCCGCCGCGATGAGCGCGACGATCCAGCTGGCGAGCAAGAAGAGCCAGGGAACCTCGGAGGTGGTGCCGTAGTACTCGACCACCGCGGCGAGGGCAAGCGCGCCGAAGAGCCTTGGGGTGGGCCTCAGTGAATCACCTCCCCGCTTGCCGGGGAGGTCGGCGCGAAGCGCCGGGTGGGGGGACCCGAGCCCGCAAGTTGCCTCAGTGTTTGCCTCAGTGCTGCCGCAGCGGTGGCAGCGGAAGGGATGCGACGAGCTCCCGGATCATGTCGTCCGCCCTGGCTCGCCCACGCATGCTGAGCCGGTGGGCCAGCACGGGCAGGGCGAGCAGCTTCACGTCGTCAGGAAGGACGAAGTCCCGGCCTTCGAACAAGGCCCACGCCTGCGCGGCGCGCTGCAGGTAAACGCCTGATCGCATGCTCGCCGGCAGCAGCACGTCGGGGCGAGAGCGGATCGCCTGGAGCAGCGACACGATGTACGTCCGGATCGCCGGCGCCGCCACGACGCGAAGGCACGCGTCCTGCAGCTCGATCACCTCGGGCAGATTGACCACGCCGTCCAGCGCGCCCAGCGGGTCGCCGTGCTCGCGGCGGGCGAGCACCTCGATCGCCTCGGCGTCCGTGGGCGCACCCATCTCGGCCGCAAGAATGAAGCGGTCCAGCTGCGATTCCGGCAGCGGGTACGTCCCGTGAAACTCCATCGGGTTCTGAGTGGCGACCACAAAGAAAGGACGCTCGAGCGCCCTCGTCACGCCCTCCACCGTCACCTGGCCCTCCCCCATCGCCTCGAGCAGCGCCGACTGAGTTCGCGGCGTGGCGCGGTTGACCTCGTCCGCCAGCACGATGTTGGCGAAGATCGGCCCAGGGATGAACTCGAAGCTCAGCTCCTTCTGGTTGAAGATGCTCGAACCCGTGATGTCCGACGGAAGCAGGTCGGGTGTGCACTGGATGCGGCGGAAGGTCCCGCCCACCGACGTCGCGAGCGCCCTGGCGAGCATCGTCTTGCCGGTGCCCGGAAGGTCCTGAAGCAGGACGTGGCCGCCGGCGACGAGCCCGGTGACCGCCAGCCTGACTACGTGCTCCTTGCCGACGATGACGCGATGAACGTTTTCCTCGATCCTGCCGAGAAGCTCCGCCGCGCGCTGTGGTTGTAGGGCTGGTTCCTGGGACGCCGCCACGGCGCAAAGTCTAGGACGGGAGCGCCGGGGTTCAGCCCTGCTTTCCTAGGGTCCGGAACCCTCCACGTACGAAAGTCTTCTTTTTACAGGCTGGATTCCCATACCGCAGCGACACCGATACCGTGCAGCGGGTTGAAGGTCCGAGAGGTGATTCGGTTGATCCGCGACGAAGGCTGGATTCAGGTAGCGCAAAAGGGGAGCCATCGACAGTTCAAGCACCCGCGTTTGAGGGGCCGCGTGACTATTGCCGGTCACCTTTCGGATGACCTGCCGCCGAGGACGCTCCGAAGTATCCTGAAACAGGCACGCTTGGGACTGATGAGATGAATCGCTATCTGGTGGTCGTCGAGAAGGCAAAAAGCAACTTCGCGGCCTACCTGCCGGACGTTCCCGGCTGCGTCGCCACCGGCAAGACGCGGGCCGAGGTCTTGGATCGCATGCGCACGGCGTTCGCGATGCACGTAGCTGGGCTCAAAGAAGATGGCCTGCCCGTGCCAGAAGCGGTTTCCAGCGCGGACTACGTAGGGATTTAGAGTCGCCGCCTCAGGCCTGGCCGATCATGCGGGTGATCACCTCGCCGAGGTTCGGACCGCCCTTGCCGAACGGAACCGAATGGACACGGTGCGCGAACACCATCTCGGCGACATCGCCGACGTGGTTCACCCTGACCTTCTCAGCGCTGTCATAGGCCGCCTTGGCTTGCGCGGCGCGCGCGCAAACGAGGTCGGAGCGATGACCGTCAACCTCCAGCGCGATCGAGATCTGCGCAATCAACCGCAGGATCTCGCGCGGCAGCTCGACCTCGGGAAACGTCGCGATGGCCTCCGCGATCTGCGAGCGAACGCTCTGCTCCGACTCGGCGTGCTGCTGGTAGAAGAGATTGGGATCGTCCTCCCACACGGCGCGCTTCTCGACGATCTCGACACGCTGGTCGAGGTCGCGGATGCCCTCCACGTCGACGCACAGCCCAAAGCGGTCCAGCAGCTGCGGTCGGAGCTCACCCTCCTCGGGGTTCATCGTGCCGACGAGGATGAAGCGCGACGGGTGCGAAACCGAGACGCCCTCGCGCTCAACCGTGTTGATGCCCATCGCGGCGGCGTCCAGCAGCACGTCGACGATGTGATCGTCGAGGAGGTTGACCTCATCGACATACAGGATGTTGCGGTTGGCCTCGGCGAGCACTCCCGGCTCGAATCGGCGCGACCCTTCCTTGAGCGCCGCCTCGAGGTCGATCGTCCCGACGACGCGGTCCTCCGATGCGTTGATCGGCAGCTCGACGACGCGCATGCGGCGGGTGGTTACCGGCAGGGCGCCCCCGCGCGCCCGCTCGCGGCAGTCGAGACACCAGTCCTCGGGATCGTCCGGATGGCATCCGAAGTGACAGCCCTCGACCACCTGCTGGTCGGGCAAGAGCTTCGCCAGTGCGCGCACCGCGGTGGACTTGCCCGTCCCCTTCTCGCCGCGGATCAGCACCCCGCCGATGGACGGGTTGATCGCGTTGAGGACCAGGGCCAGCTTCATCTGCTCCTGGCCGACGATCGCGGTGAACGGGTAGGAGTAACGGTCGATTGCCATCGCGTGGATGTTACCGGGCGGGTTGCCGCGAATCGTGGTTCGGATTGCACCGCCCCCCACCTTCCGCTCGACGGGGGATGGGAAGTTGCTAGCGGGCTCGGCCCAGCTCCCGCTCGACCGCCGACGCAATCTCGTCGCGCGATAGGTCGTAAAGACCGTAGTAGCGCGCGCGCATCCGCTCCGCAAGGTCCGCACATGCGTTGATCGCATACGTCTGGTACATCGGCGCGACCCTCGCCAGATGCTGTACCGACGGCAGGTGGCTGTAGTCACGCGCGGAGTCGATGACCAGCGCGTCGATGTCCTCAGAGGCGATCAGCGCCGCGACCTTCTGGGCCTCGACCAGCGGCTCTTCCTTGAACATCGAGATGTTGCCGCGGCCGTCGCTGATCAGCACCAGCAGCGGGCGGATGGTCGGGTCGCGCAAGAGCTCTGTCTTCACGACCTTGTAGCCGGCCATCAGTCCGTGCGTGAGCGGAGTCGTGCCACCGACCGACAGCTTCTCGAGCCGGCGCCGCGCCAGCGAGACACTGGAAGTCGGGCGCAGCACGACCTCCGCCGTCCGGTTTTTGAAGATGACGACCGCGACGCGGTCGCGCCGCACATAAGCGTCCTGCAGCAGCGAGAGGATGGCGCCTTTCGTCGCGGCCATACGCTGCTCGGCGTCCATCGATGCGGAAGCGTCGACGACGAATACGATGAGGTTGCCGACCTTCCGCTCGCGAACCTTCTGGCGCAGGTCCTCGCGCTCGAGCTTCAGTCGCTCACCGGCAAGGCGGCCGCGATCCTTCTGCATGGGTGCGGCCGCTCGCACGGTGGCGTCGATGGCGAGGTCGTTGACCTTCGCCTTCGGCTCGGCGCGCACGTAGCGGCCCCGGCGATCAGCAGTCTGGCTCGCCGAACGCTTGCCGCCCTGCTTGCGCACGCGGCGCTGCCGGGGCAGGTCGATCCGTCGCAGGTTGAACGTCTCCAGTGCTTCAGGCGAGGATTCGTGGCCGCTCGCTCCGCCAGTCGTCATGCCCTGGTCGCTGCCCGACGATTGCTCGCCGCTGTCGGACGCACCGGCGCTCGCCGAGTCGGAGGCTTCGGCCGCCGACTCGCTCTCCGAAGCCTGGGGATCGCCCGGTTCCGATTCGGCCGGCTTCGAACCGTCCTGCTCATCGCCCTGTTCGGGCGAGCTCGTCTCGTCCTGGTCCCTGCGCAAGGGCTGCCTGGCCCGGTGAGCGAGCGCCAGGGTCGCCGCGTCGTAGATGTCTTCGCGGCTCGGCGTGGCATGGCGCCTGTACGCGGCGAGGGCCCGCGAGGCGTGGTCGATGACCACATCTGCGCGGTGGCCGAGCACCGCCGCCTCGACGCAGATCGTCGAGATCAGGCGCGCGTGGCCGTGGGTGACGCGGACGTTCTTCACGGCGGCGATCGCCTCCGCGAGAGCGCGAGAGAGGTTGCGGTCGGCGGCGGCGAACTCGTTCGCGAACTCGTGATCGCCCCGCTTGAAGGCCGCGTCGCGCTCAGCTATGAGCACCCGCTCGTCGGGGTCGCGGATCCCCTCGACGTCGACGCACAGCCCGAAGCGGTCGAGCAGCTGAGGACGCAGCTCGCCCTCTTCCGGGTTCATCGTCCCGACGAGGATGAAGCGCGAAGGGTGGGCGAATGACACGCCCTCGCGCTCAACCACGTTGACGCCCATGGCGGCTGCGTCGAGCAGGACGTCGACGATGTGATCGTCGAGGAGGTTGACCTCGTCGACGTACAGGATGTTCCGGTTGGCGTCGGCGAGGACGCCCGGCTCGAACCGCTTCGTTCCAGTCCGCAGGGCCGCCTCGATGTCGATGGTCCCGACGACGCGGTCCTCGGAGGAGTTGATGGGCAGCTCGACGACCCGCATGCGGCGTTTGTACGAAGGGAGCACGCCGGCTGACTTGAGCCTGAGCCGGCAGTCGGCGCACAACGCCTCCACGTGGGACGGATCACAGCCGAAATGGCAGCCCTCGACCACCTCGTGCTCGGGCAGGAGCCTGGCCAGGCCCCGGACGGCGGTCGACTTGCCGGTGCCCTTCTCGCCGCGGATGAGCACGCCGCCGATCGTCGGCACTACGGCGTTCAGGATCAGAGCCAGCTTCATCGACTCCTGGCCGACGATCGCGGTGAAGGGGAAGCTGTGCCGGTCGAGCGTGATGCTCACCCCGTCAGATTAGAAGACGACTGGGAAAAGGGAGTCGGGCCGGCGTGGGTATTCAGGGTGAGGCGCTGGAGTGCGGGAGGCGCCGGGAAAAGACTGGGAAGAGGGAGTTCGGGTGTGGCTTGGAGTCCACTCTCCCATTGGGAGCAATCAATAGGTCCCATCCTCATCGCCGCTTTGCGCGCAGGGCTGGGGTGAAGAGCTTGAATTCTCAATTTGGAGTGTTAACGTATTGACTCCCGAACATTTGTTTGGTATGCTTCCAGCATGTTGGGGGTTGGGCGGCACACCCTTCTCTGAATTCGAGGCGGCAGTCCGGAAATTTCTCGGACGTGACGGTCGCGGCGTTGATCTGCAGCGCTATCGAGCCGTCATCGACTCCCTCGACGGCGACTTCGCCGCGGAGGCCCGGGACGCACAGAAATCGGGTGCTCACCTCGTGAACGGCAACATCACCGCCGCCTCCTGGATCAGCCGGACCTGCGCCATGTCGGTGACCTCTGCCGCCGACCGGCTCTGTGTCGGCGAGCAGCTGGAATCTCTGCCTAAGGTGGCGGCGGCGCTCAGCTCAGGCGAGATCGGCTTCCAGTCCGCCTCCGTCCTCGCTCACCTCCGCGACAAGCTGGGTGACAAGCGAGACCTCTTCAACGAAGAGGAGATGCTCGACCTGGCGCGTAGGCATTCAGTCGCCACGCTGCGCTACCTCTGCCACTACGCCCACCATATCGCCGACCCGGACGGCTTCTTCAAAGAGGCCGAGGAGAACCACCTGCGTCGCCGGCTGCATATCAGCCTGATGTCAGATGGCATGCACGCGATCGATGGCGTGCTCGACCCTGAGTGCGGAGCGGCGCTCAAGACGGCGCTCGATTCGCTGGCCAAGCGGATGGGTCCCGAAGACGAGCGGACTCGCTCGCAGCGGATGCACGACGCGATGGGCGAGCTGGTTCATCACGCGATGGACGAAGGCAAGCTGCCTCGGCGCAATGGGGTCAGGCCGCACATCAGCTTGACGACCACTGTGGAGGGCTTGAAGAACGAGCTCGGCGCACCGCCGGCCGACCTCGAGCTCTCGATGCCCATCTCGACGCGCACTCTGGAGCGGGTCGCTTGTGACGCCACCATCTCGCGCGTGCTGCTCGCCGACTCGATGGTGATCGACGTCGGCCGGGCGACGCGAGTCAACTCGGGTCCGAGGCGCCGAGCCCTTCGAGTCAGGGACAAGGGCTGCCGGTTTCCAGGCTGCGACAGGCCGGTCAACTGGTCCACGCCGCATCACATCGTTGCCTGGTCGCGAGGCGGACCAAGCGATCTCTCCAACCTGATCCTGCTCTGCTTCTACCACCACCGGTTGGTTCATGAGGGCGGATGGCAGGTGATCAAGGCCGGCCGGGAGTTCAGGTTCCTGCCGCCCGATCGGGTCGTGATGAGGCGGGCGCGGGGACCGGGCCTGCGCTGGGCTGCTTAGCCCGGTTTGACGCCCGATTTATGGAACGAAACGGACCGGGATCGAGTTGTAAGTAGTGTGGAAGTATTGGTCGGCCTGGTGGTCCTGGTCCTGTTCGACATTGCAGCCTGGCGCTGGGGCGCGGACTCGATGCCGGCGTTCGAAGAGGACCTGCGTCGAGTGACACCCACACCCCGCCGGGCGATCTAGCTCGGGACCAGCTCCTTCACGAGGTCCCGCTCCTGCACGAGCTCCTCGGTCGTGACCCTGATCCGCTCCTTGGCGTCGTCGTCGTGCACCAAGCCGGATACGACCTCCCAGTTCGTGCCGTCCGTGCGGACCGGGAAACCGAACTGAAGCCACTCCGGCACCCCGTACTCGCCATGGCTCACCACCGCAAGCGAGTGCCAGTTACCCCACTGCGTCGCCGACCGGATGCTCTGCACAGAGTCGATCACGGCGTTGGCGGCTGATGCCGCCGACGAGAGCCCTCGGGCCTCGATCACCTTCGCGCCGCGCGTTTGAACCGTGGTGATGAAGCCTTTCTTCAACCACCCGTGGTCCGTGATCACGTCGAACACGCCCATGCCGGCGATCCGCGCGTTCGCGGCGTCGGGGTACTGAGTCGCTGAGTGGTTGCCCCAGATCGCCATGTTCGTGACGACGGAGACCGGCACCTCCGCCTTCTTCGCCAGCTGGATCTTGGCCCGGTTCTCGTCCAGGCGGGTCATCGCGAACCACCGCTCGGCAGGGATCTCGGGTGCATTCGAACGTGCGATGTAGCAGTTGGTGTTGCAGGGGTTGCCGACAACCAGGATCCGCACGTCACTCGCCGCTCGTGCCGCGATCGCCTTGCCCTGCGGTCCGAAAATGCCGCCGTTGACAGAGAGGAGATCACCACGCTCCATCCCGGCCTTGCGCGGGATCGAGCCGACAAGGAGCGCCCAGGAGGTGCCGTCGAAGGCCTCCTCGGTCTTGCTCGTCAGGACCATGTCGTGCAGCAGCGGGAAGGCGCAGTCGTCGAGCTCCATCGCCACGCCCTCGAGCGCTTTCATGGCGGGCTCGATCTCGAGCATGCGCAGCACGATCGGCTGGTCGGGACCCAGGAGCTGGCCCGAGGCGATGCGAAACAGGAGCGCGTAGCCGATCTGGCCGGCGGCGCCTGTGACCGTGACGTGAACCGGTTTGCGAGATTCGCCGGCGAATGAGCTCATCGCTCCCAAATGCTAGCTGAGCCCAGAGGGCCGGGCCTAGCCCCCGCCGCAGTGCGGTTCACCCGTGTTGAAGAAGTCGGCCAGGGCGTGTGGGTAGATCGAGATGGAGGCGCCGATGACCAGGACGATTGCTCCGGCGATCAGCAGGACCAGTAGCGGGGCGCGGCGCCTCACTCATGTAGAACGGCGAGCCGACCGACTAGGTTTCGGTGGGCATGCCCGCCTGGTTCAGCTTGGGCCGAACTGCAGGAGCCACAGGAGGGCGGTCAGACTGTAGCCGTCCTGGATCTCGCCGCGCCGGATGAGCGCCGGCAGCTCTGAGCGGGAAACCCACTCGACGCGGTCGGACTCGCTCAAGTCCTGCGGTTCGCCAACGTGCTCAGCGCCCGCGGCGAGAAAGATGTTGTATCGCTGATCCATCAAGCCGATCGACGGAAAGTAACTGAAGAGCTTGGTGAGGGCGCCCGGGCGCCAGCCGGTCTCTTCGAGCGTCTCTCGCTCCGCCGCCACGATCGGATCCTCATCCGGCTCGACGCGGCCGGCCGGGATCTCCCAACCGGTCGTATCGGTGATGAAGCGGTGCCGGTGGATGAGCAGCACCCGGCCGTCGGCAACCGCCACGACGCCGGAGGCCTCGCTCGGCATCCGCACCACGTGGTGTTCGAAGCGTTCCCCACCTGGCACCTCGACGTCGACGAGCGCAAGCGACACCCACGGACTCTCGTACACGGTCCGCTCGCCGTGCACCACCCATCTCATCTGAAACCTTCTCCCTCGGGTTCGAACAGCTCGTCCTCGGCCAGCCGGCGCGCGAAACACAGAAAGCCCGTGTGCGCGACCATGCGATGTGAAGGTCGCATGCTGCGGCCGCGGACTGTCCAGCCGCGCTGCAGGAGCTCGAACGCCTCGAGCATCCCGAAGCCCCGGACCTCGCGCAGGCAGTCGAAGAACCGCTGAATCTGGCTCACGTTGGGGCAATGCGCAAAGATGATGCCGCCCGGCCGGAGCGCCGCCTTGGCCGCCGGCACCGCCTGCCATGGTTCGGGCAGGTCGAGCAGGACGCGGTCGAGGTTTTGCTCATCGATCCCGAGGTAGACGTCCGCCAGCTTGAGCGTGAGGTTGGCCGGCAGGCTGCCTAGGGTGTCGACGATCGCCCGCTTGGCTGCCTCCAGAAACTCCTCCCGCTGCTCGTAGCTCACCACCTGCCCCCTGTCGCCGACCGCGCGCAGCACGGCGAGCGTCAGCGCGCCGGTTCCCGTCCCGGCCTCGAGTACCTTCGCCCCCGGGTGGATGTCGGCCGCGATCAGGATCGCCCCGAGGTCCTTGGGATAGATGGGTTGCGCCTGCCGCTGGCGGCCGGTGACCTGCTCGGCGAACGTCGGCCGGACGGCAAGCAGGCGAGCGCCCATCTGCGTCCTGACGATCACGCCTTCGGGGCGGCCGATCAGGTCGTCGTGGTTGATCACGCCCGAGTGGAGTGAATGCCGCTCGCCGGCCTTGAGGCGCACCCGGTGCCGTCGGCCGACCTTGTCGACGAGGAGGATCAGCTCTCCCTCGGCTAGTGCGCGACCCATCCCCCCACCGGCGCTTCGCGCCACCTCCCCGGAGAGCGGGGAGGTGACCTCATCAACCATTCTTGTGCGCGCGGATCAGGCAGTGCCAGTACGCGTGCCTCAGCCTTCCCTCGCGCCGCTCAGGATGCAGCTGACCCAGGGCCTCGCCCTGCGCTCCCTCGATCACACCGGCGAGCTCGTCGGCCAGCGCCGGCGCGACCGCCATGTTCCGCATCCACTCGTCGTAGTCCCAGTCCAGCTCGCGCGCTGTGGCTAGCTCGACCTCGAAGCCGGCGCGCACAACGTGCTCCACCCATTCGTCCAGGGTCAGGGATCTGACATGGGAAGGGTCGCGCCGAACCTCGACCTCGTGCAGCACCTCGCGCGCCGCGGCCGGCGGCGCGCAGTCGATGAACGCCGCATCCCGGTCTGGCTTGAGGACGCGAAAAGCCTCGCGCAGGAAGATGTCCATGTCGGGGAAGTGATGCGGCGCCGCGCGGACCGTGTACAGGTCGAACGTCTCGTCCTCGAACGGCAGGTCGGCCACGTCGCCGAGCACCCAGTCCACATTCGGGAGCGCCTTTTCGGCCGTGATGCGACGTGCCTGGTCAAGCATCTCGCGGGTGACGTCGAGGCCAATCACCCGGCGGACGTAAGGAGCCAGAGCGAATGCCGTGTTGCCCGTGCCGGTCGCCACGTCGAGGGCGAGGTCGCCCGGTTTGGGCCGGGCCAGGTCGAGCACCTCCTGCAAACGCTCGGACGACGCGTGGAAGGTCGAGCGCGTGTAGTTGGCGGCGACCGGTGCGAATCTCGAGCGAACGTCATCACGCACGAAGGCAGTCTATTGTTCGCGTCATGGCGAAGGCGATCGCAAAGTGGTCGGGACAGAAGGTCAGGTTCGACATCAAGGCCGAGTCCGGTCACTCGGCGGCCATCGACGAGCCGCCCATCTTCGGCGACGACTCGGCGATGCGCCCGACCGAGATGCTGCTCGGAGCGCTCGGCGGCTGCACCGGCCTCAACGCCGTGCTGCTGCTGAAGAAGTTCAAGCAGCCGGTCGAGTCGCTCGAGGTGGAGGTCGAGGGCGAGCAGGAGAAGGAGTGGCCGCGCGCGTTCACCAAGATCGACGTCACGTTTCACATCGGCTGGGACGGCAAGTACGACAAAGCTCTCGTCGACCAGGCGCTTGACATGGCGTGCAACCGCTACTGTCCCATCCACGCCACGCTGTCAGCCGGAACCAAGATCGAGCACCACCAGAAGAATCGCTAGAGGCCTGCCTTCCCGGTGTATTGAGCGGCGTCTCTCAAGGCCCGCATAGAATTGATCCCGTTCCCAAAAGCCCCAATACCTGAGGCCCCTTCGGAAACTTGCTCGAGAGCTACGTCCCACTTCTGATCTTTGTCCTGATCGTTCTCGGCGTGCTGGGAGCATTGGTGACGCTGAGCTTCGTGCTCGGTCCCTCCAAGCCCTACAAGGCCAAGCTCGCTCCCTATGAGTCGGGCACGATCGCGGACAGCCCGGCGCACCGCCGGATGTCCGTGCGCTTCTACCTGACCGCGATGCTCTTCATCATCTTCGACGTCGAGGCTGTCTTCTTCTACCCGTGGGCGGTGCTGATGCACAAGCTCGGGTGGTTCGGCCTGATCGAGATGTTCGTCTTCATGGGCATCCTGCTCATCGCCCTCGCTCACATCTGGCGCAAGGGAGGCCTGGATTGGGACTAGAGGAGCTCGCCGAGTCGCTCGGGCAAAACGTCCTCACGACCACGCTTGGCAAGGTGGTCGGATGGGGCCGCGGCAACTCGGTATGGCCCGCCCAGTTCGGCCTCGCCTGCTGCGCCATCGAGATGATCGCAGCGGCGACGGCCGGCGTTGACATCGCGCGCTTCGGCTCCGAAGCGATGCGCGCATCGCCCAGGCAGGCCGACCTCATGATCGTGTCGGGTCGGGTCTCGCAGAAGATGGCGCCGATCCTGCGGACCGTCTACGACCAGATGCCCGAGCCGAAGTGGGTCATCTCGATGGGGGCGTGCGCGTCGACCGGAGGCGTGTTCAACAACTACGCGCTGCTCCAGGGCGTGGACAAGATCGTGCCGGTCGACGTCTACATCCCGGGCTGCCCGCCCCGGCCAGAGGACCTGCTGAACGCGCTGATGATCCTGCAGGCACGGATCAAGGCCCAGGGGATTATGCCGCGGCTGTGATCGCCCCAAGATTCGTGGTCGAACAGGGCGTCAGCGCGGGTGACTCGTGGGTCACGGTCGAGCCCGGCGACCTAAGGGCCGCCCTCCAAGCTCTGAAAGACGATGGCTACCGGCTGCTCGTCTTCCTCACGTGTGTGGACCACCTCGCCGACGCGTCTCGTCAATGGCCAAGTCGCTACGAGCTCGTCTACCAGCTGCGCAACCTCGAAACGAAAGCACTGCTCCGCGTCCGCGCGTTCGTCGACGGCGACCCGCCGCACATCGACTCGGTCCACGACCTCTTTCCACCTGCCAACTGGGACGAGCGCGAAACCTACGACCTCTTCGGAATCATCTTCAACGATCACCCCGAGCTCACCCGCATCCTGATGCCCGACGACTGGGTCGGCCACCCGCTGCGCCGCGACTACCCGGTCGGCGGCGAGGTCGTTGAATTCTCGGAAGAGCACCACACGTGGCAAACCGCCCCGGACGAAGCATGAGCACGCCCGAGGGCGTGACGATCACGAAGACCGGCGAGCAGGGCGCTTTCGGCGGCGAGCTGCTCACCGTCAACTTCGGGCCCCATCACCCATCCACCCATGGCGTGCTGCGGCTGATCGTCGACCTCGACGGCGAGCAGATCCGCCGCATCAAACCGGTCATCGGCTACCTGCACACCGGGATCGAAAAACAGATGGAGGCGCTGCGCTGGCAGCAGGGCGTGGTGGTCACAGATCGCCACGATTACCTGTCTCCGCCCATCAACAACCTCGCCTATGCGTTGGCAGTCGAGAGGCTGATGGGCGTCGAGGTGCCCCCCCGCGCGCAGGCACTGCGCGTGATCATGTCCGAGCTCACGCGCCTGTCCTCGCACCTGGTCTGGCTCGGCACGAGCGGGATCGAGCTCGGCGCCATGTCGATGCTCATGTACTGCTTCCGCGAGCGCGACACCATCCTCGACATGAACGAGGAGATCTCGGGCTTCCGGATGCACACGTCTTACATCCGCCCAGGAGGCGTGTTCGCGGATGCAACCCCGCGCTTCCTCGAGATGCTCGACGCGTTCATCCGCAAAATGCCCGGGCACATCGACGAGTACGAGGACCTGCTGACCATGAACCCCATCTTTCGCTCGCGCTTGATCGGGATCGGCCGGCTGTCGCCGGAGGACGCAAAGGTGCTGGGCGCCAGCGGCCCGATGCTGCGCGGGTCCGGCGTCGCGTGGGACCTGCGCAAGGCGATGCCGTACTCGGGCTACGAGCACTACGACTTCGAGGTCGCGACATCGAACGACTGCGACTGCTACGGCCGCTACCTCGTCCGGATCAAGGAGATGCGCGAGGCGGTCAAGATCCTGCGGCAGGCGCTGGACAGGCTTCCCGACGGGCCGGTCAACGTCGACGATCGCAAGATGCTGCCTCCGCCCCGCGAAGAGCTCGAGACGTCGATGGAGGCGGTGATCCACCATTTCAAGCTCTTCACAGAGGGCTACTCGGTGCCGGCCGGCGACGTGTATGTGGCCGTCGAGTCGGGGCGCGGTGAGAACGGCTGCTATGTCGTCAGCGACGGCACGCACAAGCCTCGGCGCGTGAAGTTCAGGTCCGCCTCGTTCGTCAACCTGCAGGCGCTCGAGCGCATGGCGCTCAACCACATGATCGCGGACATGATCGCGATCATCGGCACGGCGGACACGGTGCTCGGGGACGTCGATAGATAGAAATGAAAAGCGCCCTCTCGTCCCACCTGCTCGATGAGATCAAGGCTTTGCCGGCGCGTTATCCGCAGCCGCGCTCGGCCGTGATGCCCGCACTCGATCTCGCCCAGGAGGAGCTCGGCTACCTGACGCCCGAGGCGATGACCGAGGTCGCGACCGCGTTGCAGCTCGACGCCGGATACGTCGAGGGCGTCGCGACCTTCTACACGCTCTTTCACCTCGAACCGATCGGCAAGCACCGGTTCTACGTCTGCACGAACCTCAGCTGCATGCTGCGCGGCGCGGAGGAGATCGTCGAGCACCTCCGCGGCGCGATCGGCGTCAAGGAGGCCGGCGAGCTATCGGCGGACGGGCTCTTCTCGTACGAGGAGGTCGAGTGCATGGGCGCCTGCGAGTACGCGCCAATGTGCAGGGTCGACCACCGGTATCACTACGATCTCACGGCGGAGAAGATTGATCAATTGGTCGGGGAGCGGCGCGCTTCTCCCTCGACTGTGGCAGCTCCACCCCCCCATCCGGCGCTCTACCCCACGAAGTCTTCGACTTCGCGGGGGCCCCTACAGCGCGCCGACTTCCCCGGCGAGCGGGGAAGTGACCTATCTAATGAATCCCCGGCAAGCGCAGAGGTGAGCAGCGCCGGAGGGGCGGTGGAGTCCGCGCCGACGCCAAAGAAGCCTCGTGCTCCGCGGAAGAAGAAGGCCGATGGCTGAACAACGCGGGACCGTCGGCGGGCCCGTGCTGACCGAGTGGTTTGCCAACCCCAACCTGCACACGCTCGACGTATACGAATCCCTCGGCGGATACTCGGCTTTGCGCAAGGCGGTCACGACCATGACGGCCCTACAGGTCATCGACGAGGTCAAGATCTCCGGGCTGCGGGGCCGCGGGGGGGCGGACTTCCCGACGGCGATGAAGTGGTCCTTCGTGCCGAAGGACCACCCGGGACCCAAGTACATCGTGGTCAATGCCGACGAGTCCGAGCCCGGCAGCGCCAAGGACCGCTACCTGATGGAGAACTCGCCGCACATGCTGGTCGAGGGCGCCGCGATCGCGAGCTATGCGATCGGAGGGCACCAGGCATGGATCTACATCCGCGGCGAGTACGACGTGCCCTACGAGATGCTGCGCAACGCCATCGCCCAGGCCCACGCGAAGGGTTATCTCGGCGACCATCCCTTCGGCACGGACCACGCGCTCGACGTCCGGCTGTATCGCGGGCACGGCGCGTACATCTGCGGCGAGGAGACGGCGCTGCTCGAGTCGCTCGAAGGCAAGCGCGCCCAGCCCCGCTCCCGCCCCCCATTCCCCGCCATCAAGGGGGCATGGGGGCTGCCGACCGCGGTCAACAACGTCGAGACGCTGTCGACCGTGCCCTGGATCATGCGCAACGGCGGCGCGGAGTACGCCAAGCGCGGGACCGAGAAGGCAAAGGGCACACGCATGGTGACCGTCAGCGGTGACGTGCAGAGACCCGGCAACTTCGAGATCGAGATCGGCGTCACGTACCGCCACATCATCGAGGAGCTGGCGGGCGGCGCTCGGCCCGGACGCAAGCTGAAGGTGTTCTGGCCCGGCGGGTCGTCGGCCAAGGTCCTCCCCGCCTCCATGATCGACACGTCGACGGACCTGGACGGGCTCAAAGCCCTCGGGACGATGGGTGGTTCCGGCGGAATCATCGTCATGGACGACTCGCACTGCGTGGTCAAGGCGGCCGCGCGACTGCTGCGCTTCTACGCCCACGAGTCATGCGGCAAGTGCACGCCGTGCCGCGTGGGCACCAACTGGGCGGTGCGCACGTTCGATCGGATCCTGGCCGGCCACGGCAGCCAGATCGAGCTCAACCTTCTCGATCGAGTGCAGCAAGGCCTGCAGGGCGGCCGCTGCCTCTGCGGCCTCGGCGACGCGGCAGGCTGGGTCATCCAATCGACGATGACTCACTTCCGAAACGAATACGAAGACCACTGCCTCCACCAGACGTGCTCCGTCGAAGGAGCCCTGGTCAGTGCCTGAGCCGAAAATGGTCAACCTGACGATCGACGGCCACGCCATCTTGGTGCCCGACGGCACCTTGGTCGTGGAGGCAGCCAAGACTGTCGGGATCGAGATCCCGGTCTTCTGCTACCACCACAAGCTCGAGCCGGTCGGCGCCTGCCGTATGTGCCTGGTCGAGATCTCGCCCGGCCCGCCAGTCGCGCAAGCGGGGTGCATCCGTCCGGTCGCCGAAGGAATGGTCGTAAAGACGCAGAGCACGATGGCCGTGCAGGCACGCGCCGACATCCTTGAGTTCGAGCTCGTCAACCACCCGCTCGACTGCCCGGTCTGCGACAAGGGCGGCGAGTGCCCGCTGCAGGACTTCACTTTTCGCCACGGGTACCCGACCAGCCGGATCGACGGCCCACGCCTTCATTTCAAGAAGCCGATCCCGCTGTCGGAGAAGATCGCGCTCGACCGCGAGCGCTGCGTCCTCTGCTACCGGTGCACGCGCTACTACGACGAGATCGCTTGGGAGCAGGAGCTGACCGTCGGACAGCGCGGGGTGCACTCGTACATCACGAGCCAGTTCGACCAGCCGCTGCAGTCGATCTTCAGCGGCAACATCATCGACCTCTGCCCGGTTGGCGCCCTCACCTCCCGTGTCTGGCGCTTCGAGTCGCGCCCGTGGGACATGACGCACACCGCCAGCGTGTGCTCGAAATGTGCCGTGGGCTGCAGCGTGACGATGTGGCAGCGGCGCGGCCAGCTCGTGCGCATCACCTCGCGAGAGAACGACGACATCGACGAGGGCTGGATCTGCGACCGCGGCCGGTTCGACTACACGGACGTCAACGAACCGTCGCGACTCAAGATCCCGACTGTCGGCGGCGCGAGGACGACCTGGGCCGAGGCTCTCGCCGCCACTGTGGCGGGCATCAATGGCAAGGGAGCGAAGCTCGGCCTCTCGCTGCCGGCGGACCTGACCAACGAGGAAGCCTTCCTGTTCCGACGACTTCTCGACGGACCGCTGCGCGGCGCCAAGGTGAAGATGCACGGCCGGACGGCGCTGCCAGAGGCGCCCGCCCAAACCTTGCTCATCAAAGAGATAGATGACGCGCGCGTCATCGTCATCGTCGCGTCCGACACCGAGAACGACGTTCCGATCGTCAACCTCCGAGTCAAGAAGGCGGTGAGCAAGCGCGGCGCGAAGCTGATCGTCGTCCACCCCGATGGGGTCGACTTCGACCGCAACCCTCGGACCGTCCACATCCGCAACGAGAAGGGTTCGGCCGCCGCCGAGGTCCGCAAGCTCGCAACGCATGAGCTGCTCCAGGACCCTGGCGGGCCCGTTGCAATCCTGTGCGGGGACGGCCATGGCTCCGAAGACGCCACCGAGCTTGTCGCTGCCTGCGCCGAGCTGGCGGGGCTCGTCGGCGGCAAGGTCATGCCGCTCTATCGGGCGACCAACGAGCGCGGGGCGCTGGCCTTTGGCGTCGCAGGATGGGATTCCCTGGATGGCGTCGAGGCTCTGTTGTGCTGGGGCCCGCCGCCCACCGCCGGCATCCCGGCCTCCGTACGCTTCCTCGCTGCCTGGGATCACCTGCCGCGAGCCGAGCACGAAAAGGCCGCGGTCGTGCTGCCCGCCACCACGTTCGCCGAGCGGCAAGGCAGCTACACGAACCTCGAAGGGACGGTCCAATTTCTGCGACCGCCGGTGGTCATAAGCCCGCCGCTGAAGGAAGCGTGGGAGGTGCTCTGCGAGCTGGGCGCGGCGCTTGGCCTGAACCTCGACTACACGGGCATCTTTCCCGTTCAGCGCGAAGCCGCCTCGAGGGCACCGGCTCTCGCCGCGCTCGCCCAGACACCGTCGCCGGAACCGGACCCCAAACCCGTCCTGGTCGGACCCGCCCACCCGTGAACCAGGTTTATAACGACCCCATCGGCCATTGGATCGTCGTCACAGTGGCGATCCTGCTGCTGTTCTTCGTCGTGTTGACAGCGACCGCCTACACAGTCTGGTTTGAGCGCGTCGCGCTCGGCCGCATCCAGCGGCGGCCGGGCCCCAACCGGGTCGGACCGTTCGGCCTGATGCAGCTGGCCGCCGACGGCGTGAAGCTCGCGTTCAAAGAGAGCTTCATCCCGGCCGAGACCGACAAGGTCCTGTTCGTGATCGCACCGACGATCGCGGTCGCCGCGGCCTTCCTGGCCTGGGCGGTCATCCCGATCGGCTTGTGGGGCAACGTGCAGTACTGGATCGCCGACCTGAACATCGGCGTCCTGCTCATCTTCGCCTTCAGCTCGCTGAACGTCTACGCGATCGTCATCGGCGGCTACGCATCCAACAACAAGTACTCGATGCTGGGCGGGATGCGCTCGGCGGCTCAGCTCATCAGCTACGAGATGGCCCTGGGCCTGTCTCTCGTACCGACGTTCATGATCGTCGGCTCGCTGCGCCTGCGCGACATCGCCGAGTACTCCGTGCACTGGGGCTGGTATTCCGGTCCGATCCCCCTGATCCTCCTCACCCCGCTCGGGTTCGTGATCTACCTGATGGCGGCGGTGGCGGAGACCAACCGCGCCCCATTCGACCTTCCTGAGGCAGAGCAGGAGCTCATCGGCGGGTTTCTGACCGAGTACTCGGGCCTCAAGTTCGTGATGTATTACCTGGCCGAGTACGTGAACATGATCACGGTCTCCGCGCTGGCCGCACTGCTGTTCTTCGGCGGCTGGAACCTGTGGATCATTCCGCCGCTGCTCGCCTTCTTCATCAAGATCGTGCTGTTCCTCTTCCTTTACATTTGGCTCCGCGGCACCTTCCCGCGCCTTCGCTACGACATGCTCATGCGGCTCGGCTGGAAGGTATTGCTGCCGCTCGCAATCGCAAACGTGATCGTCACCGGGGTCATCCTGGTGGCGACGCAGGGGTAGACATGGCCGACTCGGAAGACCAACAGCGCACGCCCGCACCCCAGCCCACCGCGGCGAGCGGGGACGGAGGTGCGCCGGAGCACCCGACTCCACTGAGGCGTCCTGGCGAACGCGTGCCGCCGAAACCCGAAGGGGCGCGACCCGGAGTCATCGGGGACGTGGCCGCGCTCGCGGGCGGGCTCAAGACCACGCTGACTGAGTTCTTCCGCCCGGTCGTCACCACCATGTACCCCGAGGACAAGACGCCCCGGTCGGAGAGGTACCGCGGCCGGCATTACCTGCGTCGCTACGACAATGGGCTCGAGCGCTGCATCGGCTGCGAGCTCTGCGCTGCTGCCTGCCCGGTCGGCTGCATCCTGGTGATCGCCGCCGAGAACACCGACGAGAATCGTGTCTCGCCGGGCGAGCGCTACGCCAAGACCTACGAGATCAACATGCTTCGCTGCATCTTCTGCGGCTATTGCGAAGAGGCGTGCCCGGTGCAGGCGATCGTCCTGGGCCCCGAATACGAGCTCTCCGACACCAGCCGTGAGAAGTTCATCTACACCAAGGAGAAGCTGCTCGAGCCGCTGCCTCCTGATGTCGAAGCGCGGCTCGCGGCTAAGCCAACTCCTCCCCCCCACCCTACCCTCCCCGGCGAGCGGGGAGGGAATAGTCAAACCTAGATTTGGCCATCGCCATCTTCTTCATCGCCGCCGCCTTGGCCGTGGCGGGAGGCATCGGTGTGATCTCCTTCAGCGAGCCGATCCGCTCGGTGCTCAGCCTCGTGGTGGTGATGCTCGCCCTGTCCGTCCTCTTCCTCCTGCTGAGCGCGCAGTTCGTCTTCGTCGTCCAGATCATCGTCTACGCGGGCGCAGTGATGGTCCTGTTCCTCTTCGTGATCGCGCTGTTCGGGCCAGCGCGAGAGCTGGCGCGGACTCGCCTGCGCTTCCAATCGTGGCTCTCAGTGCTGTTCGTCCTCGCGCTGCTCGGCTTGATCTGGGCGATGCTTCAGGGGATCCAGTACCGCCAGCCTGAGCCGACCGATCTCTCTGTTTTCGGCACCGTGCAGTCGATCGCGGTCGGCCTGTTCACGACCTATCTCTACCCATTCGAGCTGACCTCGATCCTCCTCCTCGTCGCGGCGATCGGCGCCATCTACCTGAGCCGCAGACCCGGGCAAGATCAATGAATGCCCCACGAAATCGGAGGCTTCGCCGTGCTAGGGGTCCCCGCGAACTCAAGCCGAAGGCTGCGAGCTCGTGGGGCTTTTTCGCGGGGACCCCGTAAATGAGCTCGATGACCATCGGGGGATCGCAGCTCGACGCCTCCTGGTTCCTGATCCTGGGGGCGATCCTCTTCACGATCGGCGCGGCAGGCGTGCTGGTACGCCGCAACCCGCTGGTCATCCTCATCTGCATCGAGCTGATGCTGAACGCGGTCAACCTCACGCTGATCGTCTTCTCGCGACAGCTTGAGAACATCGAAGGACAGCTGTTCGCGCTCATGTCGATGACGGTCGCGGCGGCTGAGGCGGTGGTCGGTCTGGCGATCCTCGTCGACATCTTCCACGTGCGCGATGTCGAGGACATCGACGAGCTCAGCGAGTTGAAGGGATGAAGGCTCCTAGATGAGCACCAGCCAGCTCGCGCTTGCAGTTCTGCTCCTCCCTGCCGCCGGCGCGATCCTGCTCGCCGGCCGGGGCTGGCGGCTGCCGCGCATCGTCACGCAGATCGTCGGCCCCGGAGTCGTCTGGGCATCCTTCGCCGGCACGCTGGCGCTCTTCTTCAGCAACGCCTCCGGCGACTTCACGTACTGGACGTGGATCAAGAGCGGCTCGCTCGAGGTGCCTTTCAACCTGCTGGTCGACAACCTGTCGATCTTCATGTGCCTTGTCATCACCGGCGTCGGCGGGCTGATCGTCACCTACTCCGTCGGGTACATGGAGCACGAGGACGGCCCGAGCTACGCCCGCTTCTTCACCTACATGGACGTCTTCATCTTCTCGATGCTGCTGCTCGTCCTGGCCGGTAACTTAGTGTTCCTGATCGTCGGCTGGGCGATGGTCGGCCTCAGCTCGTACCTGCTCATCGGCTTCTGGTACCAGCGGCGCTCCGCCGTGCTCGCCGCGCGCAAGGCCTTCGTCATGAACGTGATTGGCGACGTGGGCATGATCCTCGGCGCCTTCGTCCTGTTCGTGACGTATCACGCGATCACCTACGCGGGCGTTTTCAAGGGCATCGCCGGTCCCTCGTGTCCCCCGCCCAGCCTGCTGGTGACGTGTTTTCGGCCCATTCCGACAGACAGCGGCCCGCTCGAGCTCGCGGCCTTTCTGCTGCTCGTGGGCGCGGTCGCTAAGTCCGCTCAGCTGCCACTGCACACGTGGCTGCCGGACGCCATGGAGGGCCCCACCCCCGTGAGCGCCCTGATCCATGCCGCGACCATGGTCACGGCTGGCGTCTACCTCATCGGGCGCATGCACCCGATCTATGACCTGGCCAGCTACGCGCATGGCGCGGTCGCGATCATCGGCGCTGCTACCGCCCTGTTCGCAGCCACCATCGCGATCGTCCAGACGGACATCAAGCGCGTGCTCGCCTACTCGACGATGAGCCAGATCGGCTACATGTTTCTTGCGGTCGGCATCGGCGCCTACTCCGCCGGTTTCTTCCATCTCCTCGCTCACGCCTTTTTCAAGGCGCTGCTCTTCATGGCCGCCGGCAATGTCATCCATGCCATGCACGACGAACAGGACATGCGCAAGTTCGGCGGCCTGTTCCGCCAGCTCCCGCGCACGTCGTGGTCGTTCCTCATCGGCTCGCTGGCCCTGGTCGGCGTGATTCCGCTCGTCGGCTTCTTCTCCAAAGAGCAGATCCTCGGCGCCGCCCTGTCCAAGCCGGACGACACCCTAGCCCTGGCCGTCTGGGTGGTCGGCGCCGTTACCGCGCTCATCACAGGCTTCTACACCGGGCGCATGTGGTGGATGGCGTTCGGCGGCAAGCCGTCTCCTGAGCGCGCGGTCGAGCACCCGCACGAGGCGCGCCTGGTCATGTTGGTCCCCGTGGTGATCCTCGCGGCTCTCTCAGTGGTCGGCGGGTTCATCCAGATGCGCGCTCTCGGCATCGGCCCGTCGGCCGTCTCGGACTTCCTGGCCTCGGCGGTCGGCCCGGTGCGCTGGGAGGAGGGCGGGGGCGTCGTGATGGTCGGGCTCGTCACCATGGTCCTGGCCGCGCTGCTCTTCCTCGCCGCCTACCGCGTCTACGTCGTGCGGTCGTGGAAGGCGTGGAGCGCCAACGTTCCCTGGGCGCAGCGGCTGCTCGAGCGGAAGTACTACTTCGACGAGATCTACGCCGCCGTCTTCGTCCGGCCGATGGACGCGATTGCGGGCTTCGGCATGCGCGACATCGAGGAGCCGATCCTCGACGGCGCGGTGGTAGGCACCGGGCACGCAGCTGTGGTCGGGGCGAGCAGCCTCAGCCTCACGCAGAGCGGCTACTTCCGCAACTACGTGCTCGTGTTCGTCGGCGGCGCGATCGTGGCGGCTGTCCTGGTCCTCATCAGGTCGGGCTCATGACGCTCACCACAATCTGGCTGCTGCCCATGATCGGCGCCGGGCTGATCGCCTTCATGCCGCCGCGCTTAGCGAAATGGATGGGCGTGGTCGTGGCGCTCGCCGCGCTGGCCGTGGCGGCGGACGTCGCCTTCTCGTTTGCGCCCGGGTATCACGGCTACCAGTTCACGGAAGCGGCGCCGTGGATCCCGCAGCTGACCATCTTCTACCGGCTCGGCCTCGACGGCATCAGCCTGTGGCTGGTCGTCCTCAACGCGTTCCTCACGGTGATCGCGATCCTCGCCACGCCGGTCAAGACACGCAACGTGAGCCGCTTCGTGGCCCTGATGCTCGCGATGTCCGCCGGGCTCGCGGGCGTGTTCATGGCCACGGACCTCGTCCTCTTCTACGTGTTCTGGGAGGCGATGCTCATCCCGGCCTACTTCCTGCTGTGGATCTTTGGCGAGGGCGAGCGGCCGGACCGCGCGGCGCTCAAGTTCGTGCTCTACACGCTCGCGGGCTCCCTCCTGATGCTGGTCGGAGTGATCGGCGAATACGTCGCCACGGGCAAGCAGACCTTCGATCTGGCCACCCTGGCGACGCTCGCGCCGTCGCCCTCGATCCAGTTCGCACTCTTCTTCGTCTTCGCGCTCGCATTCGCGATCAAGACACCCTTGTTCCCATTCCACAGCTGGCTGCCCGACGCATACATGGCCGCGCCGACGCCGATGCTGATCACCTTCGCCGGCGTGATGGGCAAGGCGGGCGCATACGGCTTCCTGCGGATCGCGGTGCCACTGTTCCCGCAGCCCGTTGATTGGTGGGACTGGCGATGGGTCATCCCCGTGCTCGCGGTCGCCGCCATCATCTGGGGCGCGCTGATGGCGATCGCCTCACGCGACATGAAGCTCCTTGTCGCCTACTCCAGCGTGAGCCACATGGGCTTCATCGTCCTCGGCATCTTCGCCCTCAACGTGCAGGGCCAGCAGGGCGCCGTCCTGCAGATGATCAACCACGGGATCATCATCTCGGCCCTCTTCCTGATCGTGGCCTGGATCTCCGACCGAGCCGGGACGCGTGACCGTTCCGCCATGGCCGGGCTGGCGGCGCGCATGCCCGTGATGGCGGGCATCTTCTTCGTCGTGACGCTCGCGGCGTTGGGACTGCCAGGGCTCAACAGCTTCGTCGGAGAGTTCATGACGTTGCTCGGCGCCTGGCAGCGCGCGCCAGTCCTCGCCCTGTTCGGCGCCATCGGGCTGGTGCTGGCGCCTGTATACATGCTCAGGCTCTTCCAGGGCACCATGCAGGGCGCGCCTGCGGGACCGGTGCCGAGATCCGACATCTATGCCGGCCAGCTCGTCCTGCTGGCGCCGCTGATCGTCCTGATGTTTGCGATCGGGCTCGACCCGAACGTGCTCACCAACCTGATGACCTCACTCGGCCAGGTCGGGTTGGCGAGATGATCTCGGCTCTTGGGCTCATGGGCGCACCAATGATTCCGGCACCGGACCTCACCTACTCCTGGGCGCAAGCCCTGGCCGACCTAGGCCAGATCGCGGCGATCGCGACGCTCACCGGTTTCTTCCTGTTCGCCATCGTCACCGACCTGGTCCTGCCGAAACGGCGGCGCGGCGGCGCCGTGGCCATCGTCGCGGTAACCGGGTTCACGTATTCGCTCGGCACGGCTGTTTACCGCTGGCGCTACGCGCAGGGTGGTTACGCCTACCACCAGTTCGCGACCGGAGACAACTTCGCGCTGTTCTTCGAGATCCTGTTCGCCACCCTCGGCATCCTCACGGTCGCCCTCTCGCATTCCTATCTGAAAAAGCGGGGGATGCTGGAGTCTGAGTTTCACATCCTGATCATGGCCGCGGTGATCGGCATGATGGTGCTCGGCTCGGCGACCTCGCTGGTCACCATCTTCCTTGGCCTCGAGCTCCTCTCTATCGCGCTCTACATCGCGTGCGGCTTTTCACGCAGGGAGAGCCGTTCGCAGGAGGCTGCCGCGAAATACCTGCTCGTCGGCGGCTTCGCGAGCGCCTTCGTCCTCTACGGCATGGCGCTGATCTACGGCGGCGCCGGCACGACGGTGATTCCCGAGATCGCGAAGCGGCTCGACGCGTCGGCCGCCGGCAACCCCCTGATCCTGCTGGGGATCGTGCTGATGGGGGTCGGCTTCGCCTTCAAGGTCTCCGCCGCCCCCTTCCACATGTGGACGCCCGACGTGTACCAGGGCGCGCCGCTTCCGGTCACCGCGTTCATGTCCGTGGGCACGAAGGCCGCCGCCTTCGCGATGATCGTGCGCGTCTTCGCGGGCGGTCTCCCCCACCTCGCGCCGGAGTGGCAGGCGCTGCTCGCCTTCGTCGCGGCGACGAGCATGGTCATCGGCAACGTGATGGCGATCGCGCAGTCCAGCCTGAAACGCCTGCTCGCCTATTCGGGGGTCGCGCAGGCGGGCTACATCCTGATCGGCGTGATCGCGGGCGGCCAGAGCGGACTCGCGGCGGTCCTGTACTACCTGTTCGTGTACATGTTCATGAACTTCGGCGCGTTCGCGGTGATCACGCTGCTGGCCGGACCGGACGGCGACCGCGACCGCTTCGACGACCTCGAAGGGCTTGCCAAGCGCAGCCCGCTGATGGCTGTCCTGATGTCCGTCTTCATGCTCTCCCTTGCCGGCTTTCCCCCGTCGGTCGGCTTCTTCGGCAAGCTGTTCCTGTTCACGGCCGGCGTCAGCGCCGGCTACACGTGGCTCGTCGTGCTCGCCGTGGTGATGAGCGTGGTGTCCGTCTTCTACTACGTGCGGGTGCTCATCCCGGTGTGGTCGAGCTCAACTCGGACCGACCGGCTGCCCGCTTCGATCAGCAGCTCCGCGGTCATCTGGCTGAGCGGCCTGGCCGCCGTCGGGCTGGGCATTTACCCGACGACACTTCTGATCGCCGGGCAGCTGGGCGCGAACCCGATCTCGGGCCCATAACAGGCTCGGATCGCCCCCCACCCCAGCCCTCCATGACGGGGGAGGGGGAGCTCCTCAGATGCCCGAGCGGGATTGCCCGCCGTCGACAGAGATGACGGCCCCATTGACCAGGCTCGCTTGCGCCGAACAGACGAAGGCCACGACGCTCGCGACCTCGTCGACGGTGCCGAAGCGGCCCAACGGCATGTCGCGGCGAACGAAATCGGCCATTCCTTCTGGGTCCGCCCGCTGGCGGCGATCCCATCCGCCGCCCGTCCACAGGATCGAGCCCGGAGCGACGGCGTTCACGGTCACCCCTTTGCCGGCAACATCTCGCGCCAGCGATTTGACGAAGCTGATCTCCGCCGCCTTCGCGGCGTTGTAGGCGGGCGCACCGCCCGTCTCGCGGCCCCACACCGACGTGATCGCGACGATGCGCCCCCATCCGCGCAGGAGCATGCCGGGCAGCACGAGCTGAGTCACGCGCACGCTGACGACCACGTTGCCGCTGAACGCAGCCTCGAGCTCCGCGGTGCCCGTATCGCTCCAGGAGCTGCCGGCGCGCAGCCCGAGGTTGTTGACCAGGATCTCGATCGGGCCCAGCGCATCCTCGGTCTCCTTGACGGCACGCCTGCAGCCGTCTTCCGTCATCAGGTCGGCGACCACGCCCAGGCCGCCGAGCGAAGCTGCCGTGCGCTTCACGTCACTCTCGGTTCGCGCGGCGATCGCGACTCGCACGCCTTCGCCGGACAACGCCTGCGCGATGCCGAGGCCGATCCCGCGCGTGCCGGCGGTGACGAGGGCGACCTTACCCGCAATGCCGAGGTCCACTCGCGCATCCTAATGAGGTGCTGCCACCCGGGGCCATCAACGAAGGACCGCCGGTCACCCCGCGTCCTTCGTCGACCGTGCTGCTGATCCGCGGCCGCCATCCGTGGGAGCTGCTCCTGATGCAGCGTCCGGGCGGCGCCGACTTCGCCCCGGGCGCATACGTGTTTCCCGGAGGCACCGTGCACGGCGACGACATGGGTTGGGGAGACGAGATCCGGATGGCGGCGGTGCGCGAGGTGTTCGAGGAGGTCGGCATCCTGCTGGCGCGCCATGGTCGCCGCTTCGCCCGAAAGGCCGAGTGCGACGGCGTGCGCTCGATCGTGGAAGGCGGGAAGAGCTTCGGTGAAGCCCTGCGCGAGATGCGGCTGGAGCCGGCGCTCGACCGCCTGGTGCTTTTGGCCCGATGGGTCACGCCCGCACAGCTGCGGCGACGGTACGACGCGCGCTTCTTTTTGGCCCACCTGCCCGAGGGCCAGGCGGTTCGGCCTCAAGAAGGCGAGGTGACGGACTGGGTGTGGATGGCGCCCGACCTGGCCCTCGTCAATCCGGACATCACGCTCGTCTACGCGACGCGCGCGGTGCTCGAGTCGGTGACGGCCGACAAGGATGTGGCCAAGCTCTTCGCTCGGGCGCGCCGGCTGAAAGAGGTGCCGATCGTCCAGCCGAGAATGGTGCAGACGGAATCAGGTTGGGAGGTCGCCTCGGAGTAATGCGTGCGCCTTTAGCGCCAGAGGTCGCGCCAGCGGTCGTAGTGGACGACCTCCACTCCGGCCTGCCGTAGTACGTCCAGCCCGGCCGGGTCGCGATACGCCTCGCGGTAGTAGACGCGCCCGACGTTGGTGTTGATGATCATCTTGGCGCACATCACGCACGGCGACGCGCTGACGAACATGAACTTGCCGGGCAGCTGAGCACCCGCCTTGATGAGCGCGTTCTGCTCCGAATGGATGCAGCCGCAATTGCCCGGCTGATCCGAGTCGCAGCGGTTGGGCAGGCCTTTCGCGTTGCCGTTGTAGCCGATGCCCAGCACCTGCGTCAGGTCGGATGTGGTGATCACGCTGCCGACCTGGAGTCGAGCGCACGTCGACCGCTTGGCCAGCTCCTCGGCCATCCGCATGTAGACCTCTTCCAGCGGGATGCGGTCAGGCGCCTGCTCGAGCTCGGAACCGGGTTCGTGAGCAGCCATTTACGTCAGGTTAACAGGCTTGTCTATAGCCTCTTTGCGGACTACAATGCGCAAGATGTCGTTGCTCGAACTCTTGTTCGCCCTTCTCCTTGTATGCCTCTTGGCCGGAATGGCCGGCGTGGCCTTCCTGGTCTGGAACCTGGTGCGCCGAGCGGACGGGCAGTCGCGTGACGTCGCCGAGCTCAAGGTCCGGCTCGAGGCCGGCGGTCAGGCCCAGGGCTCGCAAGCCGCCGAGCTTCGCGAACGGCTGGCCCAGACACAATCGGTCGTCGAAGGGCTCCGTTCGGCCCTGTCGGCCCGCCAGCCGGTCGAGGAGGAGGCTCGGGCCAGCCTGAGGCGGCTGGAGAGCGTGATCGCCGGCAGCTCCACCCGCGGCGCGGCGGGCGAGAACATCCTCGAGGAGGCGCTCCGGCACCTTCCACCCGAGATGCTCCAGCGCAACGTCTGGGTCGGCGGCAAGGTGGTCGAGCTGGCGCTGCGCCTGCCCGGCGGCAAGCTTTTGCCGATGGACTCGAAGTGGGTCTCGAGCGGGGCGCTAGAGCAGCTCGCGGATCCGGCGATCGATGCCACGCGCCGAGCGCAGCTCACAGGCCAGGTCGAGCGCGAGGTCGAGAGGCGGGTGCGAGAGGTCAGCCAGTACATCGACCCGGCCACCACGTCGCCGTTCGCCCTCGCCGTCATTCCCGACGCTGCCTATGACGTCTGCCGGGGAGCGATCGTCAGCGCCCACAAGCGTCACGTGATGGTCGTCGGCTACGCGATGGCCCTCCCCTACCTCCTCACGCTGTACCAGCTGCACCTGCAGTTCGCCCGCACGGTCGACATGGAAAAGCTCCAGTCGGCGCTCATCGACGTGGAGCGTCACCTCGACACCCTGGAGAGCGTGCTCGAGAACAAGCTACAGCGGGCGGTCACGATGCTCCAGAACGCCTATGGCGAGGGGAAGCAGGTGTCGGCCAGGATCCGAGCGGCGGCCCAGAGCGTCCAGATGACCGAAGTGACCACAGATACCTCCCCGCTTGCCCAGGGGAGTGCGCCGGGAAATGGCTCCGGGGGGGTGGCGGAGATATCCACAATGCCTCTTGAACTCGCCCTGATCGACTCAGCCCAGTAAGGCGCCCCCTTTTGCGCACTTTTCCACAGTCCTTGCGCAGGCTTTGCCCAATTTGGACCCAGGGATATCCACAGGTAATCCACCAACATGTTGGGGGTAAAGCCCTGTTAAGCCCGAACATCTTGTGTTTTGGGTCTTGACAAGCCCAAAAGCGGTTCGTATCATTTGGGGCGTTAGTTCGAGGCCCTGGGGCATAAGTGGCGGGCATGCTCTGGGGCCTCTTCCATCCCCAAACGTACAAGTTCAACGACATAGCTCACGTCCCACTACCAACGCGATTGAATACACCCTCACCGGGGATGATTGAAGGAGGCGTTCTCTAAAGAAGAAATGGCCAAAAACATTGCCGACCTCACCGGAGCCCGCGCCGGAGGCGCGCCGACCAAGACCAACGGGAGTCACTCCAAAGCGGGAGCCGCGGCAAAAGGGCTTCGCTTCGGCCGGCACTTCACACCTCCAGGCAGCCACGCGTTCGACCTGGTGGAGTGGGAACGGCGCACCGCGGCGATAACGGGCGAGAAAGGCCAGGTCATCTTCGAGCAGAAGGACGTCGAGGTTCCCCGTTCCTGGTCCCAGCTGGCGATCAACGTGGTCGCTCAGAAGTACTTCCACGGCAGCCCCGGCAGCCCTGAGCGCGAGACCAGCGTCCGCCAGATCATCGACCGGGTGGTCGAGACCCTGGCGCGTTGGGGACGCGAGGGCGGCTACTTCGCCGCCGAGGAAGATGCCGAGAACTGGTCTCAAGAGCTGCGCTACCTGCTTGTCACGCAGCACGCCTCCTTCAACAGCCCGGTCTGGTTCAACATCGGCGTGCCCAACCGCGCCCAGCAGGGTTCGGCGTGCTTCATCAACTCCGTCCAGGACTCGATGGAGTCGATCCTCGACCTGGTCAAGACCGAGGGCATGCTGTTCAAGTTCGGCAGCGGCACCGGCACGAACCTGTCCATCCTGCGCTCGTCCAAGGAGCAGCTCTCCGGAGGCGGCACGGCGTCGGGCCCCGTCTCCTTCATGAAGGGCTACGACTCGTTCGCCGGCTCGATCAAGTCTGGCGGGACGACTCGCCGCGCGGCCAAGATGGTCATCCTCAACGCGGACCACCCGGACATCCTCGACTTCATCCGCTGCAAGGCGGAGGAGGAGAAGAAGGCCTGGGCCCTGATCGAGGCCGGCTACAACGTCGGCTTCAACGTGCCGGGCGGCGCGTACGACTCGGTCCAGTTCCAGAACGCCAACCACTCAGTCCGCGTCAGCGATGACTTCATGCAGGCGGTCGCCGACGACAAAAAGTGGGAGACGAAGGCGGTCGTGGACGGCAGAGTCATCGACACGTACAAGGCTCGCGACCTGTGGCGGAACATCGCCGACTCGGCCTGGATCTGCGGCGACCCGGGCTTGCAGTTCGACTCCACCATCCAGGACTGGAACGTCGTCCCCAACACGGGCCGCATCAACGCGACAAATCCTTGTAGTGAATTCGTTTTCCTCGATGACACCGCCTGCAACCTGCTGTCGCTGAACCTCATGAAGTTCCAGTCCCAAGAAGGCGATGGGAAAGTCGGCAAGTTCGACGTCGAGCGGTACAAGCGCGCGATCGATGTCTGCTTCACCGGACAGGAGATCCTCGTCTCCAACGCCTCGTACCCCACTCCGGCGATCGGCAAGAACTCTGAGGCGCTGCGTCCCCTGGGCCTTGGCTACGCCAACCTGGGCGCGCTCCTGATGTCGATGGGCCTGGCGTACGACTCGGACGAGGGCCGCCGCTTTGCCGGCGCGCTCACCGCGATCATGACGGGACGCGCGTTTGCCCAGTCGGCGCGGATGGCGCAGGTGCGAAGTCCCTTCAGCGAGTACGCCAAGAATCGCGAACCCATGCTGCGCGTGATGGAGAAGCACCGCCAGGCGGCGCACCAGCTCAGCACGTCGGCTGACTCGGCCGAGGTCGTGGATGCGGCACGCGAGACGTGGGATGAGACGGTCAAGCTCGGACGTGTCCACGGGTATCGGAATGCCCAGGCCACGGTCCTGGCTCCAACTGGCACGATCGGTTTGATGATGGACTGCGACACCACGGGCATCGAACCCGACCTGGCGCTGGTCAAATACAAGAAGCTCGTCGGCGGCGGCCTGCTGAAGATCGTCAACACGACCGTCCCCGCGGCCCTGCGCAAGCTGGGCTATGACGAGGTGAAGGTCAAGGAGATCGTCGAGTACATCGACGAGAACGACACCATCGAGGGCGCTCCCCACCTCATGGAAGAGCACCTGAAGGTCTTCGACTGCGCCTTCAAGCCGGTCAATGGCGCGCGTTCGATCGCGCCGATGGGCCACGTCCGAATGATGGCCGGCGTCCAGCCGTTCATCTCAGGCTCGATGTCCAAGACGGTGAACCTGCCGACCGAGGCGACCGTCGACGACATCCAGCAGACCTACATGGAGTCCTGGAAGCTCGGGCTCAAGTGCATCGCGATCTACCGCGACGGGTGCAAGCGCTCGCAACCTCTCTCCACATCGCGCGACAAGGAAAAGAAGGTTGTCACGGAGGTCGAGTACCGGGCACTGCGGCGCAAGCTGCCGGACGAGCGCAAGGCCGTCACTCACAAGTTCGACATCCAGGGCCACGAGGGCTACCTCACCGTCGGCCTGTTCGACGACGGGACGCCCGGCGAGCTGTTCGTGACCATGGCCAAGGAAGGCTCGACTATCTCGGGCCTGATGGACGCCTTTGCCACGCAGACGTCCTATGCGCTGCAGTTCGGCGTGCCGGTGAAGTTCATGGTCGACAAGTTCAGCCACATGCGGTTCGAGCCCTCCGGGTTCACCAAGAACAAGGAGATCCCGATCGCGAAATCGATCGTGGACTACATCTTTCGGTGGATGGCGAGCCACTTCCTCCCCGTCGAAGAGCAGGACGAAGCCGGCGTCATCCGGCGCGAGCCGGCAGCCGCCGACCCAGCCCCAGTTCGCGCTGACAATGCCAAGCTGGCCACCACCCCCAAAGAGCTGAAGGTCATCGCTTCGCCGCCGACCAACGGCAACGGCGGCGTCCAGAAGATCGCCTTCATCAACACCGACGCTCCCGCGTGCCCCGACTGCGGGGCGATCACCGTGCGCTCAGGCTCGTGCTACAAGTGCTTGAACTGCGGAGCGACCACCGGCTGCAGCTAACTGTTCAAGTCGATCGATGAAACCGAGGGGTCGCCTACTGAGGCCGGCCCCTCAACTTTGTTCCGGGCTGCCGTTTCGATCGATCGTCACCTCGATCAGCGGGCTGTGGCGGACCATTTCCTCGATGTCCTTGCGGCCCCATATGCGTGCGATGTGAGGGAGGATCTCCCGCCGCTCAGGCTCCTCGTCGATGACGCGAGCTGTCGCCGGCAGATCGGCGCGGACCTTGCCCTTGAGATGGAAAGTGAAGCGCGGATGCGCGTCGAGATTGCGGAGCCAGCTGCGACGCTTGGGAAACGGCATGCCGCTGATGTAGATCCGGCCGGCAACGTTGTGGGACACGATCTCAAGACGCCGGGGCTCGCCGCTTCGACGGCCGGTCGTAGTGATGTCGATGGTTTGGCTGCCCTGAAGGGCGGCATCGAGCTCGTGCTTCGTGGGTGACATCTCTCAATCGCTGTAACTGTCGCCAGGGGCTTCTATTCCGATGGCGTCGCAACGCTGTCGCGAATCTCGGATAGCGACCGGCGCTGCCGGCCCTCAGAGTCGAAGTTTTCCGGCGCCAGCCAGGCTGCGAACGCCGCTCGCCGGAGCGGCCACTCATCGTCGACGATCGAGAACCAGGCGGTGTCGCGGTTGCGGTCCTTCACGACCATGTGCTTGCGGAACACGCCCTCGTAGACGAACCCGAATCGCTCCGCCGCCCGACGTGACGGCTCATTCAGCGAGTCGCACTTCCACTCGAGGCGGCGATAGCCGAGATCGTCGAACGCGTGGCGCGCCAGCAGATAGATCGCCTCCGTAGCCTGCCGCGTGCGCTGCAGCACAGGCGCGAACCAGATGTGGCCGATCTCGATCACGCCATGCTCCGGAGCGATGCGCATGTAGCTCGCCATCCCGCGTGCCTGTCCCGACCTGCGATCGACCACGGCGTAGAACAGCGGGTCGCCTGATCGAGCGCGTTCCAGCAGCCACTCCGTAAACGCCTGCTGGCTCTCGAAAGGCCCATACGCGAGATAGTTCCAGAGCGCAGCGGCGCCCTCGGAAGCCGTGAACAGGTCCCTCGCGTGCCGCGCCGGGTCGACCGGCTCGAGCCTCACAGTCTCGCCTTCGAGCGGTGTCCTTTGAGGCGGGCGCCTGGGCTTCCAGTCCAGGTTCACCTCGGAGCTACCAAAACTGTGCCCCACCGTTGACCACGATCATCTGGCCCGTCACGAAATCACTGTCAGGCGACAGCAGGTAGACGAGGGTGCCTTCCAGGTCTTCAGGCAGCTCGTCTCGGGCGATGCTTCGCAGCTCCCGCGCCCCTTCCAGGAACGACTCGGGGTACAGTCCGCGGACGCCCTCGGTAAGCGTCAGCCCCGGTGCAATCGAGTTGACGTTTATCTTGGCCGCTCCCAGCTCGCGCGCCAGCACCCGCGTGAGCGCAAACACGGCCCCCTTCGACATCACGTAATGGGCCAGGCCGGGCGGTCCGGCAAGCAGCGCCGCAGAAGCCATGTTCACGATCTTGCCGCCTCCACGCTTGCGCATATACGGCACGACGGCCTGGCACATCAAGAAAGGCCCACGCGCGTTGACGGCAAGCACGAGGTCGAACTCGGCCGCCTCGATCTGCTCGAACGGCTGGTTCCGCAACGACGACAGCATCGCCGCGTTGTTCACCAGCCCGTCGATGCCGCCGAACCGCGAGCTGACATCCTCGACCGCACTGGACACCGCATGCGACTCCGATACGTCGACCACGAGGTCGAGCACCTCCGCCCCCGCATCCCTGCATTCGGCGGCGACCGCCCGGACCCCCCGCTGGTCAATGTCGAGCAATGCCAAACGCGCCCCTTCGCGGGCAAGGCGGCGAGCATAGGACCGGCCGATTCCGGAAGCGGCACCGGTGAGGATGATCACGCGGTCCTGGAGCCTGCTCATCGAGTGGCTATTCTGGACTTCGGCGTGAATAAACCTCTCGGCTCGGGGCGTTGTTGTTGGTCAAGGAGATAGATGGATGAAGATCGCGATTATCGGTTCGGGGAAGGTCGGCCAAGCACTCGCCCGGTCAAGCGTGAGGGCGGGCCACCAGGTCACGCTCAGCGCCACCAGCGCGGACAATGCCGCTGAGGCCGCCAAGGCGACCGGCGCTCATGCGGCGACGTCCAATGTCGAAGCGGTCAAGGACGCCGACATCGTGATCGTCGCGGTGCCCTATGACAAGCTCGGCGAGGTGTTCCGCGCGCTGGGGTCGTCGGTCGACGGCAAGGTCGTTGTCGACGCCACCAACCACATCAACACGCAAAATCCCGGTGAGGTGCTCGGAACGACTTCCAACGCGGAAGAGATCCAGAAGCGTCACCCGAATGTGCGCGTGGTGAAGGCTTTCAACTACGCCTTTGCCGCGCGAATGGCCGAACCGACCGTCGGTGGCACTCGCCTCGACGGCTTCGTCGCCGGCGACGACCAGGCGGCCAAGGACAAGGTCCTGGAGCTCGTCAAGTCGATCGGGTTCCGTCCCATCGATGCCGGCCCGCTCGTGATGGCCCGCGCGCTCGAGGCCATGGCGCTCTTGAATGTCACGCTGCAGATCCGTCACGGCTGGCCGTGGCAGAACGGCTGGAAGCTCGTCGGGCCGCCCGAGGATTGAGGATGGGCACCAGACCGGTCGAAACCGTTCGGGCTGTCGTCCCGCGAGAGCGGAGCGCGCGACCCATCGACCCCGGCGTGGACATCGGCCATGTGCATCTGAAGACCGCTGACATCGACCGAGTGCATCACTTCTACGTTGAGATCCTCGGGTTCGACGTCGTGTTTCGCCGGCCGGACGCGCTGTTCCTATCCGCCGGCGGTTATCACCATCACCTGGGGTTCAACACCTGGGAGTCGAAGGGCGGCTCTCCACCCCCGCCCGGCACCACGGGTCTGTATCACGTCGCCATCCGGTATCCGACGCGAGCCGCCCTGGGCGACGCACTGCGCCGGCTGGTGGCGGCCGATTGGCCGCTGGACGGGATGAACGACCACGGCACGCACGAAGCGCTTTACCTTCGCGACCCAGACGAGAACGGGCTCGAGTTGGCCTGGGACCGCCCCGAAGACCGGTGGCCACGCGACGCGGAGGGACACCTGACGTTCAGCGGGCGTCAGCTGGACCTGGAAGGTCTGCTCAGGGAAGGCGCCGACGCGGGAGCCTGAGCGCGACCGGCACTCCCGCCACGGCGACGACGGCCATGGCCCCAAGCGCCAGGTAGGCGTTGCCGATCAAGGCCTGGACGACCAGCACGAGCACCAGCCCTCCCAGGTTGCCCGCCATCATCAGGAAGCCGACCGCTGCGCCCTGGCGCTCGACGCCGGCGTGGACATCGGCCCAGTCGAGAACGACGGGCAGGCTCGCAAGCAAGACGAACCCTTGCGCAAACAGCCACGCTCCAAGCCAAACGAGGTTGTGGCTGAATGAGATCGCGATCAGAGAAACAGCGGAGACGGCCAGAGCGGCGAGCAGCAGCTCCCGCCGGCGGTCTCGCGACGCGATCGGAGTCGGTAGGAAGGCGGCGCCGAGGATGCCGGCAAACGTCATCACTGCAACGAGGTTGCCCGCCGCTCCGCCCTCTCCAAAGTGCGCCAGGATCGGCTGCAGCCACGTCGCGATCGCGTTGTAAGTCCCCATGCCGATGAAGACCAGCACGGCAAGGACCCACATGAAGCGATCACGCGCGAGCCAGCGCAGGCTCACGGATACAGACGGATCGTCCGGGAAGGCCGGCGGCACCCGTAGCGCGATCAGGACGAGCACGGTGGCGAGCACCGCCGGCACGGCCTGAACACCGAGCAGCAGCGACAGGCCGCCCGCATCGAACAGCGGCCCAGCCATGAGAACCGCGGCGAGGATGCCCACGAAGAGCGCCGCTGTGCCGATCGAGATGGCTGTCGCGCGTTCTGACGGCGGGAAATAGCGCCCCGCGACCTTGGTGATGCTGTTCAGCACGAGGGGCTGACCGGACGCGATCACCAGCTGGCCGGCGAGCTGCCAGCCAAAGGAGCTCGGCGAAACGAGTCGAACCAGGGCGCCTACGCCGGTCAGCAGCGCTCCGGCGCCCAGGGCCTGGCCGAAACGCATGTCCAGCCAGCGCCCGGTTGGGAGGGCCAGCACGATGTAGATGAACGGGAAGATGGCGGCGAGATCGCCAACGGTGCCGAGATCGACTCGCATCACCGCTGCGCTTCGCGTGTCGACCGCCGCAAACGTCAGCCAGAGCAGCTGGGTACAGGCCGCAAGCAGCGAGTAGCCGGCCAGGACAGCCCATCTGGTGCCTGACGTGCGGGATGCGACCGCAGCAGTCCAGCTCATCGACCGATCTTATGGCGGTTGAGGCGTGCGTAGCTGGCGTGCAGGCGGCTGTAGAACTGCTTGAACTCGGCATACATCGGCTCGTAGACGGCGCGAGATTCCGGCCTGGATTCGAAGGTGTCCGTCACCCGGACGAGTCCCCGAACGGCGTCGAGCGACATCTGGCCGAGGGAGATCGCGGCAAACAGCCCGGCTCCTCGCAGGTTGGCATACGTCGGTTCCGCCACACGCTCGAGCCGGCGTCCAAGGATGTCGGCGTGAATCTGGCACCAGAGATCCGATTGCGCGCCACCGCCGAGAATCCTCAAGCTCGCGAACGGCCGGTGCACAAATCTCTCCACTTCATCGAGCAGCCAGCGCGCATTGAATGCGACGCCTTCCAGGACGGCTCGACTGAAATGGTCGCCTCCGGTCGTGAGCGACACGTTGAGAAAAGCGCCGCGAAGGGTCCGATCCTCCACCGGGGTCCGCTCGCCGTTGAGCCAGGGCGTGAACATCACCCCGCCTGCGCCGGCCGGCACATCGGCCGCGGCGGCGATTACCTCTTCATACGAATCGGCTCCGAGGACCGAATCCTTGAACCACTTCAGGCACAGGCCCGCGGTCTCATGGTTGTTCGCGACGAGGTAGGCCCCGGCACGCAGACCGGGCACGGTCGCCATCTGGTGGATAACGTCAGTGCGCTTGAAGGGCACCTCGCACGCGATCCATGAAGTGGTGCTGATCGTGACGTGCGCGTCATAGGGAGCCACCGCGCCCGAGCCGATGAACGCCGTGTGCAGGTCTGGCACGCCGCACACGACCGGGACGGAGGGAATGCCGAGCTCGCCGGCCACCTCGGGCAGCACGCTCCCGAGCACGCTGCCGGTGGGCACGAGCTCGGGCAGCCGGCCGGGATCGCGGCCTGACCGCTTGACGAGCTCGGACACATACCGTGGCTTCGCACCAGGGCGGTTGTCGGTCAGCCAGGACAGGATCATGGAAGCCGGCGTCGCGGCCACCCGGCCCGTAAACCTGAGACCGAGGTAGTCCAGCGGCTCCAGGAAGGTGCGCGCCTTCGCGTAAACCTGCGGCTCGCAGTTGCGCAGATAGAGCTCGTGACCGAGTGGATCCGCCCCGTTCGGCGATGGTGCGCCTCCCGTCAGCTGGATCCACCGCAGCATGTTGCCGGGCGAGTACCCGAACATCGAGACCTGGCCGCCCATCGCCTTTGCGGAGAACCGGCCGCCCCGCGTGTCCGACCACAAGAGGCAGTCGCCCACCGGGTGACCTTCCGCATCCACCGGAACGGTCGATCCCCACTGTCCCGTGATCCCGACCCCGACCAGGTCGCCGGGCCGGACCGCTTTGCTCTCCATCACGAATCGCACGCCGCCCGTGAGCCGAGCCCACCACTCCGCTGGATCCTGCACGGCGCCGCCATCGGGCAGGTAGCTGGTTTCGATGGGTGCGATCGCGTGGGCAAGCACCTCACCGCGCATGGAGACGGCGCCGGTCTTGAGGCCACCGGTGCCCAGGTCGACGGCGAGGATCCACGGCTCGCCCTCGCTCAAGCCCTGGCCTCCGTCGGCGCCACCTCGTACATCGCGTCGAGCGCGGCGGTGAAGAGCGTGTTCAGAATCTCGTTCCCAGCCGGGGTGCCTCCCAGTCCATAGAGCGCTCCGCTCTTCGGTTCCGGCCGGCCCGGGTGCTTGGCGTAGTCGACCGCGTCGCGGAGATCCGCGACGAACGCGTCGGCCACACCCGCTGCCGTGTTCGGCCGTGTCACACAAAAGTGCAGGGCGGCCGGCAGCTGGAGGGCGTTGAGCCTCCAACCTTTCGCGATCAGGTGATCGTTGACGTGATAGATGTTCAGCTCGGGCGACCGAAAGGCGACGAGAAATGTGGGCTTGCCGATGACCTCCAGCTCAGGCATCGTCTCAATACCCCGCCGGATCGTCGCGGCGGTCTCAAAGATCGCTTTTGCGATCTCGAGATAGCCGCGCTCGCCTAGGCTGACCATGGCGGCCCACGTCGCCGCCACGATGCCACCTGAGCGGCTGCCCGACAACCCGGGCGAGAAGTAAATGCCGCCAGGCCACTCGGTGAAATTGAAGTACTGGTACTTGCGCAAATCGCTGTTTCTGTACAGCAGGACCGAGGTGCCCTTCAGCCCGTAGCCGTATTTGTGCGTGTCCGCCGAGATCGAGGTGACGCCTGGGACACGGAAGTCAAATCGCGGAATGTCGTAGCCGAGGCGTTCGCCCCACGGCAGGATGAAGCCGCCCAGGCAACCGTCGACGTGCAGGCCGATATCGTGCTCGAGCGCGAGGTCTGCAAGCTCTTCGATCGGGTCGATAAGCCCGTGCGCGTAGTTCGCCGCCGACCCGACCAGCGCGACCGTGTTCTTCGTCACATGGTCCCGAATCCAATCGACGTCCGCTAGCCAGTCGCTGCGCAGCGGCGCCTTGAGCACCTTGATGCCGAGGAGGTGGCCCGCCTTCTCGAGTGCGACGTGCGCGGTGACAGGGATGATCACCTCGGGCTCGGTGATCCCCTTCTCGGCGCGGCCGCGATCGCGGTAGACCAGCATCGGGTTGATCAAGCTCTCGGTGCCGCCGAACGTCACCACGCCGCAGGCCTGCTCGCCCGGGTGGTGCTGAGGCACAGCGTCTCCGTGGAGCATCGCGGCGGTCATCGCGACGATCTCCGCCTCCAGCTTGGTCGCGCTCGGGTACATGTCGCGCTGCAGAACGTTGGCGTGGGCGAACAGGCGGAAGACCTCGGTCAGGAACGCGTAGTGGTCGTGGCCTCCGTGATAGATGGAGCCCGAGACGCGGCCAGCATCGGCGATCCGGTCCTCCTCCGCCGCCATGGTCGAGAGCTCGTCCAGGATGCTCTGCCGGTCCCTGCCTTCGGGCTCGAGCCGCTCATAAGTCTTGAAGCGTGCGCGATAGGGATAGAAGTCGATGAGCGGGCTGTCGCCGTCGTCATCACTCATGACCGCGCCAGCTTAAGTGGTTCGGAAGCTAAGCGACCCGGCTGATCTTTTCGCTCCAGCGTTCGTCGATGCGACGGGCCTTGTAGATCAGGAGCGCGGCCCCCCAGGCGACTACGAACGCGGCGACGATGAAGTAGCCGGCCCGCCCGATCAGGTCGAAGCCGGCGATGGCGCCGAACACCCCGCCCTTCAAACCGAACACCTGGATGAGCGCCTGCATGAGCTCGATCGTGCCGATGAACAAGGCGACGAACACCGAGAGGCTGGTCATGGTCAGGTTGTAGAACACCTTGCGGATCGGGCTAGTGAAAGCCCACGAGTACGCCTTCGCCATGAACGCGCCATCTGCCGTGTCCATGAGCGACATCCCTGCCGCGAAGATCAGCGGAAGCGCGATGACGGCAAGGAATGGCAGGCCCTTGGCTGCAGCGCCGGCTGAGATCGCCAGGATCGCGACCTCCGAGGCGGTGTCGAAGCCAAGTCCGAAGAGAAATCCGATCGGATACATCTGCCAGCTGTGCCGGATGACGCGGAACAGGCGGCCGAAGATGCGGCTCATCAGGCCGCCGGCTGTGAGGTCCAGCTCCAGGGACTTGTCGTCGTATCCGCCTGCTTTGAGACGCCTGTAGACGCGAACGATGTCGAGCAGGATGACCAGGTTGAGCACGCCGATCAGGACCAGGAATCCTCCCGATACGACCGTGCCGAGCACGCCCCCTACGCTCCTGAGCTGACCGCCGTTGCCGGCCACGCCGTCGACGATCCACTTGACCGTCAGCCCCAGCGCCGCCGCGATGACAAAGACGACTGTCGAGTGCCCGAGGGAGAAGAAGAAGCCGACGCCAACCGGCTTGCGGCCGTCCTGCAGCAGCTTGCGCGTTGTGTTGTCGATGGCCGAGATGTGGTCCGCATCGAATGCGTGTCTCAGCCCGAACGTATAGGCAAGGCCGCCCAGCGCCAGGATGGTCGGCTGACCGGCCGCCACGGCGAACAAGAGGCCCCACCCCGCGATGTGGAGCAGTCCAACGCCGGTGAAGAATCCCGCCAGGCGCTTGCGCTCTCCGCTGTCGAACGACCCGCGTACCAGGGCGCCGAAGGATGCCACGCCTGGAGCCTAACCTTTATTGCGACTCTGTCGCAACTTGGTATTCAGATCGCTTGCCTTCATGTGCGACTCCTTCTCACTACGTACGCCGCGCCCACCTCCCTGTACGCTTCCGGAAATGGACCTCGACCACCTGCCGCCACAGCTCCGGTCAGTGCTCGGCGCTCTCACCAACGCGGTGCAGAGCCGCGAGCCCGCCATCCAGGCCCGTGTCGAGCGCTTGCGCGGGACACACCCGATCTACACCAATCATCAACTGGCGCTGGAGCTCATCCGTTCCACGCGCCGCCGCGTCGCGGCGACAGGAGCTCTGAGCGGCGCCGTCTCGATCGCACCGGGACTCGGCACGATGCTCGCGATCGGTACGATCACGAGCCAGACGCTCTACGCGCTCGAGCAGGAGATCGAGCTCGTGCTGGGGATCGCGATGATCTTCGGCCACGAGCTCGGCAACTCAGATGAGCGCGTCATGGAGGCCCTGGTCGTAGTCGGAATCACGAGCGGCGCGGTGAAGCTCCGCGAGGATGTGCTTGTGGCCGGCGGAGAGCGCAGCGCCATCGCGGCCTTCAGCCGCCTGCCCAACCTGCTTCTCGTCCACGGCGGCGGTCGCGTCCTGACACGCATCCTGGCGCGGGTGGCCACCTCGGGCGTGGCGAAGGTCGCGGCCAGGGTGGTCCCCCTTGGCGTGGGAGTCGCCGCCGGCGCGGGTTTTGACTGGCTGGCCGTGACGGGTTTGGGCCGGGCCGCGATGAAGTACTACGGGCCGGGTGGCCGTGGTGCCCGGCCGCTGCTACTTGCTCGCGAAGATCCCTCGCACGTCGAACTCGGCCGCTGACGCGATCTGGTCGAAGCCACATTTGCGCGGAGGCTTGTCGAGGCGCCACCTTAGGAACCGCGTTGCGTGGCGGAAGCGCTCGCCTGCCTCCAGCTTGTCGTAGGCGACCTCGCAAACCAGCTCAGACCGTACGGCAACCCATTCCGTGTCCTTCCCGCGCGACCACCGGCTCTGTCCGCCCGGCATGCGGCCCGGGTTCGCCTTCCATTCCGACTCCGGTATCTCGGCGGTGAGTGGCTGCAGCTTTGCGACCAGCTCCTTGCGCTCGGCCGCACTGAATGACGACGTGTGGCCAACGTAGTGCATCGTGCCCTTTTTGTCGTACAGGCCGAGCAGGAGCGAACCGAGGGTCGACCCATCGTTCGACTTGCGCCATCCGATCACGACGCAATCAGCGGTGCGCTGGTGCTTGATCTTCACCCACAGTCGCTTGCCCGGGACATAAGCGCCGCTCCATGACTTCGCGATCACGCCATCGAGACCAGCGCCTTCGAAACGCTCGAACCAGGTCTCCGCGGTCGCGTGGTCTCGCGTGTAGGGCGTCAGGAAGATCGGTTGCTTGACCCCTTTGAGCAGTCGCTCGAGAAGCTTGCGCCGCTCACCCAGCGGCAGTTGGCGCAGGTCGGTGCTCCCTTCGGCCAGGATGTCGAACGCGATGTACCAGGCCGGCGTCGCTTCACTGAGCATCCGGACTCGCGATTCCGCCGGGTGGATGCGCTGCTGCAGGGCGCCAAAGTCCAGTCCGTGTTCAGCCACGACGACGAGCTCCCCGTCCAGCACGACCTGTTGCTCACGCAGCCCGCGGAAGGCAGGTAGGACCTCGGGAAAGTAGCGGGTCATGGGCCGGGACCCTCGGCTGATCAGCGCCACGTCGTCCCCATCCCGGAAGACCAGGGTGCGGAAGCCGTCCCATTTCGGTTCGTACTCCCAGCTGTCGCCTTTCGGGATGCCGTCGGCGACAGCCGAAAGCATTGGCTCCATATCGAGCGGAATGGGCGTTTTCAGGCTATTTGTCCCCAGATGTCTATATCTTGTGGATACTCGGACCGTGTGCTACCATATCGCCGGCCGACAAAGCGGCCCCCGAAATCAACGTCACGCCCCCACCCCAGCCTTGGGAAGCTCGCGCAAGCGGGCTTCCCGCTTTTAAGGGGTCGCTGGCGTAAGCGGGCTCCTCGCTTTCTACCGGTCAAGCGGTTTCCGCTTACGGGTGAAACTGCTTCAGCAGGTCGGCCACGGTGATATTGCCGTAGTCCTTCCCCAGCACCGCCTGAGCGGTCGCCCAGACCGCGCGAGCCGGCGCCGGGCCCTTGCTCGTCAGGTCTGACAGGCGCAGCGCGTCATAGACCCGGATGTCGGGGATCTGGTGGAGCTGGTCGGACATCCATTTCGCCCACTGGGCGACGTTGCCGTCGCTGGGCCACACCTTCGCCGCCGCGGCCGCAACCTTCGCTGCCGGGGCCGCAACCTTCGCTGCCGGGGCCGCAACCTTCGACTCGACTGCCGCCTTTTCGGTCGCCCCCGCCTCTTTCAGCGCGCTGGCAACCGACTTCGCCTTGGCAGCCTCGTCTGCCGCCGTCTCGGTGGCTTTCTCTTTCGCCACCTCGGCCTCCGCCTCGGCCTTTGCCGCCGCGGCGGCCGTCTGCGCCTTGAGCGCGCTCAAGCCGTGGCCGGCGATCTCGCTGATGCGGTCGGCCGCGCTTCCAGGGTCGCTGCCGCGCTCGCCATCCCCAGTGCGCAGCCGCTCGCCGAACCCGCGACCCATTGCGCCTCCGATAAGGCTTGGCACATCCAGCCCGGTCAGGCCCTTGATCGCAGTGGTCGATTCGATCATCGCCCGGGTCGCGTTCTTGACGATGTCCGAGGCGCCGTCCGCGCTCATCACAGTCAGCGAGTTGATGTGGCCCATCGGCTCGGCGGCGGCGCGCACGATCTCGGGCAGCGCCGCGAGCACCGTCTGGATGATGGCGGCCTCGTTGAACTGCTTGTAAGCGTCGGCGCGCATCGCAAGCGCCTTCGCCTCCGCCTCACCCTTGGTGAGCACGATCTGAGCCTCCGCCCCACCTTCGAGCCTCGTCGTCTCGGCGTCCGCCTCGGCGGACGCGATGCGCGCTCGCTTGTCACCTTCGGCGTGCGCGATCACAGCCTGCGCCTCTGCAGCGGCGGGTTTGACAATGGAAGAGAGCAGCTCCTTCTCTTTCCGATCGGCTTCGAGCTGTGCCAGCTCGGTCTGCTTGCGCACGACTTCCTGCTGCGCCTCGGCCATGGCCAGGGGGCCGGCCTGGTCGGCGCGCGCCTGCGCGGCGGCGACCTGCGTTTTTGTCTCGGCCTCTCTCAGTGCGACGTCTCTTCCCGCATTGATCTTGATCTGCATCGACTCCGCCTCGCGAACCGCGGCCTCCTGGTCTGTCGTTGCCTTGACCATGCGCGCGTCGCGCGTGACGGTGGACACGCTCTGCTGGCCGAGAAGCTCGATGTAGTTCGACTCGTCCGAAAAGCTCTGGATGGTGAATGCGTCGATCTGCAGTCCGCTTGTCGCGAGGTCACCCTTGGCCGCGTCCTGCACCTGTTGAAGTAGCTTCTGGCGGTCGCGGATGAGCTCCTCGATGGTCAGCGTGCCGACGATCGACCGCAGCGATCCCTCGAGCACGTTCTTGACGATGGAGTCGACCTGCTCAGGCTTGGCGTCGAGGAAACGCTCGGCCGCATTGCGGAGCGACTCCACATCGCGGCCGATCTTGAACGTGGCCACGCCCTGGACCTGCACCTTGATGCCCTGGCTCGTCACCGCGTCGCTGAGCGAAACGTTGATCTGGCGAGCGGTCAGCTTCAGTTTGCCAATCCGGTTGAGCAGAGGCATCACGATCGTCCCGCCGCCGACGACAACCTTGACGCCCTTGTCCCCCGGGCTCGATACGACGCGGCCGTGCTCGTCGCGCACCTTGGCGCCCCGCGAGCCCGCGACGATGATGGCTTCGTTGGCGCCGGCCACCTTGTAGCGGCTTGCTACGAACGCGAGGATGAGGATGATGATGATGACGACGGTCACGACGAGGAAAGGCGAGGTCGTCACGAAACTAGGCATCGGACCGTGCTCCTTCATTGGTTACGAGGGGTCCTCGCGAACTCAAGGCGAAGCCTCCGAGTTCGTGGGACTGGCTACCGGATTGAGTGCGACGACCAGGTTGCCGCCGGCGACGGCTACGACCTTCACCACGCGTCCCGCCGGTATCTCGGAATCAGCGGTGGCGGTCATGTTGTGCGATGCACCGGCGAAGCTGATGAGAACAGTGCCGAAGTGGTTGGCGGGAATCCCGACGGATACGCGGCCGGTCGACCCAACCATCTCCTCCAGGCTGAAGGAATCCGTCGACTCGGCCTGCTTCAACACTTTGAAGGCGCCGAACGCAACACTTGCCCCGAGCAAGCCCGCCACCGTGGCGACCCCCGTCGCGACCCCTACCCCGGCGTTGAGGCTGTGCAGGCCGAAAAGCCCGCCCGCGCCGAACATCGCGATGAACCCGAGCAGCAGGGGCGCCGGGGACACGCCGGCAACGTCGAAGCCGAGATGGATCGCGCCCAGGATGCCGCCGAAGATGTCGTCGACGACCAGGGTGAAGAGGAGCAGGCCGCCCCCGAGCAGGAGGCAGAAGGCGAATACGAGGTCAGCCGCGCTCATGCCCTACCACCCGAGCCTGATCTTAGGCCCCTCGAGCTCAGGGCGCTGGCGGTTACCTGAGGCAGTGCAGGAGCGCCTGGACCAACGCGTTCGGGCGCGGGTCGACGCCCCCGGACGGCAGCATCTGGTTCATGACGTAGGCGAACGAGAAGCCCAGCCCAGGGTGCGCGAAGGCGACCGAGCCGCCCATGCCGTAGTGGCCGAAGCAGCCCTCGCCGGCCATCGGTCGGAACGGAAATGGGAGCTGGAAACCGGTGCCATAGTGGGTCTCGTAGCCCATCACCAGGTCCTCGCCTCGCGCCTGGGTCCGGGTGGCGTGTTCGAGGGTTCCCGCATCGAGCAATCGCACGCCATCGACCTGGCCGATGCACGCGGCGTACAGGCGCGAGAGCGAGCGTGCGGTGCCGATGCCGTTCGCGGCCGGGATCTCCGCCCTGCGGAAAGCCGGGTCGTTGAAGGTGCCCGGAAGCATCATCGGGTTGACGAACGCGCGGTGGAGCAGGGTCGTCGGATCGAGGAGCCGCGCGGTGAATATGTCCGGCGGGCCGGTTGGGGGCGGGGAGCCGATCATGGGTGCGACCCGAGCCTCCATTTCGTCGGGCAGGCCGATCCAGAACTCAAGCCCAAGCGGCTCTACCAGCCGCTCCGCGACGAACCTTCCCACGCTCTTACCGGTGACGCGCCGGATGATCTCGCCGGTGAGCCATCCGAACGTGCCGACGTGATACCCGTGCGTCGAGCCTGGCTCCCACAACGGGCGCTGGGCTGCCAGGGCGTCGATGACCGGATCCCAGGCGTAGACGTCCTCGAGGGACACAGGACGGTCGATCGCGGCGAGCCCTGCGCGATGGCTGAACAGCCAGCGGACCGGGATGCGTTCCTTGCCTTCAGCGGCAAACTCCGGCCAGTAGTGGACCACCGGCAGGTCGAAGTCGAGCTTTCCCTCCTGCGCCAGCACGTGTGCGGCGATGGCGAGCAGGCCCTTGGTGGCTGACGCCACCATCTGAAGCGTCTCGGCGGTGTACGGCACTGAGCCGCCCGGAGTCGTGACTCCGCCCCACAGGTCGACGACACGCCGGCCGTGGACGTGGACGCAGCAGGCGGCGCCCACCTCGCCGTAGCGCTCGAAGTTGGCGGCGAAGGCCTCCTGGACCGACTCGAAACCCGCCGCCACCGATCCGCCGACCGGCGCCTGGATCATGCCGACATAAAGCCTACTACCGGTCCCTGTAAAGAGCCGAGTGCATACTGCGCTCGTGCGTCGCCCCCACCCCTCAGCCCCCGCTCGCCTGGCGGTTTATGCCCTGTTTGCCTTCTCGCTCGGCCTTCAAGCCTTCCTCGCACGGACCTATGACGTTGCCATCGGATTCGTTGCGCTTTTCTGTCTTGCCGTGAGCCTCATTCTGGCTCTGGCTGCTCTTTACTTTTCCTTCTCCACCCCCGCCCCGCTAACTACGTCGCCCCCACCTTCCGCCTCCTCCGCCTTGGGCGCTTTCTTCGTTGCGACCTGGATAGCTCCGTTCCACTACGTCGTCTTCTATCTCGCCTTATTGGCACTGACCGCCTTGGTGGCCATTCCCGCCAATGTCTTCCGTCTCACTGACCTTTGGTTGTCCCTCCTGATCCTTGTGGCTCTCGGTAGCTGCTTCGTCTTGGAGTACTTGTTCTTGTATCTCCTTCGGATCAGCGCTGACTCACTTCCAACGCCGCTTCGCCTGCCCCCGGACAAGTAGCTTTGAGTTGCGCTCCCCTGCAAGCCAAACGCGCGGTGGCCGGAAAGCCGACTAAGTGCTCGGTGTCAGCAGTTGGGCTTGGCCGAGAAAACGGATGCCGCCGGTCCGGTGCCGGAGGCTAGATCGGAAACGACCCAGAGGCCGTTCGCCAGGGTCTCGGTGACAGTTAAGTTAGGCGGTGGCGGTCCACGCTGGATGACGACGGTGACGCTGCCGCTGGCGTCGGCGACCGCCGACAAGACCTGGGGAGCGACAAAAAGGCCGTTTTGGGTGCCAGTGATGTAATCCTCGCCGCAGACGCCCGGTGGGGCGTCGCCGAAAAAGCCGATGCTGGAAAGGTAGTTGAGGCGGTCGATGAGCGCGGGGGCGAACGGGCAAGCAGCAAAGTTGCTTGCAAGCTGCGAGCAGGCAACCCAAATGCCCGGGGTGCCGCGAAGAGGGCCGATGATGCTGCGGGCGGCGGTGCGGGCAGCGGCCACATCTGCGGTCAGAGTCGGGACCGGCGTCGCGCTGGGAGTAGCCGAGGTCGGTGTGGGACTGGAGACACTGCTGGTAGCAGAAGTCGCTCCGCAGCCGACTAGAGCCACAAGGGCCACCAAGGGCAGCAGAGCACCGAAGAACTTCACCATGCCGACTGTTGCGCCGTCGCACCGCACCTGCGACGGAAACCGGTGCGCTCCATGCCGGTGGAACGGCGGCGCAGCCAGTCAGTTACGAACCCTCGCGGCAATTGTTAGCTCAACAAAAGGGCGCTGGTCGGGCCGGCGAGATTCGAACTCGCGGTCTCCTGGTCCCAAACCGGAGGCTAAGGCCTACCGTCTTGGGACGTCTTGGGACGCCTGAAGACGTCCCAGCCGTCCCTTGGGTGTCATTGCGTGCAGCGGATCTCGGTCTCATTGCGAGCTAGCAAAGCAGCCGCCCGGGGACGTATCAACCGCCTTTTGGGACGTTCGAAACGTCCCAAAGCGTCCCGAAACCTCCAAACAGCCGGGAACGCCGCACTTGCCGGTGTTGTACTAGGCGCGTATGAGCCGGTCCCCATTGGACTCCGCGCCGACCGCCTGGCTGTCTCAGCGAGGGCGCCGAGGGATAGGCATTGGCGCGATGGCTCTCGTCGTCATTGCTGCCGCCGGATTCGCTTACCTGCGCTCGAACGCCACCTTGCCCACCACGCAGACCAACGGCGTGCCCTCCACCAATCCCCTCCAGGTCACCACCAACCAGACGATCAGGTACGACTTCGTAACCCCTTCTGAGGGTTGGGCAGCCGAGAACGAGGTAGGGCCATCGGGCGGCGCAGGTCAGTTTCGCGTGTTCAGGACCGTTGACGCGGCCAGACACTGGACTTTGCAACTGGCTGGTCCGAGTAGCCTTCCAGGGTTCGCCCCACTTTTGGTGCAGTTCTTCGATCAGAAGCAGGGCTTCATGGAGGTTGGACTACCGATGGAGCTCTACCGAACCGCAGATGGCGGTGCGCACTGGCAGACTGTCGGGCTTCCCACACCTCGAATGTTTGCGATCACGTTTAGCGACCTCAACCACGGCTGGTCACTCGCGGGGCCTAACGGGCTTTATGCGACTGTCGATGGTGGCTACACCTGGCAGAACCTACCGGACCCACCTGCCGACGCCTACTACATATCCGGGGGGTCACTCGCCTTCCGGCGCCCGACTGAAGGCTGGATGGGCAGCGTGGGTCCAGGACCTCCCCACGTCTACGCGTCCACGGACATGGGCCTCACCTGGCAGCGACACGACCTGCCTCCACCCCCTGGTCGAATCTGGGACACCAGCGGTTCTGGAACCACAGTCCAACTGCTACCCCAGATCGGCACTGTCGCAACGACGGAGAGCGGCGTGACCGGGAGCAGCGAGATAGACCTGTTCACGTCTTTTGACACTGGTAGTACGTGGAGGTTTGTACCGCCCCCGCCGGGCTACATCAGCTATCAGGACGCCTTTCACTGGTGGGCGATCAAGGGCCGTGTCCTCTCCAAATCGTCAGATGCCGGACAGACATGGGTTCAGATCTCGGACACCCTGCCCGATTGGCAAATCCTCCCGGACATTCTTGACTCGAAACATGCGTGGTCGGTGATTGTTGCGCGCGGCTTTGGATTGGCGCTGACCAGCGATGGCGGCCTCCACTGGACCCGAGCCAATGTCCCGCAGCTGCAGTGACCACCTGGGTACTCATGACCACTCCATTGCCGGGTTACCGGCGATCAGCTCGAGCCAGTCGTCCCGCGGACCCAGGTCGCGCTCGGTGGCCAGCCTGACGTAGCGCTGCAGCATGCCATAGTCGGAGTGGCCCATGGCGGCGCGTAAGTGCTCGAAGTTCCAGCACGTTGGGCTCGGAACACCGCCTGGAAGAACGCTGACTGCCTGATTCATCCTGTGCATATTTCCCCACCATGAGACTGGTAGGCAATGCCCCAAGTCTCTTAACTCGGCAGGTTCCAGAAATTTTCCACAGCCGTTCCAACCCCGCGCCCAACGCCTTCCCAAACGGCCGAAGCGAGATCAAAATCAGCCGTTTTCAGGGTCTCAAAACGTTATGGTCGGGCGGGCGAGATTCGAACTCGCGGTCTCCTGGTCCCAAACCAGGCGCTTTACCGAGCTAAGCCACCGCCCGACTTGTCGAATTGCGTTATCCCGCCTAGGTCGCCAAGTGCGCAGCATCGACTGGCCTGTCGCGGGAACGTAAACGAGCGCTAATTCTAGATAGATAGCTCCGGAGCGAGTACGTACGGGCGATGCCCCCCTCGCCCCTGCCGAGAGGCTCGATGAGCTAAGCCGTGTGGCTCAATTTCGGGCGCTTGATTCGGTACTGATGTCGCGCGATCTCTTCCTTATCGCAAGACACCGTAGTCAAGGCCACTTTGACGGTCGGCCGCGCTCTGGCACGGCAGACATCTGGTGGACTCCGGGCGGAAAGCCAGCCGAGCCTTTCCGATCTGTGCTCCGCAGTCTTCGCATACTCCATAACCGCCCTCGTCGAGAATGTCCAGCGCATGAGCGATCTGGACGCGGGCTTCGCTAACGGCCGACTCGAGCGCGATGGTGAAGCGGATCTCGGAAACGCGTTGGGCGCGATCCACTTCGTCGAGGACCTCCTCCCCGATGGCGCCCCCCGCTGCGGCCAGCGCGTCTTGCCGCTGCTCGAGGCCGTCGGCGATCGCCACCAGCCGGATTCGAATTTGGGTTACATCGGCGGCGCCTCTCCGCGCGCTCGGGTTCACCATTTCGGTCTGCTCCTGAGCTCGCTCCCCCGACCGCGTGCCTCAACAGGCACGTAGCTCCACTGCCGATCAAGGGCCCACCTTCGCGTTCGCCCGTTCCAGTAGACGCGTCCCAGATTTGGAGACGGCGCTTGTTTCACACCCTCAACTGCGACGGCGAGGCGTCGGTGCCAGGCAACCATTTTGTAGATCCAGGTGTTCATCATTTCCAACTCCTGTTTACTCAGTACCCGTTGCCGATCAACGATCCCAGAGTGGAGCGACTTCATCTGCATTGCCTTGGAGCCACCTGCGAGTCGGCTGAGAGGTTGCGCCCGAAGGTGCGATCGCCGTCAGATCACCATCTGTTGCGATGGACCATCTTGTTGAACTGGCGGCGACGTTCTGCGAATCGCGACGGATCGAAAGGCTCATCCGTCGCAGGATGGCCGAGGCCGATCGCACCAATAGGTTTGTGGCCGTCAGGCACGCCCAGCTCGACCAGGGCCTCTGCCTCTCCATAAAACAGCCCGAAGTAGACGGCGCCCACTCCGAGATCTGTCGCGGCCAGCAGGATCAGCATCACAGCCATCGCAGTGTCGAGCTGCCAATATGGCACCGGCCAGAGCGCCTCATCCATCAGGCCGAATTGCTCTTTGTCGGGCCGCGAGTACCGCTCCAGGTAGGCTGCCTTGTTGGCCAGCGGCAGGACGATTACCGGCGGGGCGGTGGCGGCAAAGTCAGCGGGATTTGGAAAATCAGGGTGGTCGGTGGTTTTCCAGAAACGGGACACGATGTCGGGCTGATCCAGGACTACGAAATCAAAGCCCTGGCTGAAACCTGCCGACGGAGAGTGGCGGGCGCTTTCCAGGATGCGATCAAGCAACTCCGGCTCCAACGGCCGCTGGTCGAACTTTCGCACCATCCGCCGACGGCGGAACACCTCTTGAAACGTCGCCATGGTTGGTCGAGGATAACGTCGTTTGCGGCGGCAGTGACGTTACAGGCGCTCCAGCGCGCCCGACTCGACCAGCGCGCGTGCTGCACGAGCCCGGTGACTGTAAAGGCGCTTCTCCTCCGGCGCCATCTCCCCGAACGTCTTTCCCGTCCCGGGGACCAAGAACACGGGGTCGTAGCCGAAACCGGCCTGGCCGCGCCATTCCGGAACGATCTCCCCTCGACATTCGCCCTCGAAAAACTGAGTCGGCTGGCCAAGCGCGGCGAGGGCCACCACGCACACGAATCGCGCGTTCCACGGCCGCGGCTTGTCTTCCAGTCTTCGCAGCAGCTCGGCGGTGCGCTCGTGCTGCGTCGGTCCGAGGCGGGCGGAACGCAAGCCTGGAAAGCCTCCCAGCGGTTCGACCTCAACGCCCGAGTCATCTCCCAGCGCCGGCAGGCCCGATCGGCTACACGCCGTCTCCGCCTTCAGCCGCGCGTTGTCCGCGTAGGTCTCCCCCGCCTCGTCGACCCCACTGTCGAAAGCCACGAGCTCGAATCCCGTATCGGCCAGCAGCTCTCGATACTCGCGGAGCTTTCCTGTGTTGCCGGACGCGATGACCAGCCGCCGGCGCTCAGCCAAGCCCAGCTATAGCGCGCTTCTGACCGACGATCAGCTCCTTGATCCCCTTGTGGGCCAACGCGAGCATGGAGTCCAGCTCGGCGCGCGTATACGGCGCACCCTCGGCGGTGGCCTGCAGCTCGACCAGACGTCCGTCCTCCGTCATCACACAGTTGAGGTCCGTCGATGCCTGGAAGTCCTCGGTGTAGTCCAGGTCCAACAGCGGCGTGCCATCGACGATGCCGCAGCTGACCGCGGCCAGGTACTGTCGCACCGGAACCTCGGTGACCATGCGGGCGTCCTTCATCCGTTTGATCGCCATGTACAGCGCGGCGAACGCCCCCGTGATCGAAGCGGTACGCGTACCGCCGTCTGCCTGCAGCACGTCGCAATCAAGCGTGATCGTCCGCTCACCGAGCTTCCCCATGTCCACCGCCGCGCGAAGTGAGCGACCGATCAGGCGCTGGATCTCGTGCGTGCGTCCACCAATCCGGCCCTGGATCGCCTCACGCATGCCGCGGTCGTGGGTAGATCGCGGGAGCATCGAATACTCGGCCGTGATCCACCCCTGGCCGCTGCCACGACGGTGCGGCGGCACGCGGTCCTCGACACTCGCGGTGATCCAGACGCGAGTTCGGCCCATCTCGATCAGGCACGAGCCTTCCGCGTGTACGTTCACGCCGAGCTCGATCTTCAGCGGGCGGAGCTGGTCGGGCTGTCGCCCGTCGGACCGTGACGTCATCGCCTGACCAGTTTGAGGACCAGCGCGGTCGCTTCGTAGAACAAATACAGCGGGATGAACATGATCAAAGGGGTCAGGGGATCGACGCCGGGCGTCAAGAAGTTTGCCAGGATTCCGAGCCCGAGGAACCAGTACGGCCGGGTCTTGTGCAGCCAGCGCGAACTGATGACGCGCAGCATCCCCAGGACAAAAAGCACCACAGGCAGCTCGAAGACCAGCCCGAATCCGATGACCATGAGCAGCACGAAGCTGACGAACTGGCTGACGTCGGGGAGATAGGAGGTTTCCGGCGGCGAGAGCGAGTTGAGGACCTTGATATAGAGCGGCAGAGCAAAGATCGCCACGGCCACCCCGATCGCGAAGAAGAAGATCGTCGCGGCAATCAGCGGCAGGATGAACCTGCGCTCGTGCTTATGCAGGCCGGGGCTCACAAACCACCACACCTGTTGGATGACTACCGGCGCGGCGAGCACGAACCCGATATAGATCGCGACCTTCAGCTCGAGGAGGATTCCTCCCGCCACCTGCAGATAGACCGCGTGACCTATCCCTGCCCTGGTCACCAGGAGCCCGATCACCCGACCGGAGATGAAAAAGGCGGCGAAAGTGGCGAGGGCCCACGCGGCCAGGGCGATGATCAGGGCCCGGCGTAGCGCCTCGAGATGCTCGATGACCGACATGCGCGGCTCATCGACCGGTGCCAAAGCGCGAGGCCCGCGCTGGAGCACCCTGTCTAGGAGGGCCACGGGGCGAGCCTCAGTTCTTGGAGGAGGAGGTCGACTCTGTGCCGGCGGCGGCGGCGGCGTCGCTCGAGCTGACCGCCGAGGCGGCAGGCGGGGCGACCGGGGCGGCGGGTGGGGCCGCCGGCGTCGTCTGCACGGACGACGACACGCTCTCGCTCAGCTCCGAAGTCGCCTTGCGGAACTCTCGCATCGCCTTGCCGGCCGCAGAGCCGAGCTCCGGCAGCCGTCCCGGACCGAAGATGATGAGCACGATCACGAGGATGGCGACGATCCACAGCGGGTGAATAGGCATTTGCGCCGATTATAGGCCGGACCCTGTAAACAGCCGATCAGCCAACGATCGGCAAAACTGGTTTAAGCCCCTCACCCTGGACAGCTCCCCACTGGGGGGAGGGGGTTCAAGAAACCTTGATCGTGATCGAGGTGATCGTGTCGGTCGCCGTCAGCAGCTGCGCCTTGTCCAGGCCGGAGGTCACGGTCCCAAACCGGTTGTAGATCGCCGTCGGACCGGAGCCCGGCCACGCGGCCTTCTCGATGAAGAACTGGCTGCCGTTCACGGCGCCCCCGGGCACCCGAGCCATGCCCACGGCCCCCAGCCCCCATTCCGGCGCCGCGTTGGGTTCGTCGGGCAGGCTGTAACCGGGACCACCTCGTCCGTCTCCTTGTGGATCACCGCCTTGCACGACCCAGTCCTCGCTCTTCCAGAACGTGAGGCCGTTGTAGTAGCCGTGGATCGCGAGCACGATGAAGTTGTTCACCGTCACCGGCGCGATTTCGGGGTGCAGCTGGATCACGATCGCACCCTGAGTGGTGTTGACCGTGGCCTCGTACCTGTTGGTCGCAGTGATGCAGATGGGTTGAGGACCAATAAACACGTGCGTCCCGGTCTGGGTCGACGTTTTGCAACCAGCCAGCGAACCAGGCACCGGCACTTGCGGCTCGAGTGCTTTGTCCACGAATAGGCCCGTGCCGAGGACCGCGGCGACAAGGACGGCGACGAGCAGAACCGGCGCCCACGGTCGCCGGCGCCACGATTCCGGTAGGCCGCCCTCGTCAGGCTCAACGGCCATCGGTCCACGAGGAGCGACTTTGGCTTTGGTCACTTCCGGGCCGCCGACTCTGCGATCGCCTGCACCAGACCGTGCGTGGTGTACTCCCGCGCCACGATCGAGACGGTGAGGCCCAGCTTGCGTGCCGTGTCCGCGGTGACTGGGCCCATGCATGCGATTTCGGCGTCGCCGAGCACAGCAGGAAGGCGGTCCTCGGGAAAGGCCCGAACGAAGTTGTACACGGTCGACGAGCTCGTGAACGTGATCACGTCGACGCCCTCGTTGTTGAAGAGGCGCAGCAGCGCGTCGCCCGCCGCCGGCGGGCATATGGCCTGGTAGACGGGAAGGATCTCGACTTCTGCACCTCGGTTGGCAAGCAGGGATGGTAGTGCGTCGCGCGCGACCTCCGCTCGTGGCACGAGGACATGCAGTCCCTCCATCTCCCAGCCCTCCAACGCCTTGGCCAGGCCTTCAGCGGTGTACTCGGATGTGATGAGCTCGGGGCGTAGGCCATGCCTCTCGAGTGATTCAGCGGTCTCCTGGCCGATGGCGCACAGCTTCGACGAGTGCAGCGCGCGCGCATCTGCGCCGGAGGACAACAGCATCTGGAAAAAGATGTCGACCGCATTGGCCGATGCAAAGATGACCAGGGCGGTCCCCTCGAGGCGCGTGATCGCTTTGCGCACCCGGTCGTCGATCGGCATGGGCTGGATCTGAATGGTCGGGATCTCGACCACCGAGGCGCCCAGGTCGACGAGCTCGCGCCGGAATGGGTCGACCTGGTGTCGCGCTCGCGTGATGAGGATGCGCCGGCCGTGCAGGGGCCGCTTCGACATGGTGTCGAGCCGCTCGGCCAGGACGACGCCCGGACCGAGGACGAGCAGCGCGTCACCCCGCAACCCGTAGGTGGCGGCCTTGCGCGCGAGCTCACCAAGGGGGGCGCTCACCCTGTGCTGCCCAGGCTGGCCGGGGTTGAGGATCAAGGCTGCGGGCGTATCGGAGGCCCTCCCATCGGCCAGCAGGGTGGAGATGCCGGACTCCCACCAGCCGGACGCGAGCCTCAGCACAACCGTTTCCGCGCCCTTGACGAGCCCGAAGCCGATCGACGCCGACCGGCCCTCGATGGTCAGGGGGATCCCGCTCATCACCGGCGCCGCCAGCTCGAGGATGATCCCAGGGACCGCTTCGAAATCCACGCCCGCCCGCTCGAGCTTTTCCGCGACCTCGCTGCCGTTGGAAAACGCATAGGGGTTGCCGGGAAAGAGAATTGTGATGCGTTTTCCGGTGCGCGCGAGGCGCACCACCTCGTCGGTCGAGAGCAGAGGCGCGATGTCGGCCTCAGCGGCCGCAAGGTGCAGAAGTCCAACGCCGCAGCCATCGCTGTGGCGGATCACGTCAGCGTCCTTGATCGCCTCGACTGCCTGGACGGTCGCCAAGCCTGGGTGCCCTGGTCCGACACCGACGAGCTTGACCTTGCTCATGTCTCCATCCCCACCCGGGACACGCTGAAAGGTTAGAGCTTTCGGGAAACCACGTAACCGGTGAGCGCAGCCAGGGCATCGCGGGCCTCCCCTGCCTCGATGGCATCGAGCTGCAGGCTCGCGGCCGATGCGTATTCTTGTGCGCGCTCGATCGCTCGCTGTGGTCCGCGGCTGTGGCGTACGACCTCGACCACCTCGCGCGCGTCTTTTGGATTCAGCTTGCGTCCGTCTTGCAGGACTCGCTTGAGCCTGGCTGCGACGTCCTCGTCTTCCATCGCGACCATCACCGGCAGCGTGGCGAATCCCTCGGCGATGTCTTGACCGATCGGCTTGCCGATCTCCCCCACGCTGCCGAGGTAGTCGAGCACGTCGTCTGCGATCTGAAATGCGAGACCCAGCAGGCGACCGTAGGAATGCAGCGCGGAACGCTGCGCCTTCGGCAACCCGGCCAGCACCGCACCGATGTCGCAGCACGCGGCGAGCAACGTCGCCGTCTTCGCTTCGATGCGTCGCATGTACTCTTCGACGCCCGTGCTGTAGCGATAGCGGATCGCCTGCTGGCGAACCTCCCCGGCGCAGATCTCCATCACCGTCTTCGCAAGAATGCCGACCACCTCAGTGGAGCCGGTCCGCGCCGCGTGCTCATATGCCTTTGCGAAGTAGAAGTCTCCGATCACGATTGCCGGCTCGTCGCCCAACACAGCTGCCACCGTCGGACGTCCGCGCCGCACATGCGACCGGTCGATGACGTCGTCGTGCACGAGCGTGGCCGAATGGGTGAGCTCCACCGCCATGGCGGCCGGGGTCAGCTGCTCGAAGTCGTAACGGCCGCACCTGGCGGCAAGCAGCAGGAGGGCCGGTCGAAGGCGCTTGCCTCCGGCAGCGAAAAGGTCGGCCATCGGTCCGGCGACCACGTCGGGATCACGCTGTATCTCGTCCCGCAGAGCCGCCTCGATCGTGGCGAGATCGCCGACCACCGGGCCGAAGATGTCTACGTCTTCTGCGGCTCCCAGATCTGGACCTCCTCAGCCTCGATCGCCTCACCAAAGAGGTTGGCCGCAATCTCGTCGAATCGCTGCGGTACGGCCGTGACGAGGACTTCGTGACGAGGGTTGCCATCAGCAGCTCGCAGCCGCGAATGCTCGAGGTGCCGTTCGACCTTGGATGCAGTGGTGGTGGCCGAGTCGATGAGCGCGAAGCTTCCCGGGTAGACACGGGTGATCGCAGGCTTCAGCAGCGGGTAGTGCGTGCACCCGAGGACAAGCGTGTCTGCTCCGAGGCGGACGATGCCGGCGAGGTCGTCGCGCAGAACCCGCTCGGCCCTCGGCGATTCCGCCTCGCCCGCCTCGACGATCTCAACGAGCTCAGGACACGCCTTCTGGTAAACGCCCACCATCGGGTCGATCTCCTTGATGGCATGCAGATACTTCTGGCTGCGCATCGTGCCCTCGGTGGAGATGACGCCGATGCGGTTGTTCCTGGTCGCCTCGACGGCGGCCTGTGCGCCGGGGCTGATGACGCCGATGATCGGAAGCTCGAAAAGCTCCCGCGCCTGGTTCAGCGCCGCCGCGGTCGCGGTGTTGCACGCGATGACCACGAGCTTCACGTCGCGTGATTCGAGGTAGCGGATGATGTCTATCGCAAAGCCGCGCACCTCGTCCTGGTAGCGCGGGCCGTAGGGAAAGTGCAGCAAGTCGGCGAGGTAGATCGTCGGCTCGAGCGGAAGTCGCTCACGGATTTCCTTGAGGACCGTGAGCCCGCCCACGCCAGAGTCGAAAATCCCAATCGGGCGCTGGTCGCCCATCTAGAAATGCACCAAAAGGCTCAAACGGTTTTGACCGACAGACGGTAACCAAGCCCCGGCACCGCCTCCAGGCTCACGCCTGTCGTACGGTCCGCCAGCTTGCGGCGCAGCCGCTGCACGTGCGGATCGACCGAGTGGTCATCCAGGTCGTGCGGATAGCCCCACACCTTGTCTCGCAGCTGTGCCCGCGTGAGGACCCTCTCAGGATTCGCTGCCAGCACAGCCAGCAGGTTGAACTCCGTCATGGTGAGCGGGATCTCCTCGTCGCCGATTTTCACCCGTCGCGCGGCGTTGTCGATCTGGAGCGCCCCAATGCGGAGCACGCCTTCGCGCCCCGCGCCGGCCTCGGCCAAGGCCGATCGTCTCAGGTGGGCATTGATCCGGGCAGCGAGGATGCGCGAGTCGAACGGCTTGGTGATGTAGTCGTCGGCGCCAACCTCGAGACCGACCACCTCGTCCATCTTGGTCGTGCGGCCGGTCAGCATGACGATCGGGCTGACCATGCCTTGACGCCGCATTTCGCGGATGACCTCGGTCCCGCTGATGTCGGGCAGCACCCAGTCCATGAGGACGAGGTCGGGTTGACCGGTGGCGGCCAGCTCGATCGCCTGCGCACCTGCCGCCGCCTCGAGCACGTCGTGGCCCTGGAGTCTGCAAACCTCCGCGACGAGCATCCGGATCGGAGCGTCGTCCTCGACGATCAGGATTCGGCGCTTGCGGCGGGCCGGAGCCGTGGTCAGTTGTGTTTCGGAGGCGCGAATCCCACCCGTCGCGACTCATGCGCCGAGCGCTTGGACCTCCTCATCAGGAGCACGCGCTTCTCGCCCGCGTCGATCACGTCGGTGAGCTCCCAACCTTCCGCCCCGGCCTCTTTCAACACCTTGATCAAGGTGACGCCGTCGACCAGCTGGGTCACGGTCAGAACCTGTGTCGAGAATTCCCACTCGCGGATGGGAAGGCCCACGGAGGGCACCATGCTCGTCGCGATCGCGCCGTCGCCCGGGTGGTTCGGCTGATCGGGCTCGTCAGGTTCCTCGTCGGGATCGTCTTCAGATCGGAAGCCCATCTCGTCGATTGTAGGAGGGCAGTACCCCCGGCGGGGGTCGAACCCGCGCTGGACCGGTTTTAAGCCGGTTGCCTCTGCCATTGGGCTACGGGGGCAAAACAATTTTGCCCCCCGCACGACTATTGGGTGGTTTTGGGGTATTCGAAGAAGCCCTTGCCCGACTTGCGACCGAGATGACCGGCCTCGACCAGCTTGCGAAGCAGCTCGGGTGCGTCCCCGCCCTCACCCTGCCGTTGGCGGTCCTTCATCGCCCCATAGAAGATGTCGAGGCCGCTGAAGTCGAGCAGGTGAAAGGGACCCATCGGCCAGTTGAGGCCTTTCTGCACCGCGATGTCGATGTCCTCGGCACTGGCGTATCCACCTTCCAACAGACGCATCGCCTCCTCCGAGGCCGCAAAGAGGATGCGATTGACGATGAAGCCCCAGATCTCCTTCTGCAGCAGGACCGGCGTACGGTCGATGCTGCGCACGAACTGCATCGCCGTCTCGATTGTCGTCTCAGTGGTCTTCGGCCCTCGGACAACCTCGCACAGCTGCATCACGGTGACCGGGTGGAAGAAGTGCGTGTTGCAACACTGCTCGGGCCGGCCCGTGAAATCGGCCAGCCGGCTGATCGCGATGGTGCTCGAGTTGCTGGCCAGGACCGCGTCCTGCTTCGCGTGCTTGCCGAGAGACTCGAACACGCTCTTCTTGGCGTCGAAGTCCTCGATCACCGCCTCGATGACGAGATCGGCGGAGGCCGCCACCGATGCCAGGTCGTTCGAATCTTTGATCCGGGCCAGCGCTTCGGCGGCGGCGGCCTCCGTGAGCCGGCCCTTCTCCACCGAACGATCGAGCAGCCGGCGATTCTGTGCTCGGGCTCGCTCGAGCTGGCCGGGAACGGAGTCGACAAGAGTCACCTCGTAGTGGCCGGATAGCGCGGTCTGCAGGGCGATCTGCGAACCCATAGTCCCGGCGCCGACGACCAGCACGCGCTTCAATTCATACATGCGGGTGAGCATGAGGCAATTCGAGGAGGCGGCGCAGGCGGCCGTCGATTCGATCCCCGACGAGTTCAGGCCTTTCCTGGAGAACACCGTGTTCGTCATCGAGGAGAGCTCGCCTGAGGGGTTGATGGGGCTTTACGAGGGTGCGACCGCGCTCGCCGGCTTGGGTATGCCGGAGCGAATCACGCTCTACAAGCGCGCGCACGAGCAAGCCTCAGACAGCCTGGAGGAACTGATCGCGGAGGTCCAGCGCACGATCCTGCATGAGGTCGGGCATCACTTCGGCATGGATGAGGACGACCTGCCCTACTAAGTGGACTGTAACGGCCAGAGCTGGAACAGGCCGCAGGCTCGAAGACCGGCGTTCCAGGCGGCCGGTGCCAAGGCGCGGGTGGCGAGAGGAGGATGGCATCACGCGCTGGGGTCCCCGCGCTGTGGACGCGGGGGCCGCGACGATCGCCGGGGCCCGCAACGCCGGCATCAGCGCCCGCAGGGCGCCCGGCCGTCTGGGACGTCGGATGCTCCAGATTTGGCTGGTACGGTCCACTAGCGCAGGGTCCAGAAGGCTCTGTCCCACAGGATCAATGGATCGCCGGAGCCCGTGCTTGCCGCCGTCACCTCGCCCACGCAGATGTCGTGGTCGCCGGCGGGGTGAATGTCAACGAGCCTGCACTCGAGCCAGGCGGCGCATCCCTCGATCACCGGGATGCCGTTGGCGCCCACGCGGTGCGGCACGCCATCCCATCCGGGGTCGATCGCCGGCGCTCGGCCGGCGAACCTGTCCGCGATGAATTCCTGCGAGCGGGTGAGCACGCTCACGTTGAAGGCCTTGCCTTCCACGACAGCCGCTCGGGTGGCCGCCTCGCGCTCGAGTCCGACGAGGACCATGGGCGGGTCCACCGAGATCGAGACGAGGCTGCTCGCGGTCAGCCCTCGGTAGCCGTTCTCGGTTCGCGCACTGACGAGGACGACCCCCGCCGGCAGGCGCGCCATCACATCCCGAAAGTCGTGATCCGGCAACTGGCCCACAGCCTAACCGCGAGGCTGGGTGTTGGGGTCGAAGGTAGAATCGACTTCGAAGCGCGGCGACGTAGCCAAGTGGCAAGGCAGAGGTCTGCAAAACCTCCATCCCCAGTTCGATTCTGGGCGTCGCCTCCATATTTCTGAATACGTATCGGGCGCTTCACGACCTAGCTCGCTAGCGCTGCCGAAGCTCCGTACAGCCAACCTATAGCCAGGCGCGCCGAATGCCTCGGCAACATCTCACCGAGAGGGCCTGCACGGGGTCCTTATGCGGCATGTTGCTTCAACGTTTGCCTGTCATCCATATAGGCATGCGGTCCTCCACCTCGGCCAGATCGAGGACTAGGTTGAATAGCCCATCAGATCGAAGATGACATTGACGGTGCCACCCGAACTGACGGATGCATGGATGGAAAAACGGCCTAGGGTCGCGGGGAGACTAGAGTCAAAACCCAATCTCGAAGCCACCATGTTGGCGATCGCTGCGCCGGCGCCAAAGTTCAGGTTGGAAGTCGGCGGGGGTCCACTCGGATCTGCCGCGTACACGACGAGGTAGCCGGGGTGGGTCGCGCCGACGACGGTTAGATTGCCGATTACGCCCACTGCGTCCGGCGGTACGAAGTACTGCCCTGCAATCAGAATCGTCAGCTCCTCACCGTTGTGCATGGGCGCGTGGTGACCGCCTGTCGTCGTTCGCGTGTCGAGGATCCGATCCGGTCGCGGAAAGAGATAAAAGCCGCCGAGTCCCCCACCAGGCATGGTCAAGCCCTCCAAATCACCGATAACGGCTGCCGGCTGGGTCGAGTCTACTCACCGCGCCAAGTCACGAATGCCCCGAGTTGCAACTCACCTCCCAACGGCCGTGTCCGCCCTATCCAAAACAGGAGGCGCCGTCTCTGACGTGGTGGGCGTCGTCCCATCCGATTGAGACCCAGAGCTCGTCCAAGCAGAGGTCCCCAATTGGTGAGGCGCCCATGGTTCGGGACGATTGCACTCCGCGCGGAGATCCAATAGGCCCGTCAAGAACCTGACCCCCCGGAGAAGGGGCAAGGCAGCCGGAGAAAGCATGACCCTCAACCCGGGGTGCAGGCGAGGGCCAAGCTCACGGCGCAGACTCCGGTAATGGCGGGCGACAGAGACTGTCTCGGTCTCTGCCCCTCGCTCAAACATAAGCGGCGGCAAGTCCCGATGTCACTGGGACGTTGCCCCCACAAAAGAGGCGGGATAAACCTAGACGGCAGCTCGAGGTAAGCGCTGATCGAGCTTCCGCGTCTAGGCAGCCGCAGGCATGCGGCGATTCGGATTCAGGTGGGCCTGGTTAAACTAGGCCGATATGGGCCTGGCCCAGATCAAGATGCCGCAGCTCGGCGAATCGGTCACCGAGGGCACTGTCGACAAGTGGCTCAAGCACGAGGGCGACTTCGTGAAGCGCGACGAGCCCCTGGTCGAGGTGGTGACAGACAAGGTCAACGCAGAGATCCCTTCGCCTTTTGAAGGCAAGCTGGTCAAGATCTCGGTCCCCGAAGGCGAGACCGTGCGCGTGGGCGAGGTGATCGCGCAGATCGAGGTCGCGGGCGCTGTGGTGGCGGCTTCGGCGCCTGCCAAGCCGGCGGGCGACGGACGAGTGGCGCATGCCGAGGTGCCGTCTGGACCGGCCAGCGCCCCGGCGCCCATAGCTGAGGTGGCAGCACCGACCGAAGACGGCGGCGGAGAACGTGCTCGCCTGTCACCCGCCGTGCGCAAGCTGGCGGCGGAGCACGGGATCGACGCGGGATCCCTGCGCGGCTCGGGCATGGGCGGCCGTGTCACGCGCGACGACGTCCTGGCCGCGGTGGGAGGCGGACCGGTGGCCGCGGCCACGGCCGCTCCTGTATCACCGCCTGCTCCAACTCCTGCTCCGCGAACGCCGGCGAAGATCGACGGCACGCGCGAAGAGCTCGTGAAGCTCAGCGTGATGCGGCGCTCGATCGCAGAGCACATGGTCCGCAGCCTTGCGACATCGCCCCACGCGTGGACGCTGCAGGAGGTCGACGTCACCAACCTCGTCCGCTACCGCGACGCCGAGAAGGCAAGCTTCAAGGTTCGCCACAGCGCAGCGCTGACCTACATGCCGTTCGTGGTGCAGATCCTGTGTGAGGTGATCAAGCAGTTCCCATGGCTCAACTCGACCTGGACCGACGAGGGGGTCGTCCTCAAGCGCTACATCAACATGGGCGTCGCGGTCTCGATCCCGGACGGCCTCATCGTCCCGGTGCTGAAGGACGCGGACCAGCACGGATTTACCGACCTGGTCAGCGCGCTCAGCGACTTGATCGAGCGTGCTCGAACCAAGAAGCTCAAGCCAGAGGACGTGCAAGGCGGCACGTTCACGTTCAACAACACGGGTGCGACCGGCTCGGTGGCCAGCCAGCCAATCATCAATCAGCCGCAGGCAGCAATCCTGACGACCGAGGCGATCGTCAAGCGGCCGGTCGTGATCGCTGACGCGATAGCGATCCGCCACATCATGAACATGTGCTTGAGCTTCGACCATCGCATCGTCGACGGGATGATGGCCGGGCAATTCCTCGGCGCGATCAAGAAACGGCTGGAAGAGTGGACGCCCGGTAGCATCCGCCTGTGAGCAGCAGTCTCGGTTCCTCAGAGCCTCTGAAGCCGGCGCCGATCCCGCCCTGGATTCGCATCCGAGTCACCGAGGGCGAGAATTTCAAAGACCTGCGGCAGTTGGTGCGCGGCAGCCGGTTGCACACCGTGTGCGAAGAGGCCCGGTGCCCCAACATCTTCGACTGCTGGAACCGGCGGACGGCCACCTTCATGATCCTCGGCGATGTGTGTACGAGGGCGTGCCGGTTCTGCGCTGTCACGTCGGGCCGGCCCAGCGAGCTCGACCTCGGCGAACCGCTCCGTGTCGCCGAGTCGGTCGCCGAGCTCGGCCTGAAGCACGCCGTCATCACCTCGGTCGATCGCGACGACTTGAAGGACGGGGGTGCGGGCATCTTCGCGCGGACGATTCGCGCGATCCGCCGGCGCAGCCCGGGGACGACCATCGAGGTCCTGACCCCCGACTTCCAGGGCGACCTGGAGTCCGTTGAGACGGTCGTCGATGCGGGGCCGGACATCTTCAACCACAACACTGAGACGGTGCCGCGCCTTTATTCGCGGATCCGGCCAAAGGCTGTGTATGCCAACAGCCTCGCCCTCCTGCGCCACGTCAAGTCGCTGGCGCCGCACATGGTTACCAAATCAGGCCTGATGGTGGGATTGGGGGAAACCGACGACGAGCTCCTCGATGTCTTCCGACACATGCGCGCGCACAACATCGATGTGCTGACAGTGGGTCAATATCTGCGGCCGTCGAAACATCATGCCGAGGTTGTCCGCTACTACCGGCCAGAAGAGTTCGCGCGCTTCAAGGAGCAAGCGCTCGAAATGGGATTCGGGCACGTCGAAGCCGGTCCGCTTGTCCGCTCCTCATATCACGCTGATGAACAGGTCCCAACCCGTAAGAGCCTGCTGGCTGGGTAGGACTCCCTATCGGGAGGCCTGGGACATCCAGACGGAGCTCGTCTCCGCCTTGCGCGATGGCCATACCTCCGACACGCTGCTGTTGCTCGAGCACCCGCACGTCTTCACGATGGGCAAGGCCGCCACGCCCGATCACATGCTGTGGGGCGAGGCGGAACGAGCACGACGCGACGTTGACGTCATCTGGTCGGACCGGGGAGGCGAAGCGACTTATCACGGCCCGGGCCAGCTGGTCGGGTACCCGATTCTCGACCTGGCTCATTTCGAGCTCTCGATTCCCCAGTACCTGGAGAAGCTCGAACACTCGCTGATCGATTACCTGCACGACCTCGGAATCGATTCCCAGCCGGGCGAGAAAGGCCTGACGGGGGTCTGGTCGGAAGGCAAGAAGCTGGCCGCCATCGGAATCAAGCTGAACCGGTCGATCGTGAGCCACGGCTTTGCCCTCAACCTCAAAACCGATCTTGCGTACTTCGACGGCATCATCCCGTGCGGTCACGCCGACAAGCGGCCGAGCTCTGTTGAGTCCATGACCGGGGAGCAGATTGAGACGGCGGCCGCAGCCCGCGCGTATGCCAGCCACTTCTCACGAGTCTTCGGCACTGTGCTCGAGTGGGATTCAGCCCAGAAGGTTCTGGCGACACCGGCACGCTGAAGGCAGAAGGGCGCTCCCCATGCTGCCGCTAGGTGCGTATCTCGCATTCAACATACCCGGCTGGCTGCGTGAACCAGGCTGGTGGCATCCGCTGACGCATGCCGTTCGCCTGTTCGTGCTGGACCATCAGACCGGCGGCCTGTTCTTCGTCATCTTCTTCGAGGAGCTCGGGGTGCCTCTGCCGGCGCCGGGCGATGTGGCCATCGCGTACGGCGGCTACCTGACGACGACGGGCGCCATTCCCTACCCGTTGGCATATCTCGCGGTGGTGTCCGGTGCGGTCCTCGGGGGTGCTTGCAACCTGACCATCAGCCGCCGCTACGGCCGGCCCTTCATCCAGCGCTTCGGCCGGTATGTCGGCGTGACTGACGAAAGGCTTGTCCGGGCCGAACGGATATTCAAACGGTGGGGGCCCTGGGCGATCATCATCGGGCGGCACATTCCAGGTATGCGGATCGTCCTGTCCGCCTTGTCCGGAATACTCGACGTCCCTTACAAGGTATTTATACCGTGCGTTCTTATATCAGCCTCGATCTGGGCGGCCATCTTCCTCGAGGTGGGGCGCCGCGTCGGACCTCGAGTGCGAGTGCTCTTCGGATTGTTCCCAGCCCATCTGATTCCGTGGCTGACCTTGGGTTTGATCTTGCTCGCGATCGGGTATCTGGGATATGAGCATGGCTTCAAACCGAAAGACAATCGAAAGACCGTCGAGTAGCCCCAGCGAGCTGGTGCGGCTGGACAGCGTCGAGATGGATGAAGACGACGAGATCCTCCCCGACTTCGAAGCCGAGGTGGACGGGCGCCGGGTCTGGGTGACCGCAGTGCTCGAGCGGACGGCGGTCGTAGAACCCGCTCCAGGTGAGCCGAAGGTGCTGGTCAATCGCCGGCGCCTTATGGTCAACCCCGGGCATCTCCGCGTGCGTCACCTGGCGAGCAAGGAGGCGGCGCGCCGGGGGCGCGAAGCCGCACGCCAGCTCCGCATGCAGGAACACAGCTCAGCGGCCTAACCGCGATCGGTCGACGATCGGGCGAATCGCTGGCGTTCTGGTAAAGTGCATTTCCGCCGAATTAGGGTTGTTTCGGCGTTTTTTCATTCAAGCGGCTTGAACCCGCCCACCAGCCCGAGGGAAGCCCACATATGAGCAAGATCGTTGATCTCGTGTCTCTGGCCAGCATCGTCCCACCCCTCAACCACGAGGTCAGCGGAGGCTTCACCGCGATGGTCGACGGCAAGCAGGTGCGCGTGCGCGCAGTCCTTGAGCGCACGGTCGTGATCGAGCACCAGGAAGGCGGAGAGCGCAGCGTCGTGCGCAAAGACAACTGCATGGTGCAGCCGTCGGCCGTCGAGTTCGTGCCCGGCAACCCGAACAACGGTGTCGGTCCGCGGCAGTGGCGCAGGCTGCCCGGCAAGCCGCCCGCGACGCCGAGACCCGTCCCCTAGCCCAACGCGGCGGTCCTCTCGCGGGCCCTCCCTCCTCCGGCCCGGTTCCTGCGCGCAAAGCGGCGATAAGGATGGGACCTACTGATTGCCCCCACCGGCACGCCTGGGCCCAGCTTAGAGCTCGAGAAATCCGAGGCCAACCCTGCCTGTTAACGCCTACGGGGTCAGACGAGCTGGCGCTGCGCCACGAGTGTCAGGAAAGCGGGAAACGAGTTGGCCAGCGCAACTTCCTCGAACACCTCTCGTGCATCGCTGAAGCGGCTCTTCGCCCATCCATCCTCGCCCAGCCGCTCGCGGATCTTGGCCATCTCGTCATCCGCGATCTCACGCACCAGGTCCTCACTGACGATCGACCCGTCGCTCAGTCTTGAGGAGTGCCTGATCCATTGCCAGACCTGCGAACGCGATATCTCGGCCGTCGCGACATCCTCCATCAGGTTGTTGATCGCCGCAGCCCCGACGCCCCTCAACCACGACTCGACGTACTGGATGCCAACGCTGACGTTGAGGCGCACGCCGCTTTCGGTGACGCTCCCGTCGGGTACCCGCACGTCGATGAGCTGCTGGGCTGTGACGGAAACCTCGGGTCGCTGGCGCTCGAGCTGATTGGGCCGATCGCCAAGCACCCGATCAAACGCCTCGGTCGCGGTCGGCACCAGGTCCGGATGAGCCACCCAGGTCCCGTCGAAACCGTCAGCGGCCTCGCGGTCCTTGTCTTCTTTGACCCTGGCCAGCGCCACGCGGTTTACCTCAGCGTCCCGGCGCGAAGGGATGAACGCGGCCATACCCCCCATCGCGTGCGCGCCCCGCGCGTGGCACGTCTTCACGAGAAGCTCGGTGTAGGCACGCATGAACGGCACCGTCATCGTCACCTGCGCGCGGTCGGGCAGCACGAATTCCTGCCGGTTTCGAAACTTCTTGATGATGCTGAAGATATAGTCCCACCGCCCGGCATTCAGACCACCCGAATGATCGCGTAGCTCATACAGGATCTCTTCCATCTCGAACGCGGCGAGGATCGTCTCGATCAGCACCGTGGCGCGTATGGTGCCGCGCGGGATTCCAAGATCGTCCTGGGCGGAGTTGAAGACATCGTTCCACAACCGCGCCTCGAGATGACTCTCGAGCTTTGCCAGATAGAAGTACGGGCCGCTGCCCTTCCCTAAGAGCCGCTTGGCGTTGTGGAAGAAATAGAGGCCGAAGTCGAAGAGGCTGCCCGATATGGGCTTGCCGTCTACTTCGACATGCTTCTCGTCCAGGTGCCAGCCCCGCGGGCGGACGAGCAAGGTTGCGACCTTCTCGTTGAGGCGGTATTCCTTTCCTTCCGGGCTCGTGAAATCGATCCGCTTCTCGATGGCGTCGATCAGGTTCACCTGCCCTTCCACCAGGTTCGCCCAGGTCGGCGAGTTCGCGTCCTCGAAATCCGCCATGAAGACGCGTGCGCCCGAGTTGAGAGCGTTGATCAGCATCTTGCGATCGGTTGGGCCGGTGATCTCGACCCGCCGATCCCGCAAGTCCTCGGGGGCCTTGGCCACTCGCCACTCCGATTTGCGAACCGATTGGGTTTCCGCCAGGAACTGTGGCGACTCGCCGGCGTCGAGTCGCGCCTGGCGCTCGTCTCGCAGCCGAAGCAGCTCGAGACGGCGGTCGCCGAACTCACGCTGCAGACGGGCGACGAAAGCCAGCGCTTCGGGTGTCAGCACCTCCGTCGAGCGCCCCTCGTTCGGGCCTTTGAGAACGACCGCCTCAGTGATGGCCATCGCCACCCAATCTACAGCAGGACCTCATGTGCCGGTCAGCCGCGTGACGATCGGCGCAAGAGACTGAGCGACTTCGCCGGGAACGATGACGTAGGAGATTCCGTAGCGTTCGCGGCGCGCCTGAAGGTCCTCGATCATCTGTTCGACGGTACCGATCAAGAAGTGCGGCGTCTCGAGGACGGCGCTCGGCTCGGACCCAGACCCTGATGCCATTGCCGCGGCCAATGCGTCTCGGTCGTCGGTCACGTTGGCGACGAAAATGCTCACGCTCAGCTCGATCTCCGAGAGCCGGTCGGCCGCTGCCTCCTTGATCCAGCCCAGCTTCTCATCGGTCGCATCGGCCTGGCCGGTACTTATGAGTTTGCGGTTGATCCTCCCCTCGCTCAACTTGTAGTTGATGCTCACGATGTCCGCCTCCCGCGCCGCCAGGCGCAGCATGCGCCTGCCGCCGCCCCCGAGGATGATCGGTGGGTGCGGCTTTTGCACTGCTGACGGCATGGCCTCGACGCCTGCGATCTTGTAGTGCTTGCCCGTGAAGGAGACGCTCCCTCCGGCGAAAAATGCCTTGATGATCTGGAGCGCCTCGGCCATGCGTTCGATCCGGGTGCCAGGCGGATCGAACGGGATGCCGGTCTGTTCGTAGTCGGTGGCCAGCCAGCCGGCCCCCAGACCGAAGTCCAGGCGACCATCGGACAGGAGATCCAACGTCGCCGCCTCCTTGGCGAGAACCACCGGATGCCGGTAGTCGTTGTCGAACACGAGGGAACCGACTCGAAGCGTGCTCGTCGCGTCTGCAGCCGACATGAGAGCTGCCACCGGCGACAGCTGGTCGCCGAAATGGTCGGTGATGTAGAGCGTCGAATACCCGAGCGACTCCACGCGGCGGGCTTGCTCGCGCCACGCTTTGGCGTTGGGTGCTCGATGCTCCGTAACGCCAAACCGGAACGGTCGCAGCTTTCCCACGGCCGGTTAGTATGCGGCGTGGTCGCAACTGAACACATCGGCGCACTGGTAGCCATTCTTTTGTTCTCGACCGCCCTGGTCGCCGGAGCTCGGTTGCGCCGGGGAGCGTGGACAACCACAGGCGCAGGCGCCTTGGCTCTCGTGCTCGTGGGCGCCGAGGTCGGATGGTGGATCTACCTGGTGACAAAGCGATCGACCGGTTCCGAGCTCGCCACCGCCTTTCCACTTCAACTCTGCGACGCTGCCATCTTCGTGGCGGCGCTCGCTTTGCTATTTCGCCAACAGCTCTTGGTCGAGATAACCTACTTCTGGGCGCTGGCGGGTTCCCTGCAGGCCCTGATCACCCCTGACCTAACACAGCACTTCCCGACCTTTCCGTTCTTCCAGTACTACGTGGCGCATGGAGGCATCGTGGCCGCTGCGCTCTTTCTGGTCGTGGGCCTCCGCCAGTGGCCGCGGCGCGGCGCAGTTGTCCGAGTCGCCGGGATCACGATTGCTTATGTGTTGGTGGTCGGCGCGGTTGACGCGGCCACCGGAGCCAACTACATGTACCTGCGCAGCAAGCCACCCACGTCAAGCCTGTTCGATCTGATGGGGCCATGGCCGTGGTACGTGGTGTGGGCAGCGCTGCTCGGGGTGGCGCTGCTGGCGATCCTCGATGCGCCGTTTCGCTTCCTGCGTCTTCGTGACCGGCGCGAGCCTAGGGCGGCTGGAGCTGGTGCCGAGGGGCGGACTTGAACCGCCGACACCTTGATTTTCAGTCAAGACGAGCTAATGAGGACACCCTTCGATCTCGATTACTCACTCAAGTCCTATCGACAGCGGGACTCAAGTAAGTAGCTGGTGCCGAGAGCCAGATTTGAACTGGCGACACGCGGATTTTCAGTCCGCTGCTCTACCAAGCTGAGCTATCTCGGCACTTTTCGATCTCGGCTTCAGAACTTGAGTGTGAGATCGCCCTGTGATCCGTCCCGGCCGGAGCTTCCCAGTATCGCGGATCGTAGGTTGAACCTGCAATGAAGCGCAAGGGAGGGCGATTTGAAAGACGCGCGCCCATGCGCGATACGCCTTTCCCGGTCCGCTGTCAATGTCCTTGTGATCTCCAGAGCGGACCGGCCGATCTCGGGATCAGGCTGGCCCGGGAGTGCTCGTCGGGACCGGTGGGCCACCGGGTTCGCGGCGGTAAACCCAGCAGCCCATCGTGTGGCACGTATCGGCGCGTGATCCGGACGACTTGATTTCGGATGCGTGGACAAGTCGAACCTCAGCCGCTCGAAGGCGATCCCCAGTATCGAGCCTTGCCCGGATTCGAACCCGGGACCTTTTACTTACCAAGCAAGTACTCTGCCTGAAGGCTCGCCTTCAAGATCAGAAAGAGTATTTCCTGTTTACGCGAACGACGCGACCGGGTAGCGTGTCAGCAGATCCACGCTTTCCAGGTCACACGGACGAGTTCAAGCGGATCATGGATCGGTCGACCATCCACCAAGGACAGGTCTAGGGCGACGTGCGAGTTGCGGAGCTTGAGGTTTCTGACCTCATGAATGTCCGAGATGACGAGCTCGTACTGCTGAGCCGCTTCGGGGGTGTCACAAATATGCCGGTCGAGGCTGAGATCGCCCGTCGCAACGTGGAGGCTGCGAAGCGAAACGAGGAGGCGTTCAAGGAGAGCCGGAGCGCGATCGACCGCAGCACCGCTGCGCTGGGCGAGTTTCAGCGGGAGAGCAGGATTGCGATAGACCGGAGCACGGCTGCCTTGGTCGAGTTCAGGCAACAGTCCGCGACGGCGTCAGACCGCCTTGAGACGCTGACTCGATGGCTGATCGCGTTCACTTGCGCCGTGTACGCCCGACGAGGCAACGCTACCGACTAGGCGCCGTCAAAGGAGCCTGAGGCGGTTCGCGAAACTCTCAGCGGCGGCCCTGCTGAGAGCCACCAGGACTGGCCGCAGGCATCTCTGAGCCTGTGAGTACCTGGCCTCGGTGTAGCTAGAGAATCCCGGCCTTCTCAGCCGGTCGCGTTCAGCTCGCCTTTCCAGAGGCCTCTGCGTTGTTTGCCAGCAGGCGCAACTTGCGGCTGATCTCTGAGCGGACCTCGGGGTAGTTTTCGAGGGCCTCGAAGATGACAGTGCGGACTGCGATGAACGCTGCGGTCTGTTGGATGTTCACGGTCAACTGCGGTCGCTCATCTAGCTCTCCCGTGACCTTGGCCATCGTTGTTGTGATCTCATGCCGCTGCCGGTTGGCGGCCAGAGCGAGTGGCATGTTCATCACGGCTCTCGCGGCCTCATACATCGCATCGGCTGCTGCCTTCTCTTCGCGCAGATCATCCAGCGTGGTGGGCCGCGGTGGACTCGAACCACCTACCTCCGCGGTAGTCCGCCCTGAGCGTAGTGCTCGCACGAGTGGCGGGCCGAGCGAAAGAAGGGGTGTTATGTGATCTCCACTATTGGTGGTCGCGAGCAATCCCAGACCGCAACTCATCGGCATGTTTCTCGCCTTCCGGGATGTAGACCGGCACGGACGGGTCGGCAAGGACCTCGCCCATCAGCCTCCGGCTGACGCTGTTCCCATATTGCTCCTGGATCGGTAGCCGGAAAGGGCTGGCGGGACGTGTTAGTGGGCTTGGCAAGGCAGGGTAGCGTCACGTGACAGGCACACAGCAGCGAAGGCAGCGTTAACCCGCTCGCGGCGACGATGCCGCGCTTTGGCACTGACCCTCTACTGGTTGCCGATCGGGGCCAGTGGCACGGGCTTCGTTCGGCTCAACGGGCAGATGGTACGAAACGATTGGCTCTCCTGCCCCTCATGTGATGTCTGGAGGTGGGTTCAGTGAGCTGTGCTCAGGTCAAATGCTGCCGGCTGCGATCGATGACGACACCGGCTCGATCGATAACCCAGCGATGTCCGGCGATGGCTACGCCAGCCACGATCACGATAACCGCAGGCACCCAGAAGCTGACGCCGTTGCCGGCGGCCTCGACGAGTGCGACGGCCATCGCCGCGATCACGACCATCGTGGCCACGACCGCCGGGACGCTTCGACTCAGATGGTGGTGGATCGACTCGACGATGGTCAGCACGACGGGATCGTCGATTCCGCTTCCATCCCGCATCGAGCGGTAGGTCGCCCATTGCCGTCTTCGGTCGAGTCCGACGAAGGCAACCGACTGGGAGTCCTCCGGTCGACGCTGCCACTTTGTCCATGAGTAGAAGGTGGCGACGACGCAGGCGATGCCAACCGGAATGAGGCTGAGCAGGCTGCTGTCGTGGTTGGTCAGCATGACAAGGAACGGGCTCGGCACGAAGGCGAGAATCATGATCAACAGCGATCGCCGTCGTCCTCGCGACGCGAGCGCGCGAAGCTCTTCCTCTCGTCTCGCCAGTTGATCGAACTGCTCTTCACTGTCCATTTCTGACCTCCAGGTCGGCGACCGCCTTCGCGGCATTGTCGAGAATGCGCTCGACGGCGGCGCGGTCGATACGACCGCTCAACTTGCTGATGCGAGCCACGAACCGGTCGAGAACGAGCTGCCGCCACGCGTCGGACTTGAGGGCAGAGCTGGTGCGGGCTTCGATCCTCGCGAACACGTCGCGCTGCGTGGTGAGCATGTCGCGACCTTGTGCCGTCACGCGATACGACGCTCTCGCTCCGCCGGACTCCTGCTCGATGAGCTGCTCGGCTCGCAGCGCAGAGAGCGCCGGATAAACGCTTCCGGGCGAGGGCCGATAGCCCGGGCCAAACCGTCGCTCGAGCCCGCCCAGCAACTCGTAGCCGCCCTGTGGGCGATCGGAGATGAGATCAAGGAGGACGAGCGGCAGCTCGCCCGGCATGAAAAACTGCTTCCTCAGCGTAATACGAACACCATATAGCAACGTAATACGAAGCGCAACCTCTTTTCGGGATCGCCGGAGCCAGTTGCACACCCAACGCAGCCCACAGAGCGTGAATTGCAGACTCGGCCACCCGCGTCAGACCGCGCCTTATAAGCCCGCGATCGCCCCGGCCCTGAAGCAGTTGGGGCCATTGGACGAGGCGAGGTGCCGTGCCGAGCGCGAGCGCCTGCAGGTCATGCGCTGTGGAAAATGTCAGTCGTGGTGGGCCGAGGTTTCGGTAACGCGAACCACCTGACGATAGTTGGTCGACCGATCAGCCTGGGATGAGCGAGGAGGCGCAAGCGCGGCTGGGGGATGGCGTCGGCTCTCGCGCTGCTACGAGAAGACGGCGCTCGGCGCCCAGACGTAGCTGGAGGTCGCGTCCGTCGGCTACCTCTGCGGCCGGCTGCGAGTCGAGCCGACCTGACAGGGTGGCGGCCGCCGGGAGCGAGCCGTGTCAGCAGTCGAACGCAAACCAGCACAACTCGTTGCGAAGCCGCTGGTCGTCGAGCACAAGTTCTCGGATCTCGCGGGGCAGTTGGGCGCGCTGCCACTGGCACTCCAAGCGGCCAGCCGCCTCGCGCTCGCCTTCAGCCGCTGCCGCTCGCGCCGCCTTGATCGCGTAGGCCGCGGCACCGAGCTCATGGGCTGCCACATGGCCCACCGCCGCAGCCTGGCCAGCAGCGTACGCGGCATGCCGTGCTGCCCCACTCAGGTCTCTGGCCGCGGCGTTTGCATGGCCGGCCGCCGTGCGGGCCTCTCCCCACGTGATCTCACCCCGCGCCCAGGCACGCCCGAGGTCGATCGCCCGACGTGGACGGTCGTCCTTTGGCAGTGCCTGCTCGAAGTGGTGCAGCACGTGCTGCGCGCAGTCAGCTGCCCAGATCGCAAGGAGGCGGTGATCGTCGTCTTGGAGGCTGCCGCCGCGACGCACGGTGATGAACCGCGGATCCCGGATCTTGGGGAGGATCACCGGTTTGCCCACCCCGCTCGACTTGGCATCAAGGTAATCGCCCCAGAACGTTAATGCTCACCGCAGTCGACTGGGTTCCGCTTTCGTGACGGAGCACCACAGCTATGGTCCTTGACCTCGTGAGCCGTGGCATTCAGAACGGATGTGTTGGATTCGGCAGTGGAATCGGAGGGCGACCTGACCAAACACCAACCCAGGCCGGGGGACCTCTCCGCCTTCCGAAGACTTCGGTTCGCGTTATGGAAAGGCTCCCGAATTGATGTGGGCGGTGATGGACTTGAACCAACGGCCTCCTCGGTGTAAGCGAGGCGCTCTAGCCAACTGAGCTAACCGCCCGTTTTCGCGAAACCTGGGTCCCCGCGAACTCACGGCGAAGCCTCCGAGTTCGTGGGGCTCTCAGTCTACCCAGGCAGCATTGCGAGCGCGGTGTTGAGCTGCGTGTCTTTCGCGTAGCCCTGGGACAGCGCGGTGACATCGAAAGCGTCGGTGGGCTGCGCAAGCGTCACGGGCACGTCCGGCTGCAAGCCCTTGTGGTCGATCGTCTGTCCGTTCGGCAGGTACCACCGCTTGACGGTGAGGTGAATGTCCGACCCGGCCGCCAGCACGAAGTCCTGCTGCACCGAGCCCTTGCCGTAGGTCACCGTCCCGACCAACTTCGCGCGGTGGTGGACCTGCAGCGAACCGGCCACGATCTCCGAGGCCGAAGCGCTGTTGGCGTCCACCAGCACGACCAATGGAAGCGTTGGCGCCGCATGCTGTCCGGCGACGCTATGCCGTTCCACCGTGCCGCTGCGGTCACGAAGCTCGAACGTCTCACCGCTGGACACGAATTGGCTGATCACGTCGTCGGCGGCCGATATGAAGCCGCCTGGATCTCCGCGCAGGTCCAGCACGATTCCCAGCGCGCCGGGCAGTCCGGAGGACAGGGCTGAAGCGAACTCAGTCGACGTGTTGGTGCCGAACTCATAGATCCGAATGTAGAGAACGTGGTTGGCGATCACCGCCGATCGAACCATGGGTACGTGTATCTCGGCGCGCGTTATCGTCACCGAGAACGTGCTACCGGCGCGCGATATCCCGAGCGTCACCTTGGTGCCGTCCGCGCCCTGGATGAGTGCTGTCGCCTGGTCGGCGGTGATGCCCTTGGTGTCCTTATCCGCCACCTTCACAATCTGGTCGCCCGCCTGCAGCCCCGCACGTGCGGCCGGCGATCCCGGCACCGTGCCCGTGATGACCGGGTAGCTCGTCGTGAAGCTCAGGTAGATCCCAATGCCGGAGTAGAGGCCCTGGTAGCTCTGCTGAAGGCGCTTGTACGCCGCGGGGTCGAAATATGCGGAGAAGGGGTCGCCCAGGCCGGTGATCAGGCCCTGCACAGTGCTGTGCGACAGCTTGCTCGTATCAAGGTTGCCGTCCACGTAGTCCGCCTGCACCAGGCGCACCGCCTGCTGCAGCTCCGAGAGGTCCACGCCGCTCACCGATCGATGCCCGAAGTAAGGCACGTATTCCGGAAACGCCTGGTCGACATAAACGCCCGCGACGAAGACGACGATCAGGACGGCGAGGGCGGCGCCACCCCGCAGGGCAGCGCGGCGATTCATGTCAGCAGCCTAGCGAAATCTGGAAGCCGGGATGCCGTGACTAGCAGCCAAGCCAGATGCACGGGTTCCTGTAGAAACCGTTGACGCGGATCTCGAAGTGCAAATGCGGCCCGGTCGACCAGCCGGTCGAACCCTCGAAAGCAACCGTCGTACCTCGCGGGACCACCTGACCGCTGGACAGGCCCGGCGCGTACCCGCTCAGGTGTCCGTACCACGTCGAGTACCCGTTGCCGTGGATGATCACGAGCAAGTTGCCGTAGCCGACGCTGCCCGGGTGCAGGTACGCGACACCGGTGTCGGCCGCCACGATCTGCGTGCCATATGAGCCGGCAATGTCGATCCCGGTGTGGGCACGATACGGCCAGGTGGGGCAGACATTTGAGTCAGTGACCTCCAGGTAGAACGATGAGCAGCCATAGCCCTGGCTGATGCAGCTCGGTCCGCAGGCCGGCTCCGGCCACGCAAACACGCCGGACCCGCCGCCGGCCTTTACGGCTGCGGCGTCGTATTGCTGGGCTAGCTGGGCGACCTGGGCGTCAATGGCGGCGCGCTCGGCCTGCACCGCTGCGTACTGAGCGGCTAGTTGGACTTGCAGCTTCTGCTCGGCGACAAGAGCCGCCGCCTGCGCCTTGAGGTTGTCCTGAATGTCCGCCTCCGTGGCCTTTTGCTGCTGCAGAAGCGCCGTCACCTGGCTCTTCTGGTCGTCGAGAGCCGAGTTCGCGAGGGAGACCTGGGAGTGCTGTTCGGCAAGGCCGTTCAGCAGCTTTCGGTCCGAGGCGGCGACCTGCTGGGCGGCGATCATGCGATCCATCATCTGGTTGAAGCTGCTTGCGGTGAGGACGAGCTGCACGTAGTTCAGACCCCCGTGCGAATCGATGTAGCGCAGCCTTTGATTCAACAGCTCGTCGCGCACGCTTGTGTTTGCTACCAGCCGAGTGAGGTTTGCCTCGCCGAACCTGATTTGCCTGTTGAGGTCATCGATGGCCGTCTGCGTTTGGGCGATGAGTGCCTGCTGAGCTGCGATCTGGTTCTTCAGGTTGTTGATCAGGGTGTCGATCGCGTTGATCTGGTAAACAGCACTGTTGATCTTCGACTGGATGTTCTGCAGCTGGTTTTGGTTGTTCACCTGCTGGCCGATGCCGGCGTTGTAAGCGAGACACGCCTGGTACACGGCTGGAGGATCGCCCGAATAGCAGTAGATCGCCGAGACCGGCTGTATCGACAGAGGGACCCACGACAGGGTTGCGATTGCCAGGGCGGCAACGATCCGGATTCTCCTCATCTCAGATCTTCACGTAGCGGCGCACGCCGATATAGCTGCCGAGAGCTCCGAGCAGCGCACCGCCAAGGAGCAGGTCTTGCGCCAGGCTCGCGACGAACGCAGGATCGTAGGAGAGCGGTATGAATGCGACATCTGCGCGAAAGCGCTCCACCGCAGGTTGGTACGCGATGACCAGCAGGGCCAGGGCGATCGCCGCCGCAATCAGGCCCGTCATCACGCCTTCGATCACGAACGGCCCGCGGACGAACCATTCCGTCGCGCCGACGAGCTTCATCACCTCGATCTCCTTGCGACGGTGGTAGACCGCGGTGCGGATCGTGTTCATGACGATGACGATCGAAACCACGACGAGGATCGCGAGCAATCCAATGCCGGCGAGGCCCAACCACTCAGATAACTGGAGCATGCGGTTGACGAAATCACCCTGGTAGTTCGTCGGATCGGTCGGGTCCACCCCCGCCCAGCGGCGCGCGATCGTGTCGATGGCCGCCACATCGTCCAACTTGGCCACGCGCACCTGGAGCTTCGCGTCCAGGGGGTTCCCATCGATCTGCTGAGCTAGCACGACATTGTTCGGATCGGCCTTGAACTGGGTCAGCGCCTGGTCCTTGGTGATGAACTGCACGCTGGTCACCCGCGGATCGGAGGACAGCTGCTGCTGGAAGTCGTAGACGCTCTGCAGAGGCGTGCCGTCGGCGACGTTGACGGAGATCTCGCTCACCTTCGCCCGAAAACCGTCAAGCACCTGCGAGAAAGCGTGGCCGACCAATAGGTTGATGCCGGCCAGGATCAGGATGAGCGTGATCGAAACCACCGCGGCCGCGCTGACCGCGAGGTTCCGGAAGAAGCTCTGCCAGGCGCTATTGAGCGCGAATCTGAGGTTTCGATAAATCATCGTGGTATCGGCCTGAACGATCGTCCCTGGCAATCTGACCAGCGTCGATGGCGACGACGCGCCGGCGCAGCAGGTCGACGATCTCACGGTTGTGGGTCGCCATCACGACGGTCGCTCCACGCGCGTTGATGCGCAGAAAGAGCTGCATGATCTCCCAGGCGGTGGCGGGGTCGAGGTTCCCGGTTGGCTCGTCGGCGATGATGAATCGCGGCGCATGGACGAGTGCGCGGGCGATCGCAACACGCTGCTGCTCCCCACCCGAAAGATTCGACGGATACGTGTGGTCCTTACCGCTGAGGCCCACGGTGTCGAGCGCTTCCGCCACCCGCGATGGGATGGTGCGCTCGGCCTCACCGTGCACACGCAGGGCAAACGCCACGTTCTCGTAGACGGTGAGAGTGGGAAGGAGCTTGAAGTCCTGGAACACGAGGCCCACCTTCCGCCGGTAATGAGGCAGCTGCCGCCGCTTCATGCGCCCGAGCTCCAGGCCCTCGACGAAGATCTTGCCCTTGGTGGGCTTCTCTTCCCGGATCAGGAGCCGGACGAGGGTGGACTTACCCGCGCCTGAAGCACCGACAAGGAATACAAAATCGCCTTCCGGGACGACAAGGTTGACGTCGCGGAGAGCTTCAGTTCCCGTGGGATAAGTCTTCCAGACGTGCTGGAAGCTGATCACCGGCCGTGTGTCGAAGTCTGGTGTTAGAACCATAAAGTGCAACTCTTGCTGTGACGTTCCGCGCCCCAGGGCGCGTGTGGCTAGGTCGCGGGGAGTATACCTCATGCCCCCGACCAGCCCCCGCGAAGGAGCCCCCCGAACTAAGCCCCTATTTGGAGCTCCAAACCCGTCCCGAACCCACTCCAAGAGAGCCAAACACGTATTTAACGGGCCCGTCCTGAGTTGTTTGCGCTCGGCTTCTCAGGGGCGCCGTTCTGGCTCAGGCGCCAGCGGAGCCAGCTCTCGATGAACGGGTCGATCTCGCCGTCAAGCACGGCCTGTGTGTTCCCCACCTCGAGCCCCGTTCGCACGTCCTTCACCAGCGTGTAGGGCTGCAGAACATAGTTCCGGATCTGCGATCCGAACTCGGCCGGCAGGAACTGGCCGCGGATCTGGTCGAGCTGCGCGGCGGCTTCCTGCTGCTGCCTCTGGAACAGCCGCGCCTTTAGCACCTTCATCGCCATCTCCCGGTTCTTCATCTGCGAGCGTTCGTTCTGGCACGTGACCACGATTCCGGTGGGCAGGTGCGTGATGCGAATGGCTGAATCAGTCTTGTTGACGTGCTGGCCGCCGGCGCCAGTGGAGCGGTAGGTGTCGATGCGAAGCTCCTGCGGATTGATCACAACCGCGGCCTCGTCTGAGCTCTCGAGCTCCGGCATCACCTCCACGAGCGCGAAAGACGTGTGCCGGCGATGGTTCTGATCAAAAGGCGAGATGCGCACCAACCTGTGTACTCCGTGCTCCGAGCGCATGAGGCCGTAAGTTCGCGGACCGCGCACGATGAGTGTCGCGCTCTTGAGCCCAGCCTCCTCGCCTGGCGACGTCTCGAGGATCTCCGTCTCAAAGTGCTTGCGCTCGGCCCACTTGATGTACATGCGCATCAGCATCTCCACCCAGTCCTGCGCCTCCACCCCGCCCTGGCCGACGGACAGGGTGATCACCGCGTTGTGGTTCGCGTACGGATCGGTGAACAGCAGGTCCAGTTCTCGGGAACGCAATTCGTTGCCGATCGCCGCCCGTTCCTCCGCAAGTTGTTCTTCGAGTTCCGGATCGCCGCCGGCGAGCTGGTCGAGCTCGATCAAATCCCGGGCCCGCCTCTCCAGGCGGTCCCACGTCGCGATCAGCTGGCGGTGTTCGGCAGCCTCGCGCGCCATCTGCCCCGCGCGGGCAGCGTCGTCCCACACGCCAGGCTGCACCAGCTGAACGTCGAGCTCATCGGCACGCTTCGCCTTCGCGGGCAGGTCAAAGGTGCTCCTTCAGCTGCACGATCCGCTCCAGAAGCTCTTTAGGGTTGAGTTCAGCGTCCATTACTGCTCCAGAAAACTACTGACGCGGCAGGGTTGGCCCGGCTCCGCCGGGCCATGACTCCGCGTTCACCACAAAACCAAAACGCCGCATGGAGAGGGGGTTCCGGTAAGCGGGACGTAGTCCCCCTTG